>CACLPR010000005.1 GCA_902608845.1 uncultured Pelagibacteraceae bacterium
TTTAACAACAAAAATACAATATCTTTAATTTTTATAATATTAATATGTATATCTACAGATACGGGGGGCTTTATATTTGGAAAACTTCTGGGAGGTAAAAAATTAACACAAATCAGCCCTAACAAAACCTATTCTGGAGTCTTAGGATCATTTTTTATTTCAATAACTCTTGGTCATTTTTATTATATTTTTTTCGAAGAATATTTAATCCTTGAATTGAATTATTTAATTTTCATAACAATAATTTCATTGATTTCGCAGTTTGGAGACTTAACTATCTCATTTATTAAAAGAAAAGCAAAATTAAAAGATACAGGATCAATTTTGCCAGGGCATGGAGGAATTTTAGACAGAATAGATGGTGTTTTAATTGCATTACCATTTGGATTAGTATTGATTTCTATTTAAAATGACAAAAGATATTTTCTTATTAGGTTCAACAGGATCAATTGGAAAAACAACATTAAAATTAATTAAAAAAGATAAATCAAACTTTAATATAAAATTATTATCTACTAATAAAAATGTTGAAAAAATTTTCAAACAAGCAATACAATTTAGAGTTAAAAAAGTAGTCGTTTTTGATAAAAAAAGTTACCTCAATAATTTAAAAAAATTTAGACAAAAAAAAATTAAAATTTTTCTAACAATAAAAGAAGCTTTAAAAAATAATAAAAAGAAATCCTTCTTAACTGTAAATGGAATTGCTGGAATTGAGGGACTTGAACCAACATTAGATATAATAAAATATTCAAATAATTTAGCTATGGCTAATAAGGAATCAATTATTTGTGGATGGCAATTTATAAGAAAAGAATTAAAAAAAAGGCAGACAAAATTTATACCTTTGGACTCTGAACATTTTTCAATTTCGTCTCTTATTAAAGATGAAAGTAAACAAAATATTAAAAAAATATATTTAACTGCGTCTGGAGGTCCATTTTTGTATAAAGATCTTAAGAAAATTCAAAATATAAAACCTAAATTTGCCCTAAATCATCCAAATTGGAAAATGGGGAGAAAGATATCGATTGATTCAGCTACTTTGATGAATAAAATTTTTGAAATAATTGAAGCAATTAAAATATTTGATATGGAACGAAGTAAATTTGATATATTAATTCACCCAAAATCTTATTTACATGCCATAGTAAATTTTAAAAATGGACTAACAAAATTAGTAGCACATGAAACTACAATGGAAATACCAATCGCAAATGCTCTATATTCATCAAAGAATAATTATATTTATAAAAGTAGTAATTTTAATTATCATAAATTAAACAGTTTAAACTTTATTAAACCTAATCTTAAAAATTTTCCTCTTTTAAAAATATTAAATCACAAATTTAAAAATACTTATTTTGAAATAATTTTAGTTTCTATAAATGATATGCTTGTTAAAAACTATCTTCTAAACAAAATTTCTTATATTTCTATTCACAATAAGATGTTAGAATTATTAAATAAACCGTATTTTATAAAATATTACTCATCTAAACCTAAGAATATAAAAGATATCAAATCTATGGTAGAAATTGTTAATCAGTACATTATTAAAAATTTAAAACTTAATGATTGAAAATCTTAAAAAATTAATAAAGCCAATTACTTTATTTATTATCTCATTATTATTGTCTTTTTCAGTATCTAAAGCAAAAATTTATAAGGAAATCATAGTTGAGGGCAATGAAAGACTTTCTGTTGAAACGGTTATAATGTTTTCGGGTTTAAATTTATCTGATGATTTGACAATTAATGATTTAAATTCATCAATAAAGAAACTTTATAAAACAAATTATTTTAAAGATATAAAAATTACTCCAAAAAATAATATTTTAAAAGTTACAATTATTGAAAATCCTATAATTCAGTCAATTAAAATAAGTGGAATTAAAAATAAAAATACACTAAGCAAATTAGAAGAGTTGACAAAAAAATCTGAAAAATACCCTTTCTTAAAAAATAAAATTCTCAAACAAAATAATCTCCTATTAAATATTGTAAGAGGTACTGGATATTACTTTGCAGAGTTAGATACAAAGGTGGTGGATAATCAAAACAATTCTGTGGATATTGTTTATAATTTTAATTTAGGTGAGAGAGCAATAATCAAAAAAATAAATTTTCAAGGTAAAAAAGTTTTTTCAGACTCAAAACTAAGAAATATAATCAGATCTGAAGAAGGTAGATTTTGGAAGTTTATTACATCTAATAAATATTTAGATGAATTAAAAATTAAACAAGATGAGAAAAGATTAAAAAAATATTACCAACGGAAAGGTTACTATAATGTTAATATAAAATCTTCTTATGCAAAAAATATTAATAATAAATTTTTTGAATTAAATTTCAACATAGACTCTGGTGAAAAGTTTTTTTTTAATGACTTATCAATTGAAATAAATGATGATTTTAATAAAGAAAATTTTGTAGAAATCAACAACCATATTAAAAAACTAAAAGGTAAAAAATATTCAACCAAAGAAGTAAATAAAATTTTAGACGAAATTGACCAAATTTTGTTATTAAGGGAGTTTTTATTTTTAAATACTAAATATGATTTATTAATTGTTGATAATAATAAAATCAATTTAAAATTTAAATTTGAAGACTTAGAAAAATTTTATGTAGAACAAATTAATATTTTTGGTAATTTTATTACCGAGGAGAAGGTTATAAGAAATTCATTAATTGTTGATGAGGGTGATGCGTTTAATGAAGTGCTTTTAGATAAATCTATTAATTCAATTAGATCTAGAGCTATTTTCAAAAAAGTTGAATCAAAAATTAAAAACTCAAAAACAGATAATCAAATGAAAGTAATTGACATTTTAGTTGAAGAAATGCCCACTGGTGAGGTATATGCTGGTGCTGGAACAGGTACTTCAGGCGCCACAATTACTGCTGGAATTCAAGAAAAAAATTATCTCGGAAAGGGAATTAAATTAGGCACAAATATTTTAATGTCTGAGAATGAAATTAAAGGTAAGTTTTCAGTTACAAATCCTAATTTTAAAAATACAGACCGCTCATTTAAAACAACATTAGAAAGTACTAGTTCAGATTTTTTAAGTACTGGTGGGTTTAAAACCTCTCGTACTGGTTTTAGTCTTGGAACAGGTTTTGAGCAATATTCTGATCTGTATGTTAATCTTGATATATCTACATATTACGAAAAATTAGAAACAGCCTCAACAGCCTCTGCTCACAAAAAAAAACAGGAGGGTGATTATCTAGAAAATTTATTTAGGTATAATGTAATACTGAATAAACTTGATCAAAACTACCAACCTACTCAAGGCTATATGGTTAGTTTTGATCAAGAATTGCCCATTTATTCAGATGATTTATCTATTGGAAATACTCTTAATTTATCAAAATATCACTCAGTATCAGATAATTTAATTTTATCTGGTAAATTATTTTTTAAATCAGTCAATTCAATTGATGATGAAGTAAGAGTCTCAAGAAGGATTTATATTCCTAGTAAAAAATTAAGAGGATTTGAACCTGGAAAAATAGGACCAAAAGATGGTGTTGAATACGTTGGTGGTAATTTTGGCTCTGCTATAAATCTAAATTCAACTATACCAAATGTTATAAATGGACTCGAAAATATAGATCTTAATCTTTTTTTTGATGCTGCTACTTTAAGAGAAGTTGATTACGATAGCTCTTTAGAATCTGACAAAATTAGATCTGCTACAGGCATATCAGTTAATTGGTTCACAGTAATCGGCCCACTCTCGTTTTCGTATGCCATTCCACTGTCTAAAGAGACAACAGATAAAACAGAGAAGTTTAGATTTCGTATAGGAACATCTTTTTAAAAAATGAAAAAATTTATAATTTATTTTTTATTATTATCACTTTTACCCCTAAATACATTTGCGAAAATTGCATATATTGATTTAAATTTTATTTTAAATAATTCTGATGTTGGAAAGTTTGTTAATTTACATATAGAAAAAATAAAAAATGAAAATTATTCAAAATATAAACAACAGGAAAATAAATTAATTGAGAAAGAACAATTGTTAATTTCCCAAAAAAATATTCTTAATGAAATTGAATTTAATAAAAAAATAGTAGCATTAACTGAAGAGGTTAAAAAATATAGATCTGACAAAAAGGACTCAATCGATAAAATAAATAAAATTAAAATTGAATATACAAAAGAAATTATAAAATCTTTAAATCCTATTATTGCTAAATATGTTGATTTAAATTCTATTTCAATAGTAATTCCAAAAAAAAACATTATTGTTGGAAAAAAAAATCTAGATATAACAGACCAAATAATTAAGCTTCTTAATGATAATATTAAAAAAATAAATTTTTAAAATGGATAACCCTTTTTTCAAAAAAAAAAAAAATGTTAAAATTAATGATATTTTATCATTATTAAATCTTGAAAAACAAAAAGATAATTATCGAGTTAACGATATTAAAGAATTAGAGACTGCAAAAAAAAATGATATTACATTCTTTAATTCAATAAAATACTTAGAATTTATAACAAAAACTAAATCAAGATTAGTGATAACTCATAAAAAATTTTTGAGTGTAATTCCACCACAGATATATACAATTGAAGTTCCAAATGTGTTAGTGGCTATATCTTATATAACATCTTTATTTTATCCAAATTCTGCAAACGATAACTCTGATTTTAATGTAAGTAGAATTAACAAGAATGATTTTAAAAATTTAAAATTTGGTAATAACGTTTTAATAGGAAAAAATGTCAAAATTGGTAAAAATTGTATAATTGGTCATAACACTATTATTGAAAAAAATGTGAGTATTGGTAACAACTGTAGCATTGGTAATAACGTTATTATTAAAAATAGTATTATAGGAAATAATACAAATATTCTTGATGGCGCAATTTTAGGTAAAAAAGGTTTTGGTTTTTTTCCTGACGGAAATTTAAACATTAGATATCCACACATAGGAGCAGTTATAATTGGAAATAACGTTGAAATTGGATGTAACAATACTATTGATAGAGGTTCACTCTCTAATACTGTCATTGGAGACGGCACGTTTTTAGATAACCAAGTACATGTAGCTCATAACGTTAAAATAGGTAAAAATTGTATTATTACTGCTCAAGTTGGGTTTGCAGGAAGTTCGTCACTTGGCAATAAAGTAATGATCGGAGGTCAAGCAGGCATCTCTGGTCATTTAGTTATAGGTGATAATGTTAAAATAGGCGGAGGTAGTGGAGTAATTAAAAATATTCCTTCAAATACAAAAGTGATGGGTTATCCTGCTAGGAATATAAGAAATTTTTTAAAGGATAATAAAATTAATGACTAGCTTAAACAAAGATCAAATAAAAAAATTGCTACCTCATAGAGAGCCAATGCTTCTTATTAATGAATTAAGAAATATAAAAAAGCTTTTTTCAGCTACAGCAATTGTAAATGTTAAAAAAGATAGTTTTTTTGTGAACGGCCATTTTCCAGGAGAACCAGTAATGCCTGGTGTTTTAATTGTAGAAGCTTTTGGACAGGCCGCAGCTGCTTTAACTGCAAATGGACTAGATAAAGCAACCTATGATAATAAATTAGTTTTCTTAATGACAATTGAAAAAGCTAGATTTAGAAATCCAGTTATTCCAGATTGCACTTTAGAACTTAATATTGAAGCTATTAGATCACATGGAAGAGTATGGAAGTATAAAGGGACAGCATATGTTGGAGATAAAAAAATGGCAGACGCACAGTGGTCCGCAACTATTGTAGATAGAAAGTAATAATCAGTAGTAATAGTTGATAAGTATTAATTATTAAATTTGTTATTCATAGTGCGTGATCCACAAAACAGCAATAGTTGATAAAAATGCTAAAATTTTAGATAATGTAGAGATAGGACCTTATTGTATTATTGGTCCAGAGGTTGAAATTGGTAACAATTCAGTTTTACATTCGCATGTAAACATTGTTGGTAATACAAAAATAGGAGAGAATAACCAAATATATCCTTTTTCCTCAATTGGAACACCACCTCAAGATTTAAAATATAAAGGTGAAAAAAATTCATTAGTTATTGGTAATAACAATAAGTTCAGAGAGTATGTAAATATAAATCCTGGAACAGGACAAGGCGGAGGAATAACCAGTATTGGCAATAATAATTTATTTATGGTTTATTGTCATGTAGCACACGATTGCTTAATATCAAATAATATTGTTTTAGCTAATAACGTGCAAGTGGGTGGGCACGTTACTATTCAAAATAGCGCAATAGTTGGTGGAAGTTGTGCGATACATCAATTTTCTAGAATTGGAGAGTCTTCAATGATAGGAGGCATGACTGGTGTTTTGAGTGATGTTATTCCGTTTGGATTATCAATGGGAAATAGAAACAATCTAATGGGGTTAAATCTCATTGGATTAAGAAGATCGAAAGTCTCAAATGAAAATATTAAAAAAATACAATTAGCTTATGAAATAATATTTAAAACTCCAAGTTTTAGAGAAAATATGGATCAACTTAATAATGATCTTAAAAATAATGAATTTGTAAA
The DNA here is from genome assembly GCA_902608845.1 of uncultured Pelagibacteraceae bacterium. GTDB lineage: Bacteria > Pseudomonadota > Alphaproteobacteria > Pelagibacterales > Pelagibacteraceae > Pelagibacter. The sequence continues at coordinate 6,542 of CACLPR010000005.1, forward strand.
AAAAATACTTAATTTTATAAATTCAGATAAAAAAAGACCAATATCACTTCCACCCAATTTATAATGATAGGACTTTTTTTAGGTGAAAAAGATTTACCAATTCAAATACTCAAAAAAATTGAAAAAAAAAAGTTAAATTATTTTATTATTGATCTTACAAAAAATAATAAATTTAAAAAAAATAAAAATAGCTTTTTTATTAATATAGGTAAATTTGGTGAAATATTAAAACTCATTAAATCAAAAAAATGCAGGAAAGTTATTTTTGCAGGCAACATAATTAAACCAAAAATATCAAAGTTAAAATTAGACTTTAAAGGTTTGTTTTATATACCAAGAATAGTAAAAGCGGCAAAGTTAGGTGATGCAGCAATTTTAAAAGCTTTAATAAAAATTTTATCAGAGAACAACATTAAAGTTATTAGATTAAACATTTTTAATCCAGAATTAACTTTAAAAAAGGGAGTTTATACTAGAATAAAACCATCTAAAGAGGAGAAAGAGCAAATACTTAAAGGTATTAAAATCTTAAAAAATACCAAATCCTACAATCATACCCAAGCAGTAATTATTAGAAACAATAAGGTAATTTCTTTAGAAACAAGAAAGGGTACTAAAGAAATGATAAAGCGTGCTCCTAAATCTAAAATTAAAAAAGGTATTTTAATAAAATTGCCTAAAGCAAAACAAGATTTAAGAGTAGACTTGCCCACAATAGGCATTGAAACTTTCAAAGATTGTAAAATCGCAGGGATCAAGGGAATTGCAGTTAAATCAAATCAAAATATTATATTAGATAAAGAGATTTCAATTAAATATGCTAATCGCAATAAACTTTTCCTCGTTGCAATATGAAAAAAATATTTATTCTTACAGGTGAACCTTCAGGTGATAAATTAGCTTCTGAAGTTGTCTCAGAAATCATAAAAAAAAGAACTGATTTAGAATTCTTAAGTGTCGGAGGAACAAACTTAGAAAAATTAGGTATAAAGACAATCTTTGATCAAAAAGAGATAACATATATCGCTTTTACTGACATTATTTTAAATTTTATTAAAATTAAACGTAAAATAAAAGAAACTGTGAATGAGATTTTGAAATTTAAACCAGATATTTTATTTAGTGTAGACAGTCCAGATTTCACACTTAGAGTGGCAAAACTAGTAAAAGAAAAAAATTCGAAAATAAAAACAATTCATTTTATTGCTCCCAAGGTTTGGGCATGGAGAGAGGGTCGTGTTAAGAAAATGAAGAAATTTTTAGATCATATTTTATTACTTTTTAAGTTTGAAAAAGAATATTTTGATAAAGAAAAACTTACCAATACTTTTGTGGGTCACCCACTGTTAGATAAGAATATTAAAGAAAAAGTTCAAATAGATCAATTTCTAGATAAAAAAAATATAATTTCCATTTTTCCTGGTAGCAGAGTATCAGAGATAAAGCATCATATGCCAGTTCTAATTAATTTTATTAAAAAAATGAATTTCAAAGATCCCAACTACAATTTCATATTTCATGCAACAGACAAAAATAAAGAACTTATACTAAATTATATTTTAAAAGAACAAATACAAAATATAGAAATTATTAATGATGATAAAATTAAAAATATAGTTTTAAAGAAATCAATTTTTGCAGTAGTAAAATCTGGTACAGTGTCTCTGGAAGTTTGCAAAATGAATATTCCTTCAATAATTATATATAAGATGAATATTATTAATTTTTATTTAGCGAAATTTTTATTAAATATAAAATTTGCAAATATGATTAATATTATTAATAATAGAGAAGTAATTCCAGAGCTGATACAATCGGAATGTAATGCTGATGAAATTTTTAATAGAGTTTACTATTTTCTTAAAAAACCAGAATTAATTACTAAACAAAAAAAAGAAATTAAAAAAACTATTGAAAGTTTGACTTCCCCTAGCTCTTCATCTGAAGAGGCATCAAACATTATCTTATCTTATATTTTCTAATCTTTTTATTACTTCGTTTTTTCCAAGAGACAATATTATATCATATATTCCTGGGCCAAATTTAGATCCAGTTAACATTATTCGCAATGGTTGCCCAACACCCTTGAAATTTGTATTATTTGATTTTATTAATCCATTTACGATTTGTTCTAAATTTTCTTTATTAAAAACTTCTAATTCTGAAGTCTTCTCTTTAAATAAATATATTATTTTTTTTGCTTCATCGTTTATAAGTTCTTTATCATTGTCATTAAAAACAACTTTATCATTTAAAATATATTTAGAATTGTTAAATATATCCTCTAGTGTTTTTGCTTTATTTTTTAAAAATATCAAAGAGTTCTTTATTGTATTTTCTTTCTCCTCTTTAATTTTATCTTTATAAATTTCACAATATTCTTTTAACTTTTTGTACAAAATCTTTTCTTCACTGTTTTTAATGTAATGCTCATTCATAGAGAGAATTCTACTCATATCAAGTTTTGAAGGCGATTTACCTATTCCTTCTAGATTAAAAAGTTTTATACTTTCTTCTAAGTTAAAAATTTCCTTATCTTTATAGGACCATCCTAACCTTAGAAGATAATTTCTAAGTGCTTCAGGCAGAATGCCAATTTTTGAGTAATCTTCTAATGTTGAAGCATTATCTCTTTTTGATAGTTTTTTGCCATCTATGGTATGTATAAGAGGTATATGCGCAAATTTAGGAATATCCCATCCTAGTGCCTCATATATCTGTATTTGTTTGAAAGTATTAATTTTATGATCGTCTCCTCTAATAATATGTGTCATTTCCATATTATAATCATCAACTGACGCAGATAAATTATATGTTGGGGTTCCGTCATTTCTTAAAATAACAAAGTCTTCAATAGTATTATTTTCAATCTCCACGTTTCCTTGAACTAAGTCTTTTAGAAGAGAGGTGCCTTCTATTTTACTTTTAAATCTTATAACTGGTTTTATATCCTTTGGGGCTTGATCTTCAGAAATATCTCGCCATTTTCGATTGTATACATAAGGAATTTTTTTTTGTTTAGCTCTTTTCTTCTGTTCTTCTATTTCCTCTGCACTACAATAGCATTTATAGGCATTTCCTTTTTCTAATAACCTCTTTACAATAGCTATGTGTTCATCAATCATTCTCGATTGAATATACTCTTCACCATCATGTTCAATTCCCATCCATTTTAGAGAGTTAATTATTTGAGTTTTATGCTCTTCCTTAGATCTTTCTTTATCAGTATCTTCTATCCTCAAATAAAATTTACCTGATTTATTTTTGGAATATAACCAATTAAATAGAGCAGTTCTTACCCCACCAATATGAAGAGGACCAGTAGGAGAAGGAGCAAATCTAGTTGCTACTTTTTTCATGGAATTTATTTAGACTATTTTACTGAAAGTTTCTATATAAAGATACAAGAATTCCTTGAACTTTCACTCTATCTGGGCCAAAAATTTTTGTTTCGTAATTTCTATTTGCACTTTCTAATGCAACAGTTTTACCTTTTCTTCTGATTCTTTTCAACATGGCCTCATGATCATCAATTAAAGCTACTACAATTTTTCCATTATCTGCAGTATCTGCTTTTTTAACAATAACAGTATCACCATCATTAATTCCAGCTTCAATCATAGAATCCCCTTGAACCTTTAAACCAAAAAATTCTCCGTCTTTTTCAATGTTTGCTGGCAGGGGAATTCTTGAAACTTCATTTTGTATAGCTTCAACTGGAGTTCCTGCAGCAATTTTTCCTAACACAGGGATATCTGTATCGTTAGAAATATTTAAATTTTCCTCATCTAATCCTCCCTTAATAACGCTTGGAGAGAAACTATTATAAATATCGTTTGCAGATGCTGTCTCAGGCAATTTTATTACCTCTAATGCTCGAGCTTTATGAGCCAATCTTTTAATGAAGCCTCTTTCTTCTAATGCACTAATAAGTCTGTGAATTCCAGATTTTGATTTTAAACTTAATGATTCTTTCATTTCCTCATATGAAGGGGATACACCTGTAGATCTCAACTTTTTGTTGATAAAGAGAAGCAGGTTTTTTTGTTTTTTAGTTAACATAGAACAAATTAAGTACATTGATGTTCTATAAAAGTTCCTCAATTTATACAACAGCTAAAAAGTAAGAAAAATTAAGGAAAATTTCTACAAAAGAGAAAAAATATTATTATTTTCTAGATCTTTTAAAAGTGATTCACCAATTAAAAAAGTTCTGATAGAAGTTTTGTTTTTTATATCAAGCAATTCCCCTTTACTTTTTAAACCACTCTCAGAAATTAGAGGGGAAGAGTGATTTGATACAATGTTATATATATCATAAGTTGTGTTTATTTCAGTTTTAAGTGTTTTTAGGTTTCGGTTATTAATACCAATTAAAGCATCAGTAAATTTTACTGATTTTTTTGCTTCCTCAGGTGTATGAACTTCAACAATTACACTCATATTATGCTTTAGAGCTTCTTCGTAAATTTCATCTGCGGTTTTTTCAGATATGCCAGCTAATATAATCAAGATTGCATCAGCACCATAACTTTTAGCTAGAGGCACTTGAAATTTATCAACAAAAAAATCTTTACAAAGAATGGGTAATTTAATTTTTTTTTTAATTTCAGAAATATGAGATAGATCACCTAAAAAAAATTCTTCTTCAGTTAATACAGATAAACAAGTGACATTTTTAGAATTATATATGTTGGCAATTTTAACTGGGTCATAGTTATCTATTAAAATACCTGCTGAGGGACTCGCTTTTTTTATTTCAGCAATTATAGATATTTTATTTTCTGAGTTATTTGTTTGTATTTTCTTTTTGAAATCAAAAAAAACATCCTTCTCATTAATTTTATTTAACAAGCTGTTTATATCAATTTCAAGTTTTAAGTTATCAATTTTAGTTTTCTTTTTGTCTATTATTTTCTGAAGAATATTTTCAGACATTTTGTAAATTTTTTATATATTTGAATGCTGCTCCGGACTTAATAAAACTTCTGGTATAATTGTAAGCAATTTTAAAATCATCATATTTTTCAGATATCATTAACCCTGCTGCAGCATTTAAACACACAGCTTTTGAAAAATCATTATCTTCTCCTTGAAATATATTTAGGATTTTGTCAGAATTAAATTTAGCATCATCTCCAATTAAATTTTCGAATTTATCAGCATTAACATTTAATTCGTTTGGATCAATTATAAACTCAGATATTTTATTATTTTTTAATTGCACAACATTAGTTTTGGTGTAAGGTGATATTTCATCTAGACCATCCTCGCTATTTACAATCCACGCAAATTTTAAATTTAGATTTTTTAGTGCATTTGCAAAAACTTTAAGAAGTTTATTATCAAAAACTCCAATTACCTGCCTTTCAACAAGTGCTGGGCTGCTTAATGGACCTATCATATTAAAAATAGTCCTTTTTCCTATTTTTTTTCTTGTTGGACCAACATATTTCATTGCTGAATGATAATTTGGAGCGAACATGAAGCCAAAATTGTCATTTTTAATCTGTTCCTCGATTTGATTTGGTTCTAAGTTGATATTTATATTTAAGGCTTCAAGAACGTCAGCAGACCCACATTTAGATGAAACTGCTTTATTTCCATGCTTTGCTACTTTAACACCCATACTTGCTAATAACAGCGCCGATGCTGTTGAAATATTTAGAGTATCTTTTCCATCTCCACCAGTACCACAAGTATCAATACAATCTTCAACTTTTACTCTTTTTGACTTATCTCTTAATATATATACACCACCAGCTATTTCATCTGAAACCTCACCTTTATTCGATAATAAAGTTAAAAAATCATAAATTTGTTGATCACTAGCTTCACCATTCATTAAAATCTTAAATGCATTTTTACTCTCATCAAAATTTAAATTTATTTTATTTCTGAGCTTTTCTAAAAAATGATCCATTTTTACTCTTTTACAAAGTTCTCTAAAATTTTTAAACCATATTTTGTTTTGATACTTTCAGGATGAAATTGAACTCCATGGATTTTGTATTCCTTGTGCATAACACCCATTATTGTCCCATCAGATGTACTAGATGTAATATTTAAATCTTTAGATAAGGATTTTCTATCAATTACTAAACTATGATATCTGGTAGCTGAGAACTTTTTTGGTAAATTTTTTAAAATACCAATTTTCTTATTTATAATATTACTTGTTTTTCCATGCACAAGTTCTTTAGCTTGAATTATCTTAGAACCAAATATTTGACCAATGATTTGATGACCCAAGCAAACACCAAGGATTGGCATTTTTTTATACAAATTCTTTACTATCTTTAAACAATTTCCAGATTGATTAGGATTTCCAGGACCTGGAGATATTACAATTTTATTATATCCTTTTCTTAAAATGTAATGATGATCTACCTTATCGTTTCTTAAAACATCAACTTTAGCAAAGGATGAAAGATAGTGGTATAAATTGAATGTAAAGCTATCATAATTATCAATTAAAATTATTTTCATACTCTTTACTCCAAAGCCTTAATTAAAGCTTTTGCTTTATTAACTGTTTCATTAAATTCATTAATAGGTTTACTATCAGCAACAATTCCTGCACCTGACTGTACGTAAAATTTTTTATTTTTTGAAATTGCCGTTCTGAGTGCAATGCAAGTATCAAAATCACCATTTGCAGAAAAATAACCAATACCACCAGCATAAACCTTTCTTCTAGTCGTTTCTAATTCATCTATAATTTCCATAGCTCTTATTTTAGGTGCACCTGATACCGTTCCAGCAGGAAAACCAGCTAATAACGTATCAAATTTACCAAATTTTTTATTAAATACACCTTCAACGTTTGAGACTATGTGCATTACATGTGAATATCGCTCTATCTTAAAACTTTCGGTTACTTTAACAGAGTTAATCTTAGAAACTTTTCCAGTATCATTTCTTCCAAGGTCAAGAAGCATTAAGTGTTCTGAAAGCTCTTTTTTATCTTTTAAAAGATCCTTTTCATAAAATTTATCTTCTTTTTTATTTTTACCTCTAGGTCTTGTGCCAGCTATAGGTCTAATAGTTATCTTATTATCTCTAAGCCTCACAAGTATCTCAGGACTTGCGCCTATAATTTGGAAATCTTCGAAGTTAAAAAAATACATAAATGGGGAAGGGTTAGTAATTCGTAATTTTTTATAAATACCTATTGGTTCTTTATTAAGATCAGTTTCGAACCTTTGACTTAGAACAACTTGAAAAATATCTCCTATTTTAATGTAATTTTTAGCTTTAGAAACATTACTAAGGAATTTCTTTTTTGAGATATTTGATTTAATTTTTATTTTTGAAATCTTAGTTTTTGACTGCGTTGTCTTGTAACCATAATTTGCCAAAAATATCATTTCTTCTATATCTTTTTGTATTTGGTCATATTTAGCTTGATAATTTTTGATTTTTTCATCAAAAAAACAATTAACTATAAAAAATAATTTTTTTTTAACATTATCAAAAACAACTAGATTTCTTGGTCTCAAAATTCTTGCATCAGGAATTTTAAGATCATTTTTTGTAGTATTAGGAATTTTCTCAATATATCTTATTGTATCATAAGAGAAATACCCTGATATAATTGAGCTAATTGGTGGTAATTCACTTGGTATTTTAAAATTAAAATTTTCGATTATTTTCTCAATATTATCTTTTGGAGTTCCTCTTAATTTCTTTCTTTTGTTTTCATACCTCAAAAAACAGTTATTATTATTAAATTCCCAAATTTTATCAGGATTTTTACCAAAAATCGTATATCTGCCCTTTATGAAACCTTTTTCGACAGACTCGAATATGAAGCTATTTCTTACATTTAAAAAGTTATTAATTAAATTTTCTATTTCATTTAAGCCATTTGAATTTATTGCATGGTAAAGAACTTGATTTTTACTTTTTTTGTGATTTTTCTTAAATAACTTTAGATCAATATTCAACATTATCTAAAATAATTTTTAACTCTGTCGATTGTTTGATTGAAAATTTTTACCTTATATTTTGAGTTTAAAGATAGATCATAAGATGTATAAACATCATTAATAATATCGTTATTTGCTTTAGTAGAATATTCTTCAATATTATCATTATTTTTTTCCATATCTGAATAATAAATATTCTTAATTTTTGTTAGAAAAACTTTATTTGTTTCCCCAGTTACTAACGAGAAACTTTTATTTGGTAATGTGTATAAAAGTTTTAAAGAATCTGGGTCAAAAATTTGGTAATCATTACTGTTTTTAATTGATATAGTTTTAATATTGTTTGTATCTTTTGATAATTTCACAAACTCTTCATCATTAAATATCTTTTCGTCAATTTTTTCAAAAAGATTTTTATTAAATTCAAATTTCTTTTTAAGAATAACATTATTTTTAACTTTTTCTAAAAATTTGGTATCTGTTTTGCTTGGGATTTTTTTGTTAATATTTAATATTTCAAAAATTAAATAATAATCATTTTTATCAACTAGTTGTATTTTACCCTGGTTTCTTTTTGAGTAAATTTCTTCAAGTATTTCATCCGAATCATCATTTAAGACAAAATTATTAATTTCATTTAGTTTGAAATTATAACTTTCATTAATTTCTTTAATATTTGATCCGTTTAAAATATTATTTTCTATCTCATCAATTTTCTTAAAAAATTCATCATTAAACTCATCAATTTCTATAAGATTTTTAGGAGTAATTTTTGCATAAGTCACATCAATAAAATCAATTTTCAAAATTTCTTGATTATTTTTAATGAAATCCTCAACTTCTAATTTAGTTGCAGTTTTATCATGAACTAAATCTAAATCTAAAAATTCGATTTCGATATTTTTATTTTCATTTATATATATTTTATTTTTTAAAAAATATGGTGATTTAATTCCTCCACTAATATAATTAAATAAATTTTCTTTCAGTTCTTGTTTCTTTAATGAATTTTCAAATGTTGAAGCACTTAAGTTATTTTCTAATAGAAATTTTTCATACTTAACTCTTGAAAACTTCTTATTATCATCAAGTAGAATTGAATTAGATCTTATTTTATTTGCTAATGCCTCCTCTGACATTGATACATTTAATTCTTTAATTTCCATTTCAATTAATTTTTCAGATACCAATTCTGATAAAATATTTTCAATAATATTTTTATCTATGTTTGCTTTAATAATATCATTTGTGAGTCTTGACTCGTTTATAAAATTTACAAAATCTTTTGATGAGATTGCTTCATTATTAATCTTAGCAACGTTGTTAGTATTACCTCCACTAAAAACACTACCCATGCCCCAAAATACAAATGGAATTATAATAATTCCGACAAGCACTCCTGCTAATTTTGAATTTGAGAAACCTCTTAATTTACTTATCATATTCTATAGTCTTTATTTATTGATCTAAAAAAAAATAAACATATAAATTATATTAATCTTTATGACAAATAATAATATTTATTTCATTGCTAATTGGAAGATGTTTGGTTCAGTTAAGTCAGTTAATTCATTAAATAAAGTAATAAGTTATTCAAAAACAAAGAAACTTAAAGCCAATATTATTTATTGTCCACCTTATACATTGATCAAATCTTTTGTAGATAAAACAAAAAAATCAAATATTCAAATTGGTGCTCAAGATTGTCATACACAAATGAATTATGGACCTTTTACAGGAGCTATAAGCTCAAAGATGATTAAAGATTTAGGGGGTAAGTTTGTTATAATTGGACATTCAGAAACAAGAGCAGAAAATAATAATAAAAAAATTAATTTAAAGATTAAGTCTGCACTTAATGAAAAATTAAATGTCATTTTATGCATAGGCGAAAAATTGATTGATAAAAAAAAAAATAAAACAAAATATGTTTTAAAAAAACAGTTACTTGAAGGTTTAAAAAATTTAAAGAATTTAAATAAAGTTATAATTGCTTATGAACCTGTTTGGTCAATTGGCACAGGCATTATTCCTAGTGAATATGATTTAAAAAAAAATATTAGATTTATAAGAAACACCTTAAAGATTTCAAAAAAATTTACAAAATGTAAGATTTTATATGGAGGCTCTGTAAATCCAGAAAATATAAAAAATTTAATGAGAATCAATAATATTGATGGTTTTTTGATTGGTGGAGCATCAACTAATGAAAAAATATTTATTGATATAATGAAAAAATCAATTAATTAGGCGTCGTGGAAAACATACTATTAATTATAAATATAATATTAGCAGCAATTTTAGTATTGCTGGTTTTGTTCCAAAAATCTGAAGGTGGAGCCTTGGGTATTGGAGTTTCTCAAGATAACTTTATGTTTTCAAGGTCAGCTGGGAATTTTATGACTAAAGCAACAGCTATTGTTGCAACATTATTCATAATTTGTAGTCTAGGATTAACTATCATCTCACGAGGAGATCTTCCTTCAAACACTTCTGTAATTGATAAAATAGAAGAAAATGCAGATGATGCTCCTAAATTACCCGAAAATAATAATTAATACTTTTATTTTTATAAATCATTGGCTATAACATAATTCCATGGCGCGATATATATTTGTCACTGGCGGCGTGGTTTCATCACTTGGTAAAGGTTTGTCATCAGCATCGCTTGGATATTTGCTTAGATCACAAGGCTATAAAGTGAGAATAAGAAAAATGGATCCATATTTAAATGTTGATCCAGGAACAATGAGTCCATTTCAACATGGTGAAGTTTTTGTAACTGATGATGGTGCTGAAACTGATTTAGATTTAGGACACTACGAAAGATTTACAAATATTTCAGCCAAACAATCTGACAACATTACTACAGGTAGAATTTATAGTGATATCATAAAAAAAGAGAGAAGAGGTGGTTATCTCGGAAAAACAGTTCAAGTAATTCCACATGTTACAGATAGAATTAAAGAGTTTATAAAAAAAGATATTACAAATGAAGACTTTGTAATTTGTGAAATTGGTGGAACAGTTGGTGATATTGAGAGTTTGCCATTTTTAGAAGCTATAAGACAATTTTCAAATGACAATGGAAGATCAAAATCATTATTTATTCATTTAACATTTGTTCCTTATTTAAAATCTTCAGATGAAATTAAAACAAAGCCAACACAACACTCTGTCAAAGAGTTGCGAAGTATAGGAATTCAACCTGATATAGTGATCTGTAGATCTCAACAGTCTATTCCTTTAGATCAAAGAAAAAAAATATCCCTATTTTGCAATGTAGACATTGGTAATGTAATAGAAACAGTAGATGTAAAAACTATTTATGAAGCCCCAATAAGTTTCTTTAATCAGAAATTAGATAAGCAAGTTTTAAAATTTTTTAAAATAAAATCTGGAAAAAGACCAAACTTGCTACCTTGGAAAAAAATTACAAATATAGTTTTAAAAACAAAAAGAACAGTAAATATTGCTATCATAGGCAAATACGTAAACTTAAAAGATGCTTATAAATCACTTGATGAAGCTCTTACGCATGGTGGTATTTCAAATAAAGTTAAAGTTAACTTAGTAAGAATTGAATCAGACAAACTTAGATCAAAAGAAATTAAATCAAAATTAAAGAATGTATCAGGAATATTGATACCTGGAGGGTTTGGTAAAAGAGGAACAGAGGGAAAAATTGAGGCAATTAGATATGCTAGAGAGAAAAAAATACCTTTTCTAGGTATTTGTTTTGGAATGCAAATGGCAATGATTGAGTTTGCAAGAAATATTCTAAAAATTAAAAAAGCTGGCTCTAGTGAACTAGATAAAAATTGTTTTCCCGTAATAGGATTAATTGATGAATGGAACAAAGATGGAAAAATTATTAAAGGAACAGATAAAAACCTGGGTGGAACAATGAGATTAGGTATTTATGAGGCAAAACTAAGAAATAATTCTGCCATAAAAAATATCTATAAATCTAATATTATTAAAGAAAGACACAGACATAGATATGAGGTCAATATAAATTTAATGCAAAAATTTGAAAAAAAAGGTTTGATGTTTTCAGGAATTTCTCCTGACAATCAATTACCTGAAATTATTGAACTTAAAAATCATCCATGGTTTATTGGAGTTCAATTTCACCCAGAATTTAAATCTAGACCTTTGAATTCTCATCCTCTATTCTCATCATTTATTAAAGCTGCAAAATCTTTTAATGGAAAATAAAATAGTTAATTGTAATGGCATAGAAATTTCAAACAAAAATAAAATTTGTTTAATAGCTGGTCCTTGTCAACTTGAAACTGAACAACATGCTTTAGATATGGCAGGTAAAATTAAAGATATTACATCAAAGTATAATATTGGATTTATTTATAAAACCTCGTTTGATAAGGCGAATAGAACTAGTCTTAAAGGCAAAAGAGGAGCTGGTTTAGAAAACTCCCTGCCTGTATTTGATAAAATCAAAAAAGATATTAATGTACCCGTTCTTACTGATATACATAATGAAGAACAATGTTTCCTAGTTTCTCATCACGTAGATATTCTTCAGATACCAGCATTTCTATGTAGACAAACAGATTTATTAATTGCTGCAGCTAAAACTAAAAAAATTATTAATGTGAAAAAGGGTCAATTCCTAGCACCATGGGATATGGTGAATGTAACCAAAAAAATTTCTGATAGTGGTAATGAAAATATTTTAGTGACCGAAAGAGGAGCTAGCTTTGGTTATAACACATTGGTCTCAGATATGAGATCTATCCCCATCATGGCAAAAAATGGCTACCCAGTAGTATTTGATGGAACTCATTCAGTGCAACAACCTGGTGGTCTGGGTGAAAAAAGTGGTGGTCAAAGAGAATTTGTTGAGTATTTATCGAGAGCAGCAGTTGCAGTAGGCATTGCAGCTATTTTTTTGGAAACACATCAAGACCCTGATAATGCTCCATCAGATGGTCCAAATATGGTCCCTTTAAACAAATTAGACGAGCTAATTAATCAAATTGTAGAAATTGATAATTTGGTTAAAAAGTAAAAGTTATTAATGAACAAAATCAAAAGAGTTGTAGCCAGACAGGTTTATGATAGCAGGGGAAACCCTACTATTGAAGCAGAAGTATTTGTTAATAATTTAAGCGCTTCAGCTATTTGTCCCTCAGGTGCATCAACAGGAACTTTTGAAGCTTATGAAAAAAGAGATAAGAGTAATAAAAAATATTTAGGAAAAAGTGTTTTAATACCAGTTGCAACTGTTAATAAATTAATTTCAAAAAAATTAAAAGATCAAAACATTCATGACCAAGAGAAAATAGATAGTATTCTCATAAAATTAGATGGCACAAAACAAAAAACAAAATTAGGTGCAAATACAATATTAGCCGTATCCATGGCCTCAAAAAAACTATCAGCAAAAGTTAAAAAAATACCTTTATATAAAAATTTTTTAGTCACAAAAAATTTTAAACTCCCTTTTCCTTTAATGAATATTATTAATGGGGGCGCACATGCTGATAATGGCCTTAGAATACAAGAGTTTATGATTAGACCTGATAAAGCAAAATCATTTAATGATGCTGTCAGAATGTGTTTTTTAGTAATAAACAATTTAAAAGTGTTATTAAAAAAAGCAGGTCACTCTATTAATGTAGGTGATGAAGGTGGTTTTGCACCAATGATAAGTGATAATGAGAGTGCTTTAAAACTTATAGTTCAAGCAATCAAAAAGTCAGGTTTTAAAAATGGTAAAGATATTTCTATTTGTTTAGATGTTGCAGCAAATGAATTAATTAAAAAAGGAAAATATTCAATTCATTCTAAAAATTATATAAGTGTTGATCAATCAATTAAAAAATATTTACAACTTATTAAAAAATATCAAATTAAATCAATAGAGGATCCATTTGGTGAAGATGATTGGAAGGCATGGTCTAAATTTGTTAAGGGAACAAAAAACAAAACACAAATAATTGGTGATGATCTTTTTGTAACTAATCTTGAAAGATTGAAAATAGGCTTTCTTAACTTATCTGCAAATAGCATATTAATAAAATTGAACCAAATAGGAACTGTAACAGAAACGTTAGAAGTAATAAAATTTGCTCAACTTATTGGTTTTAAAACAATCATTTCCCATAGATCTGGTGACACTGAAGATACATTTATTGCTGATTTAGCAGTAGGCACCAATTCAAATCAAATCAAAACTGGATCTCTTGCAAGATCAGAGAGAATAGCAAAATATAACCAACTAATTCGTATTGAAGAAGATCTTGGTAGATCGGCTAAAATGAATAAAATTGATTAATGTTGGAAAAATTAAAAAAGAACTATTTTATTCTTATCATTACATTCCTTTTTATCTATTTTTTCTTTAATTTATTAGATGGTGATAGAGGTCTCATTTCTTATATTGAAAAGAAAGACATATATGACCAACTAAAAAATGATCAAATTACTCTAAATAGCAAAATAGAAGATTTAGAGCACAAAAATTCACTTTTAACAGAAAATATAGATCTAGATTTTATAGAAATATTAATAAGAGAAAAGTTTTTATTTGGAAAAGAAGGAGAGACTACCTATATAATCAAAGACCATGGAAATCAAAAATAGACCAAGACACCCTGAAAAAGTTAATAAACCAATTAATCCTATCAAAAAAAAACCTGAGTGGATTAGATCCAAGCTACTAAATAGTAAAGAATTTTTTTTAACTAAAACAGTTGTTAATAAAGATAATCTTGTAACAGTTTGCCAAGAGGCAAACTGCCCTAATATTACTGAATGCTGGAGCAAAAGGCATGCAACACTAATGATAATGGGTGACACATGTACAAGAGCATGTGCATTTTGTGATGTTAAAACTGGAAAACCAGAAAAATTAGATCAATTTGAGCCAATTAAAATAGCGAATGCGGTTAAAAAATTAAGTTTAAAACATGTTGTTATTACATCTGTTGATAGAGACGACCTTTCTGATGGTGGATCAAACCATTTTCATGATGTTATTGTTGTAACAAGAAAAAAAAATCCAAATACAACAATTGAAGTTTTAACCCCTGATTTCTTAAGAAAAGGTGAAGCTTACAAAAGAGTATTGGAAGCAAGCCCAGATGTTTTTAATCACAATATTGAAACTGTACCAAGTCTTTATGTAAAAGTTAGACCAGGGGCAAGATATTTTGGATCATTAGAGCTTTTAAAAAATTCAAAAAAATTCAATAAAAATGTTTTTACAAAATCAGGAATAATGGTTGGATTTGGAGAAACAAAAGATGAGATAATTCAAGTTATGGATGATCTAAGGTCTGCAGAAGTTGACTTCTTAACTATAGGTCAATATCTTCAACCTTCGGCCAAGCACTTCCCATTAAACAGGTATTACCATCCAGATGAATTTAAAGAGCTAGGAAAAATAGCGAAATCTAAAGGATTTTTATTAGTATCTTCATCACCTTTAACAAGATCTTCTTATCATGCTGATGAAGATTTTAATAAACTTAAAAATAATAGAAAAATTGTTAATTAATGCCAAAAGCATCAGTTAAGAGATTAATTGATAATAAAAAAGACAAGCTCATAGACTTCGTTTTAGATATTGAAAAATATCCTGAATTTGTTCCATTCTGTCAGGATTCAAAAGTTTATGAAAAAAAACAAGAAGGGGATCTAACACTTATTGTTGCAGATCTAACAATTGGAAAAGGGCCTTTTGTAGATACCTATAAAAGCGATGTAAAATTTAATAAAAAAGATGACTCAATTTATGTAACAAATATCGATGGTCCATTAAATTATTTAGAAAATATTTGGAAATTTAAGGAGCAAGGAAATTTAACTGAAGTAACTTTTGATGTTGATTTTGAAATTAAAAATAAATTTTTAAATATTTTAATGACCAAGTCTTTTCAATTTGGTCTTGAAAAAATTGCTGATGCATTTCAAACAAGAGCTGAAAGTTTATAATATATTCAAAATCATTTTAAGAGCTTGATTTACAGTTGCTTTTTGAATTGAAATTCTATTTTTACTTTTAAATAAGTTTTTCTTTATGATTGTCTTACTTCCTTTTTTAAGTCCTATATAAACTAGTCCAACTGGTTTTTCTTTAGTTCCCCCATTTGGTCCTGCTACACCAGTAATGGAAATTGATATATTTGATTTACTTATTTTACTTAAATTTTTAACCATCGATAGACAAGTCTCATAGCTAACTGCTCCATACTTGGTAATAGTTTTTTTGGGAACTTTAAGCAATTTTATTTTTGCGTTATTTGAATAAGTTACTAATCCCATATTAAATACTTTCGACGAACCACTAAAAGACGTAATTGAGCTTGCTAAAAGGCCTCCCGTACAGGACTCAGCAAAGGATAATGTTAGTTTTTTTTTAGTAAGTATTTTTAAAATTTTTAAAGATGAATTAATCATGTAGTTATAATCATATAAAAGACAAGTATTGCGACTACGTACAGACCAGCACAAATATCATCCATTATCACACCAAAGCTATTCTTAAAGTTTTTATCATAATAACTAACAGGGTAGGGTTTAGTGATGTCAAAAATTCTAAAAAGAATAAACATAATAAAATAAAAAGTCAGCACCCTTGCCGGATCTGTTGGTTCGTTATGAGCAATTTCATAAAGACATATTGGTATCGATTGACCAATAAACTCGTCTATAACAACTTCTTTTGGGTCTTTATTACTTAAATCTTTAATAAATAAATTTACTGCAAAAAGTGAAATTATAAAAATAGCTACTAAAAAAAATAAAAATGCATCTGGTGGTACTGTAAAAACTTGGAACAATATATATAATAAGATAACAGTTGCCAAAGATGCATAACTACCAGGTATTCTTGGTAATTTTCCGATGCCAAACATCGTAACAAATAGAAAATTTATTTTTTTAAGCATAATATTTTAACGAGACTATTGCTTCACACGCAATAGCTTTTTCCCTCCCTATCAAACCTAATTTTTCAACTGTTTTACCTTTAAGATTAATTTGATCTTTATTTATACTAAGCAAATTAGACAATGATGTAATAATTTTTTTTCTATATTTTGAGACTTTGGGTTTTTCACAAATTAAATTTATATCAATATTATTTATAAAATATCCTTCTTCATACAGTTTTTTCAAAATAGGAGACAGCATATTAGGTGATCTTATATTTTTATATCTTCTCTTGTTACTTGGATAAAGAGTTCCAATATCCATTTTTCTCATTGCACCAAGTAAACCATCAATTATTGCATGAAGCACAACATCACCATCGGAATGACCTTGTAACCCAGAATGAAAAGGTATTTTTAAACCTGCAAGGTATAGTTTTTTATTTTTAATCAATCTATGAATATCAAACCCAATACCATAAAAACTCTTAATATTTAATTTTTTCAAATCTGATTTTGTAGTTATTTTAAAATTATTTTCTTCACCTTTGATAAATTTAACTTTTTTTTTATAATTTAAACATAATGATGCTTCATCAGTAACTAAATTTTTATTTAATCTTGATATTTTATAGATTGTTTTATAATCAAAACATTGCGGTGTTTGGGTAAATATTAATTTATTTCTATCTAAATTTTGCAAAATATTTCCGTCTTTATACTTTGTTGAGTTGTCAGTTTTTACAAATGGCACAACCGCTTTATTATTTTTAAGATAAGCACTAAGTTTTTTTAGTAATTTAATTGAAAAATTAGGTCGAGCAGCATCATGAATAAATACATTTTTTATTTTCTTATTTTTTAAAAAATTTAACGCCTTTTGTGACGATTGATGTCTTTCTGCTCCACCTTTAATGACCTTTATAGATTTGTCTTTTATATTTTTTATAGGAACATTTGATACAATTATTATTGATTTAAATAATTTTGATTTAAGTGCTTTATCAACTGAGTGCATAAATAAGGGTTTATTTATGTAATTTACAAATTGTTTAGGATTTTTTGATTTAAATCTCTTACCTTTACCCGCAGCTAGTAGTATAAAACTATTACTCATTATTATTATAAAATTTTTGTAAGATATTTTTAGATTATGTTTGCTTTGTTAAAAAGAAATTTGTTTATCATAGTTATATTTATACTAACTATTTCATTAGCTTTTATTACATTTTTAACCTTTATTGACAAAAGTTTTATCAAACTGAATGAATACAATCTTGAATTTCTTTTGATTTCCAACATTATTTTAGTATTTATATTTTTTGTATTAATATTTATAGACATCAGAAATTCAATTAAAAATAATATTAATGTAAGGGGTTCAGTCGCTAATAGAAAATATATTATTTCATTTGGTCTTTTTACTTTAATACCTTCATTGCTAATTGCAATATTCTCGTTATTCATATTCTCATTTGCATTGGATAAGTATTTTAATGAAAAAATAACTACAGCGGTTAATAATTCATATGAAATTGCAAAAAATTATGTTGATGAGAAAAGAAATAAAATCGAGTCTGAGATTGTTTTAATTGCTTTTGATTTAAATAAGTATTCGGAATTATATAATTCAAATCCAGATAGGTTCCAACAAATCATAAACACTCAAAGATATTTAAGAGATATAGACCAACTTCACTTAATTAATGGAGAAGGACAATTAATTTTATCAGCGGCAGATACTAAATATAAAAAAATTGAGGATAGGGCGATGCAGATGGTTAAAAATGATGATAGACCACTAAAAATTATAAATACTTTTGAAAATAAATCTGCAGCAGTAATAAAATTGTCAAATTTTGAAGATACATTCTTATACGTTTTGAAATATTTTGATAAAGATATTTCTAATTACTTAATTGAATCTGAAGAAGCTGTAAATTTTTACTATACAGTTGAAAATCAAAATTTTGGTATAAGAATATCTTTTGCAATAATTTATGTTACGTTAGTAACACTTTTGTTATTCTTATCAATTACAATTGCTATCAGATTTTCATCCCGTTTTTTTATATCAATTAATAACTTAATAACAGCATCCGAAAGTATAGGAAAAGGCAATCTTGATACTAAGGTGCCTGATTTAAAAGCTGATATTGAAATGGAAAGATTAAATAAAAATTTTAATTCGATGATAGATAGGTTAAAAAATCAACAAGAAAAATTACTTACTAACGAAAGACACGAAGCATGGGAAAATGTTGCAAGAAAACTAGCTCACGAGATTAAAAATCCTTTAACACCAATACAATTAACAATTGATAATCTTAAGACAAAATACTTACCAAATATTGAAAATGTCAGAAAAGAGAAATATTTGAATAATCTTAAAACTATCCTTAAGCAAATAAATCAAATTGAAAATTTGGTAAATGAATTTTCTGATTTTGCCAGAATGCCAAAACCATTATTTAAATTAAATAATCTAGATAGTGTAATTAAAGATAACATCAATCTGGTAAATAAGTTTGATAGTTCCGTTAAAATTAGGTTTGTTAATCATCTATCAAAAGAATTAATATTATATTTTGATTATGAACAGTTTAATAGATTGTTTTTTAATCTAATTAAAAATTCTGTCGAAAGTATTCAAGAAAAAGTAGAAAAAGACAGTAAAACTGTCAAAAATATAGATATAGAAATTAGACAAAGAAGAGATTATATAAATATCAATATTATTGATACCGGAACTGGATTTAAGAACAAAAAAACAAAAGATATAATAAAACCATATTTTACAACCAAAAAAAAAGGAACTGGATTAGGATTATCAATTGTAGACAAAATTATTAGTGATCATGAAGGGTCAATTAAATTTTTAAATCATAATAACGGTGCAAAAATTCAAATTATAATTCCATATAAAAAATAATGTCAGCTGAAATTTTAATTATAGACGATAATGCAGATATTAGATTAATTCTTGATGAGTTAATTAAAGATGCTGGATATATGACAAGACTTGCTGCAAATTTTAATCAGGCTTTAACTGAAATTGATAAAAAACTCCCAGATGTTGCAATCATTGATGTTAAATTAGACAAAGGCGATAACGATGGGATTTTATTGTTAGATCACATAAAAAATAAAAATCCTGATTTACCTGTCATTATGATATCAGGTCATGCGAATATTGAAATGGCGGTAAATTCTTTAAAATCAGGAGCATTTGAATTTATTCAAAAACCATTTGATAAAGAAAGACTACTTAATTTTGTAAATAGAGCAGTAGAAAATTACAATTTAAAAATTGAAAATAAAACTTTAAATACAAAACTTTTTCATGCATTTGAGTTAGTAGGCAAAAGCTCTAATATTCTCTCAATTAAAGAGCAGATAAATAAATTATCAAAATCTGAAAGTAGGATATTTATCAGTGGCCCTACCGGATCAGGCAAAGAATTAATTTCAAGAAAAATACATAAAAATTCTAAAAGGAAAGATGGCCCATTTGTCGTTATCAATGGAGCACTTTTAGATGCAAAAAAATATGAACTTGAGTTATTTGGGGAAGAAAAAAAAGATGGTTCTATATTTTATGGAGCTCTTGAAAAAGCATCAGGTGGTATATTATTGATTGATGAGGTTACAGAAATACCCCTTGAGACTCAATCAAAAATCTTAAGAGTCGTCATCGATCAAAAATTTAAAAGAATAAACAGCAACCACGATATTAAGGTTGATGTCAGAATTATTTGCACAAATAGCAAAGATGTTCAACAAGAAATAAAATTTGGAAACTTTAGAGAAGACTTGTTTCATCGGTTAAATGTGTTTAATATAAAAATAGATCCATTAAATAAAAGGATTGACGATATTCCGATTTTAATAGATTATTTTATTGAGAATATTTGTGAAGTTAACAACTTCAAAAAATTTAAAATCATTGATAATAATTATTTACTTAATTACGATTGGCCTGGGAATGTAAGAGAACTAAGAAATTTGATAGAAAGAATAGCCATATTGTCACCTGGTGATGATAACGAAAAGTTAATGAACATAATTAAAGAATCTTTATCTAAATCAATTGAAGATGAATTTTCTGTAACTGAAAGTCTTACAGTTCCCTTAAAAGAAGCTAGAGAAAGTTTTGAAAAACAGTATTTAATTTCTCAATTAAAAAAATTTAGTGGCAATATTTCTAAAACTGCAAAATTTATTGGTATGGAAAGATCGGCTTTACATAGAAAATTAAAATTACTTGGTGTGAAAGATCTAAATTAATGAATATTATTATTTGTGGAGCTGGTAGAGTAGGGTCTACTATAGCAAAAATGCTAATTGAGCAAAATCACTCAATTACAATGATCGATCAATCTAGCGATGATATTCAAAAAATAAATGAAAGTTTGGATGTGAAAGCAATTGTTGGTAAAGCAACCTCACCAGCAATACTTGAGAAAGCTAATACTAAAGACGCAGATATGATCATCGCTGTAACTAGAAATGACGAAATAAATATGTTGATATGTCAAATAGCTTTTTCTTTATTCCAGGTTCCAAAAAAAATTGCTCGAATAAGATTTCAAGAATATCTTGATCCTAAATATTCAGGATTATTTAACAGAGAAAATTTACCAATTGATAATATTATTTCTCCAGAAATTGAAATTGCTAAATCTATTCAGCGAAAATTAGAGGCACCAGGAGCTTTAGATAATGTGCCGTTTGCTGAAAACAAAATAAGATTGTTAGAAATTTTAATTAATGAAAAATGTTCAATCCAAGGAATTAATTTAAATGAACTTACTAAAAAATTTCCTAAACTTAATGCTTATATTTTAGGCGTTATCAGAAGTGACAAATTTGTTGTAATGAAAAAAACAGATCAACTTCAACTTAATGATAAAGCTTATGTAGTCGTCAACAGTAGTCAAATGCAAGAAACTTTAACTGTGTTTGGACATAATGAAAAGATTTCAAATAAAATGCTAATTATTGGAGGTGGAAATATTGGTTTTAATCTTGCTAAAAATATTGAGCAATCATTTGAATCCGCAAGGGTAAAGATAATTGAAAAAGATAAATCTAGAGCAGAGTATATAGCCAATGAACTTAATGACACTATTGTTATTAATGGTAATGGCTTGGACGAAGATGTTTTAAACGAGGCTAATCTTGATGAAGTCGAAACAGTTCTGGCGTTAACTAATGATGATGAAGATAACCTAATGGTAAGTGTGATAGTTGAAAAATTTTCTAAAGATAAAAGAACTATGGCCTTGATAAATAAACCTAATTATTCATTACTGCAATCTTCTTTAAAAATTGATGATTTAATTGATCCAAGAATGAATACGGTTTCAAGTATTTTAAAACATGTTCATAAAGGAACAATCGAAAATGCATATACAATTTTAAATGGTGAATATGAAGTTATAGAGGCAGATATTATTGAGACGTCTGAGTTGATTAATAAGCAATTAAAAGACTCTAATTTACCCGATGAAATAAGAATTGGCGCAATATTAAGAGATGAAAATGTTATTGTTCCAAGTTCAAGTTACGTTTTTCAAAAAGATGATACAGTTGTTCTTTTAGCCAAAAGAAATCAATTACCTATTGTAGAAAATATGTTTAGAATTAGTTCAGTCTAATTTTAATATGACAAAATTTAGCACTATTTATTTAAGTTCTTTTCTATTTTTGATAAGTATTTTTTCTTTTTTTAATATCATTTATTCAAATTATTTTGATATTTTTTATAACATTGAAAATTATATATATACTTTAACTATAAGTCTTTGTTTAGGAGTAATTCTAATATTATTTAATAAGACAAATACAAAAAAAATTACTCTTTATGAAAAAATATTTACTGTATTGATTGGTTATTTTCTTTTTCCATTAATAATATCAATACCCTATTATTTTAGCATACAAAATTTAACTTTATTAAACTCATATTTTGAAGCTATATCAGGTTTTACTTCTACCGGATTTACTATTTTTGAAAATGTAAAACAATTAGATGAAAGTCTAATCTTATGGAGATCTACATCCCAGTGGATTGGAGGAATTTATTTTCTTTTTTCTATTTTACTATTAATTGATATTTTTGACAAAAATCTTAAACATTCGTTCACTGAATATTTATCTTTTAATTACAATGAAATTTTTAAACAATCTATTAAAATTGTCATAATTTATTCCTCATTAACTTTAATTATATTTATTCTATTTAAGATAATTAATTTAAGAACTTTTGATGCATTTAATTTATCATTATCGATAATATCATCTGGTGGTTTTCTACCTGTTAATAGAGTTGATTATTTATTTGAAAGCGATGTAAGTAAAATTATTTTATCATTTACTATGTTGTTATCTTTTTTTAGTTTATTTTTAATTTATAATCTTATTTTTTTTAATAAAAAAAAATTAAATTTTTTGAGTGAAGATTTTAATCTTTTAATTTATTTATTAGCTATAATTTCTTTTTCATTTGTTTTTTTAAATTCAAGCAATAATTTTCCAACAATTTTTGTAGCAATTTCAAGTAGTATTTCAAATATTGGTATTTCTTTAAATGATACACCAAATAATTTAATATTTGTTTTTTTTATTATGGTTGTCATTGGAGGTTCTTTTTTTTCAACAAGTTCGGGTATTAGAGTTATAAAGATCTTAAGTTTATTAAAATTTTCTTTAAATAATTTGTTGTCACACACAAAACCAAACCAAATTTATTCAAATAAAGTTACATTAATAAATGAGACAACTGAAAAATCAGATATAAATAAATATTTCTTTTCGATAATTATTTTTGTTATTTCTCTCTCTATATTAACACTTTTTTTAACACTTTCGGACATCCAATTTGAAAATTCATTTAAGCTTTCTTTGTTGACAATTATGAATACTGTTAATTCAAGCATGTTTGAACTTGCGAATTTTGATTTTTATAACTTATCTTTTATAACAAAGATTTATTTAATAATTTTCATGATAATAGGCAGAGTAGAGCTATTAACTATATTAATATTATTTAAAAAATTTCTTTTCAAAAATTAAATTAGTATTATAAGATTGTTTTTTTGCGCCCTTAGCTCAGCTGGATAGAGCATCGGTTTTCTAAACCGAGGGTCGGAGGTTCGAATCCTCCAGGGCGCGCCATCTTTAATTGATCAATATTGGTGAGGTTATTTTACCATTGATGGCTGTATTACTTTCTGCTTTACTAAAGTATTCAAAAATTACTTTTTGAATAATTTGTTAACAAATAAATAATAAAAGAGGAAAATAATGTTTAAAATAATAAAACAATTGACTTCTGTAGTCGCTATGTTTGCTGTGCTTTTTGCATTTTCAACAGAAACAATGGCTGCTAAGAAATCAAAAACTCTTGAGAACACAAAAAAAAGAGGGTTTGTAAGATGTGGTGTTTCTCAGGGTCTACCTGGATTTTCAAATGCTGATGAATCTGGAAATTGGACAGGAATAGATGTTGATGTATGTAGAGCTGTTGCAGCTGCTACATTAGGAGATGCAACTAAAGTTAAATTCACTCCTTTAAGTGCAAAAGAAAGATTTACTGCACTTACTTCAGGTGAAATTGACATTCTATCAAGAAATACAACTTGGACACTATCTAGAGATGCTGACATTGGTTTAACATTTGTTGGTGTTAACTTTTATGATGGACAAGGTTTCATGGTAAGAAAAGGTTCAGGAATATCATCTACAGGTGAATTTAAAAATGGAACTTCAGTTTGTACAAACTTAGGAACTACAACTGAGCTTAACATGAGAGACTTCTTTGATTCTAAAGGAATTTCATACGAGCCGGTAGTTTTTGAAAAAGCTGATGAAGTCGTAGCTGCTTATGATGCAGGTAGATGTGATACATACACTACAGATAAATCTGGTCTTGCTGCACAAAGAACTAAATTATCAGCTCCAGATGATCATGTAGTATTACCTGAAACTATTTCAAAAGAACCATTAGGACCAGTTGTACGTCAAGGTGATTCTGTTTGGGAAGATATAGTTAGATGGTCTTTGAATACTATGATCGAAGCAGAAGAATATGGTGTTAACTCATCAAATGCAGACATGATGAAAACTTCAAACAATCCAGCAATCAAAAGATTAGTTGGTGCTGAAGGTGAATTAGGTGCTGCTTTTGGTTTAGATAACGACTGGAACTTAAGAATTATCAAACAAGTTGGTAACTACGGTGAAAGCTACAAAAGAAATATAGCAGACACTGGAATTCTACCTGATAGAGGTCCAAATGAATTATGGACAAAAGGTGGAATATTATACGTACCACCAGCAAGATAATTTTATTTCAAATTACATAAAAAGGGCTAGATATTTCTAGCCCTTTTTTTTATTATAGATTCCGATGAACAACATTATAAAAAGATATATACCTCAGATTTTAGTAATACTATTTGTTGTTCTTATTTTTGGGTTTTTAACCCTGAATGCTCAAACCAATATGGATAATAGAGGTATTGATTTTGGATTTGGATTTTTATCACAAGAGTCTTCATTTGATGTCCAGTTTTCTTTAATTGAATATAGTGGATCAGACTCCTATGCCAGAGCTTTTCTAGTTGGACTTTTAAATACCTTATTAGTTTCTTTTATAAGTATAATTATTTGTACAATATTAGGTGTTATAATTGGTGTAGCAAGATTATCATCAAATTATCTAATAAAAAACTCAGCTGCATGGTACGTCGAGTTTTTTAGAAATATTCCATTACTACTACAAATCTTCTTTTGGTATTACGCAGCCCTTAGAGCTTTACCTATGCCAGAGAAAGCTGATGCATGGTTTGGGGTAACTTATATGACTGTAAAAGGTTATTACATACCCTCAATGGTATGGGAAAATTTAAATGTATTTTTATATTGTGGTCTTGCAGCAATAATTGCAATTATTGTATTAAGAAATTACGCAAATAAATTAAGAGATACACAAGGTAAACAAATTCCTGTGCTACTTTACTCTGTAGGTCTATTAATTGTATTGCCTCTTTTATCATTCTTATTTGGTGGAGTTTCCTTAGAATTTGAAATACCTGAGCTCAAAAAATTATCAAAGATTTCCTATATTTATGAAGGTGGAATAAGTTTACCACCTGAATTAATAGCATTAGTTCTAGCACTATCCTTATACACATCTACCTTTGTAGCAGAGTGCGTTAGAGCTGGTATTGAGGGAGTTAGCAAAGGCCAAAAAGAGGCTGCAGCATCTGTAGGTTTGACGCCTAATCAAGTTTTAAAGTTAGTTATTATGCCTCAAGCTTTAAGAATTATTATACCACCAACAACAAACCAATATTTAAATTTAACTAAAAATTCATCTTTGGCAGCTGCTATTGCATATCCGGATTTAGTACTTGTATTTGCGGGAACTGCTTTGATGCAAACTGGTAAGGCAATAGAAATTGTTTCAATAACAATGTTAACTTATTTAACTATAAGCTTAACAATTGCAGCAATAATGAATTGGTATAACAAAAAAATTGAAATTAAAGAAAAGTAAATGATACAAACTATTAATTTTTTAAAACCTAACAGAGATAACATTAAAAACTATTCTATTATTGGTACTTTTTTAGTTTTTGTAAGCTTAATTGATGTCATATCAAATGCCTTTTTAAAAATAAATTTAACATCTTTTTTACCTGGCGCCTTAACAACTTTGTTTCCATTAATCATAGGATTAATCGGATTAAATATGATGAGAATTGATTATTCAGGAAATAAAAAATTAGATTTATTAAATAAAAATATAAACACGAATAATTTTAATGC
Source organism: uncultured Pelagibacteraceae bacterium (assembly GCA_902608845.1). GTDB lineage: Bacteria > Pseudomonadota > Alphaproteobacteria > Pelagibacterales > Pelagibacteraceae > Pelagibacter. Next base: position 33,213 of record CACLPR010000005.1, read on the forward strand.
TTTGTTAACTCTATTAATATTATTTTCAATTATAAAAGCTCTTCCTCAGTCTCTAAGTTGGATGATTTTTGACGCCACTATTTCAGGTGACTCAAAAGATGCTTGCACAGGCACGGGTGCTTGTTGGACGTATATTAAAGTTTGGTTTCGAAGATTTATGTATGGAATGTATCCCAATGAATTTCATTGGAGAATAAACACTGCATTTATATTAGTTATAGCACTTGGATTTGTTGGATATTTCATGAAAGAAAATTTGAAAAAATATTTGGCATTATACTATGTTATAATTTATCCAGTTATTGCATATCTCGTAATTTATTATTTAATTTCTGGAGGATCATTTGGTCTTCAGTGGGTAGAAACGGGTGCATGGGGAGGATTGTCACTTACTTTTATAGTTTCGTTTTTCTGTCTAATTTTCTGTTTTCCTTTGGGTATGATTTTTGCATTAGGAAGAAGATCTAATTTGCCAGCGATAAAATATATATCAATTTGTTATATTGAATTTTGGAGAGGCGTTCCCTTGATTACAGTATTATTTATGTCATCTGTAATGTTTCCAATGTTCTTACCTGAAGATTTTTTCATGGATAAATTGGTAAGAGTAATAATTGCAATTACTTTATTTGAAGCTGCATATTGTGCTGAGGTAATAAGAGGAGGATTGCAATCTCTTCCACGTGGTCAATACGATGCAGCCAAATCCTTAGGAATGGGTTATTGGAAAATGCATATTTTTATAATTTTACCTCAAGCTCTAAAATTAGTTATACCTGGAATAGCAAATACTTTTTTAGCATTGGTTAAAGATACTCCTCTTATTTTTGTAGTTGGTTTAGCTGAATTAGCAGGAATGCTTGCTTTAGCAAAAACAAATCCAAAATGGCTTGGCTTTGCTATGGAAGGATATATTTTTGCATCAATAATATTCTGGATTATATGCTATGCAATGAGTAAATATAGTTATAACTTAGAAGCTAAATACAAAACTGAAAGATAATAAATGTCTGATCCAATAATAAAAATTCAAAATATGAATAAATGGTTCGGTGACTTTCAAGTTTTAAAAAATATAAATCTTGAGGTTGAGACAAATAAAAAAATTGTTGTATGTGGGCCCTCTGGATCGGGAAAATCAACACTAATTAGATGTATTAATAGATTAGAAGAGCACCAAGAAGGAGATATAATTGTTGATGGAAATGAACTATCAGAAAAAACAAAAGATATTGAAAAAATAAGAGCTGAAGTTGGAATGGTTTTTCAACAATTTAATTTATTTCCACACTTATCAATTTTAGACAATTGTACTCTTGCACCTATTTGGGTAAAAAAAATGCCAAAAAAAGAAGCCCAAGAACTTGCATTAGATCAACTTAAAAAAGTACAAATAGATGATCAGGCAAACAAATTTCCTGGACAACTATCTGGAGGTCAACAACAACGTTGTGCAATAGCAAGAGCATTATGCATGCAACCAAAAATTATGTTATTTGATGAGCCAACTTCAGCATTAGACCCAGAAATGATCAAAGAAGTACTTGATGCAATGGTTAGTCTCGCAAAAGGTGGAATGACCATGATTGTTGTGACACATGAGATGGGATTTGCAAAAGAAGTTGCTGATGAAGTCATTTTTATGGACGAAGGTATGATAATTGAGAAGGCAGAAACTAAAGAATTCTTTGCTAACCCAAAGAGTGACAGAACTAAGCTTTTTTTAAGCCAAATTCTTTAAAATTATTCTAAAGACTTCATAAAAAGTTACTTGACAGGTTTCGAATAAGTTAAAAAAACCATTTTTTTTAAAAATTATTTTACTTGCATTAAGTTTTCTATTTAGATTAACTCTCATTAATATTTTTATTTAAAGAGGGGTCTTGAATGGAAGATAATTTTAACAAACATCTTGGCAATAAGCTCAAGCTAAGAAGATTAGCACTAGGTTTAACTCAGACTAAAGTAGCAAAAGCGATAAACGTAACATTTCAACAAATTCAAAAGTATGAAAAAGGAACTAACGGTGTAAGTTCAATTAGATTATTGCAACTTTCTAATTATTTAAAAGTCCCAATAAACTATTTCTTTGAGGATTTTTCAGAATATTTAATAAATCTTGATAAATCAAAAGAGGGACACATGAATGTAAACTATAACTTCTTAGTTAAAGTTTATTCAGAGTTAACTCAGGATCAAAAAATTAAATTCGGAAAAAATTTACAAATAGCACAAATAAATACTTCTAAAGCTGTTTAATTGATTTGGCTCCTCGGGCAGGACTCGAACCTGCGACCAATTGATTAACAGTCAACTGCTCTACCAACTGAGCTACCGAGGAATATTTTTCTCACAACTTACTTTTTTTAAAACTTATCTCAATACTTTTTTTGGAGGCAACGCCCGGAATCGAACCGGGATACAAGGATTTGCAATCCTCTGCGTAACCATTCCGCCACGTTGCCATCAAATATAAAATATTTGGTAATCGATATTTGTATAATTCATTTTGATCATTAGTCTATAAATTTAGCAATGATTTTCATTATTGTTTATTAATTTGATTAATTTATAAAACAATTCAATGAGTTTTGATAAATATGAGCATAAAAATGTAGAAAATAAAATCTACGATTATTGGGAAAAAAATGATTTATTTAAACCCAAAGAAAATTCAAAAAAATTCTCAATTGTAATTCCACCACCGAATGTAACTGGAAGTCTCCACATGGGGCATGCTTTAAATAACTCAATTCAAGATGTTTTAACTAGATTTCATAGAATGAATAATTATGAAACTTTATGGCAACCAGGAACAGATCACGCCGGAATTGCAACCCAAGCATTAGTTGAAAAAAAACTTACAAAAGAAGGGGTTAAAAAAAATGATTTGGGTAGGGAAAAATTCATAGAAAAAGTGTGGGAATGGAAAAACGAATATGGAGATATTATAATAAACCAACTTAAAAAACTTGGATGTTCTTGTGATTGGTCTCGTAATGCATTCACAATGGACGAGAATTTATCCAAATCAGTCATAAAAGTATTTGTTGATCTTTATAATAAGAAATTAATCTACAAAGCAAAAAAACTTGTAAATTGGGATGTTGTTTTAAAAACAGCAATATCTGATTTAGAAGTTGATCAACGTGAAGTAAATTCTCAACTTTATTATATAAATTATCCAATAGAAAATTCTGATAAATTTATAACAATTGCAACAACCAGACCTGAAACTATGTTGGGAGATACTGCAATAGCAGTTAATCCTAAAGACGATCGATTTAAAGATATTGTTGGAAAGCTAGTGACCATTCCTTTAGCAAACAGAAAAATAAAAATAATAACAGATGACTATGCTGATCCTGAACAAGGAACAGGAGCAGTAAAAATTACTCCAGCTCATGATTTCAATGACTATGATGTAGGTATAAGAAACAAGTTAGAAGTAATTAATATATTTACGCCTAATGGAAAAATAAATGACAATGCACCTGACCCATATAAAGGTTTAGATAGATTTGCTGCAAGAAAATTAATCCTAGAACATCTTGAAGAAGGTAAATTTTTAGAAAAAATTGAAAAGTTAGTAAATAAAGTTCCATATGGGGATAGATCTAATTCAATTATTGAACCTTACTTAACGGAACAATGGTTTGTTGATGCAAAAACTTTAGCCATTAAAGCAAAAGAAGTGGTAAATAATGGTAAGACTAAATTTTTTCCAGAAAATTGGTCTAAAACTTATTTTCAATGGATGGATAATATTGAACCTTGGTGTATTTCTCGTCAATTATGGTGGGGTCATCAAATTCCAGCATGGTACGGACCTGATGGAAAAATATTTGTAGCTGAAAACGAGGTCGAATGTAAAAAACAAGCAAAAGAATTCTATTCAAAAGATGTGGAATTAAAAAGAGATGAGGATGTATTAGACACTTGGTTTTCTTCAGGTCTATGGCCATTTGCGACTTTAGGTTGGCCAGAAAAAACTCCAGAAGTTGAAAAATTTTATCCAACAAGTGTTCTTGTTACTGGTTTTGATATCATATTTTTTTGGGTTGCTAGAATGATAATGATGGGAACTCAGTTTTTAGATAAGGAACCTTTTAAAAATATATATGTTCATGCTTTAGTTAGAGATGAAAAGGGTCAAAAAATGTCTAAATCAAAGGGTAATGTAATTGATCCTTTAGAACTTATTGAAAAATATAGTGCTGATGCTTTAAGATTTACTCTTTTGTCAATGGCATCGCCAGGTCGAGATGTAAAATTATCTGAAGACAGGGTTAAAGGTTATAGAAATTTCTTGAATAAAGTTTGGAATGCCAACAATTTTTTAAGACAAAATGAGTGTGATTTTAGCGACATAAGAAAACCTGAAAATCTTAAATTAACAATTAACAAGTGGATATTATCAGAGTTAGTTAAAACTAAAAACGAGACTGAAAACAGTTTAAAAAACTATAGGTTTGATGAAGCAGCAAAGAATATTTATCAATTTGTATGGCATTCATTTTGTGACTGGTATTTAGAGTTATCCAAAACCGTTTTAAACTCTGAAAATGAGGAAGATATTAAGGAGTTAAGACAAACTTCATCATTTGTTTTTAAGGAAATTTTAATAATACTTCATCCATTTATTCCATTTGTTACTGAAGAGATGTGGTTAAATAACAATCTAGACAATGAGGGCAAAAATTACCTTATGTATGCTAATTGGCTAGAAGATGATTATCATGAAAAAAAATCGTATGATGAGATAAATAATATCATTAATTTTATTACATCAATTAGATCATTTAAAAATGAATTAAATATAAGTCCTGGATCATTTATTGAAATTTCAACAGAAAATACAAACAAAGAATATAAAACCTTTTTATCTTCTAATGAAAATATAATGAAAAAAAATGGAAGAATTAAAAATTTTCATGAAAAAGATTTAGACAAGCCCTCTGCAAGTATAGTCATAAGTGGTGAGTTATTTAAATTATATTTTGATGAAGATGTTGATTTAAATATGATCAAATCAACACTAGAAAAGAAAATTACAAAAATTACTGAAGAGATGAAAAAAATTGATGTTAGATTATCAAATAAATCCTTTGTGGATCGTGCACCACAAAATATAGTAGAGCAGGAGAAAAGCAACTTTGCTAATCTTGAAAAAGATGTTAAAAAAATAGAATTAACTCTTAAAGGTTTATAATGAAAAAATTTAATAAGAAAAAATTACCAAGTAGACATACAACAATAGGTGCTGATAAAGCTCCACAAAGATCCTTTTATTATGCAATGGATTTAACAGAAAAGGACGTTGCCAAACCTTTTGTTGGAGTTGTATCAACATGGAATGAAGCTGCTCCATGTAACATTAATTTAATGAAACAAGCTCAATCAGTTAAAAAAGGTGTTCAAGCAACTGGAGGAACGCCAAGAGAATTTTGTACTATTACTGTAACAGATGGAATTGCAATGGGTCATGAAGGAATGAAATCATCTTTGATTTCAAGAGATGTAATTGCAGACTCAACAGAACTTACAGTCAGAGGACATTGTTATGATGCATTAGTTGGATTAGCTGGATGTGATAAATCATTACCAGGTTTAATGATGGCTATGGTTAGATTAAATGTTCCAAGTGTTTTTATTTATGGTGGTTCTATCTTACCAGGTAGATTTGAAGGTAAAGACGTAACTGTAGTTGATGTATTTGAAGGTGTTGGAAAATATACTTCAAAAAAAATGACTGCTCATGCTTTAAGAAAATTAGAACTTAAAGCTTGTCCAAGTGCTGGTGCTTGTGGTGGTCAATTTACAGCTAATACAATGGCATGTGTTTCAGAGGCAATTGGTTTAGCATTACCTTTTTCTGCTGGCACACCTGCACCTTATGCTGAAAGAAATAAGTATGCAGTTGATAGTGGAAAAGCTGTCATGAATTTGTTAGCAAAAAATATTAGACCAAGAGATATTGTAACAAGAAAATCTTTAGAAAACGCAGCAACAATTGTTGCAGCAACCGGTGGATCAACAAATGCTGGTTTACACTTACCAGCTATTGCAAATGAAATTGGAATTAAATTTGATTTAATGGATGTTGCAAAAATATTTAAAAAAACTCCTTATCTTGCTGATTTAAAACCTGGTGGAAAATATGTTGCAAAAGATATGTGGGAAGCAGGAGGAGTTCCAATGTTATTAAAAACTCTTATGGATGGTGGCTACATTCACGGAGACTGTATGACAGTTACAGGTAAAACCATGAGAGAAAATTTAAAAAATGTTAAATTTAGAACTAATCAAAAAGTAATGAGATCTTATAAAAATCCAATTTCACCAACAGGAGGAGTAGTTGGATTAAAAGGAAATTTGGCTCCAGAAGGTGGAATTGTAAAAATAGCAGGTTTGAAAAAATTACAATTTACAGGAAGAGCAAGATGTTTTGATAATGAAGAAGCTGCTTACAAAGCAGTAATAAACAGAAAATACAAAGATGGAGATATCATTATAATTAGATATGAAGGACCTATAGGAGGTCCTGGTATGAGAGAAATGCTTCAAACAACTGCAGCAATCTACGGTCAGGGAAAAGGGGAGAAAGTAGCTCTTATAACAGATGGTAGGTTCTCTGGGGCTACCAGAGGCTTTTGTATCGGTCATGTGGGCCCTGAGGCCTCCGTAGGTGGTCCTATAGCCCTTTTAAGGAATGGGGATATCATCGATATAGACGCTAAAAAGGGCACTATTAACGTAAGACTTACAAAGAAGGAATTAAGTGCAAGACGTAAAAAATGGAAACCAAGAAAAGTGAATTTTGGTAATGGTACATTATGGAAATACGCACAAACTGTTGGACCAGCTTATAAAGGTGCACCAACTCATCCAGGTGGTAAAAACGAGGTTAGAACGTACGCTGATATTTAATGAAAATTAGACCTGTAATACTTTGTGGTGGCGCAGGAACAAGACTTTGGCCAGATAAAAAAAAACATCAAGCAAAACAATTTATTGATTTTGGCGGATGGAGTTTAATTCAAAAAACTTTAAAAAGAGTAAATAAACCAATTTTTGATTTTCCAATAATCAGCACAAATTTAAAATACTTAAAGCAAGTCAAATTAGCTTTAAAAAAAAGTAAAATTAAAAAGTTTAAAATAGTTCTAGAACCAGCTAAAAAAAATACCGCACCGGCAATTCTTGCTTCAGCTTTGATAAAGGATATTCCATTAGAGCAACCATTAATGTTTTTTGCAGCAGACCATTTAATTGAAAGGTCTAATATTTTAAATAAATCCCTTTTAAAAAATAAACCAAATTTAGATAATCAAAATTTATTTATTTTTGGAATAAAACCTACAAACCCATCAAGTGAATATGGATATTTTTTAACTAAAAAAATTAAATCTATAAATAAAGTTACAAAATTTATTGAAAAACCAAAATTATCAAAAGCAAAAGAAGTAATTAAGAAAAAAGGTTACTGGAATTCTGGCATGTTTTATTTAAGAAAAGACTCAATAATCAATAACTTTAAAAAATATCAAAATAAAACTTACAAAAGTTGTGTTGAGGCAATTAAAAAAGGCAAATATAAAAATAATACCTACTACTTAAACAAAAGAGCTTTTGAAAAATCAGTCGAGAAATCTTTTGATTATGCAATACTAGAGAAAACAAATAAAATTAATGCTATTAAATTAGACATTCCTTGGTCTGATCTTGGTAGTTGGAAAGAGATACTTAAGATATATGATAAAAATAAAAGAAAACACTTTAAGAAAAAGAATGTTTTTTATAGACCATGGGGGAGTTATTTAAATTTATTTGAGGGAAAAGAGTTTTTAATTAAAGAATTATCAGTAAAGCCTAAAGGTATATTAAGTCTTCAAAAACATCACCACAGAGCAGAACATTGGTTAGTTACCAAAGGTAATCCAAGAATAACTTTAAATAAAAATATCATTAATAAAAAACCTGATGAGCATATATTTATTCCATTAGGAGCAATTCATAGAATACAAAATCCTGGAAAAAAACCTGTAAAAATTATGGAAGCTCAAGTAGGTTCTATACTTAAAGAAACTGATATTGTTAGATATCAAGACATCTATGGTAGAGTTAAATAATTAACTCTTAATGGATAATACTGTTTTTATATTAGTTCTTATCGCAGCCATTACTCATGCCACATGGAATGGAATGGTTAAGAAACATTCTGATAAAGTTATAGCTTTATCCGGCGTAATTTTAGGTCGTTTACCATTAGCTTTAACAGCAATAATAATCTTACCTTTACCTACATATGAGAGTATTCCTTATTTAATTGTTAGCATTATTATTCACCAAGCATATCAATGGTATCTTTTAAGTGCATATGAACTAGGAGATTTAACAAAGGTTTATCCGATTGCACGTGGAACAGGGCCTTTGGTTGCTACTATAATTTCAATTTTATTTTTAGGCTTGGTGCTTGATAATTTTCTTATTCTTTCAATTTTAATTATTTGTTTAGGAATAATTTTTTTAAGCTTATTTGATAAATCCAAAAAAAACTCAAAAATAATCCAATATTCACTATTAACTGGTTTATGGATCGGATTGTATTCTGTGATAGATGGTTATGGCGCAAGGGTAAGTTTGTCAGCTATTTCCTTTATTAGCTGGGTGTTTGTTATAAATGCATTACTGCACACATTTGTAATGCGTTTAAAAGATGAGAAAAATATTATTCAAAGATTAGCAAAATATGGAAAAAAGATATTTATATTCGGTGGTTCACTTGATTACTTCACTTATATAACAGTAGTATGGGCGTTTACTAAAGCACCAATACCAATTGTTGGTGCATTAAGAGAAACGAGTATTTTATTTTCTATTTTAATTGGATATTTCTTTTTAAAAGAACAAATAACTTCAAAAAAAATTATATCTATTTTATTAATTGTTATTGGTGTAATAGGAATTAAAGTATTTTAATTGTAATTAAATGGAACTTTTAACAATCATCTTATTAATTATCGTAGGGATTTTGGCTTTCTTGTTGCTTAAAAAAGAAAGAGTTCTAGGTATCAAAACTGATGAAAATAAAACTGAAGAACAAGTAAAAGTAATTGAAAGTAAAGATTATAGAAAAAATATCTACGATTTATTAAATTATATACCAGAGGGAATAATAATATTAGATAAATCAAAGAAAATTATATTTAGTAATAATTCAGCAAATAATTGGTTTCAAATAAAATTAAATGAAAATATTAGCGGCTATTTAAGAAATCCTGATTTATTAATTTCAATTGATAAAGCATTTGATGGTAAAAAAGTTACAGATTTTGAAATAGAAATTAGAAATCAAGCTGTTTTAAGATTAAATATTACTATTTATCTTGACCAAAATAATTTATTTTTTGACGAAAATTCATGCTTTTTATTTATTAGAGACTTAACTGAATTTTATAAATTCCAACAACTCAAATCAGATTTTGTTGCTAATGTTTCTCACGAGCTAAGAACTCCTTTACAATCAATAAAAATGGGTCTTGAAACCTTTGAAAATAACCCAGATATAAAACAAAATTCAGAGGCAAATAATTTATTACCAGTTATGATTTCCCAGTCAGAGAGAATGGAAAATCTAATTCGAGATTTACTTTCTTTATCAAAAATTGAATTACAAGAACACATAAGACCAACTCACGAGATAGATTTAGTAGAGCTGATTGATTATGTAATTAAAACATATGAAAAAATATTAAGTAAAAATAAAATTAAACTTATATTTAATAAAATTGATAATTGTAAAATAATAGGTGACAGAGATAAGCTTATTGAAATATTCACAAATCTTATTGATAATTCGATTAAATATAGTGATAAAAATAAGGAAATAATAATTACAGCAAAAAAAGATGGGGATTTAATTATTATTTCCGTAGCAGATCAAGGAATTGGAATTCCAAAAGAATCAATTCACAGAATCACGGAAAGATTTTTCACGGTAGACCCTAGCAAAAGTCGAAGCGTTGGAGGAACAGGATTAGGTTTGGCAATTGTGAAACATTTGGTTTCTCAACATAGAGCAGAATTGAACATCAACAGTATTGAAAATCAAGGAACAACAATAGATATCAAATTCAATTCTTTATAATACAACTAAAAAGTTAGTCTTTGTAATAAAAGTTTAACGTTCCTTTAATAAAATATAAAAGAATCAGATTTATTTATTTAAGCATAATAAATTCTTAAGGAGATAAATGAAAAAAATAATAAATGTATTTTTAGGATTTCTTATAGTTTTAAGTTTTACAACAACTAGTTATTCAAGAGATCAAATTAAAATAGTAGGATCGTCCACTGTTTATCCTTATGCAACTGTAGTTGCTGAAAAATTTGGTAAAAGTGGTAAGTATAAAACTCCGGTTATAGAAAGCACAGGAACTGGTGGTGGAATGAAATTATTCTGTGCAGGTGTTGGTGCAAATCATCCAGATGTTACAAATGCCTCCAGAGCAATTAAACCAAAAGAAATTGAATTATGTAAAAAAAATGGTGTTACTGAAATTATAGAAATAATTGTTGGTAATGACGGAATTTCTTTTGCTCATTCAGTGAGCGCTCCAGATGCTGATTTTACTAAAGAGCAATTATGGAGAGCCCTAGCCGCTAAAGTGGACATCGATGGTAAACTTTTAGAAAATCCTTATAAAAAATGGAGTGATATAGATGCAAATCTTCCAAACAAAAAAATTGAAATTTTAATAGCCCCTCCAACATCAGGAACTAGAGATGCTTGGAATTCTTTAGTAATGACTAAAGGATGTACAAAAACTGCAAAATCTCTTTATGAGTCAGCAGGTAAAAAAGCTAAAAAAGAATGTGCTAAAATACGTGAAGATGGATATGCCGTTGAAGCTGGCGAAAATGATACGCTTATAATACAAAAACTCTCATCAAATCCTGATGCTTTCGGTTTTTTTGGTTATAGTTATTTGGTTGCAAACAAAGATAAAATTAAAGCTTCATCAGTAGATGGTGTGCAACCATCATTAGAAGGAATTCAGGATTATTCATACCCAATTGCTAGGCCATTATTCTTTTATGTTAAAAAGGCTCATGTTGGTGTTATACCTGGTATTAAGGAATTTCTTAAAGAATTCACTTCAAAAAAAGCCATGAGTAACAGAGGTTATTTAGCTAAAATTGGATTAGTTCCTCTAGCATCTGACAAGTACAAAGCAACACGAACAGCAGCTCTAGATCTTGTTACTATAAGCATTAACTAGACTAATACTCAAAATTAAAAAAAAAGGCTAAATTCATTGGCCTTTTTATTCAATTACTAATTTAATTTGTAATAAATCTGTAACAAATTAAATATATCAAGTTGTTTGAATGAATTTCGTTCTTATTTTTTTAATAGTAATATTTTCATCATCTTTGTTTTTTTACGGTAAGTCAAAGACAAAAAGTATATCTATTGAGAGAAATATTAAATTAAATGCACTTCCAAAATTTTATGGTTATTATTTAGTTCTATGGAGTTCAATACCTGCATTAGTTTTTTTATTAGTTTGGTCTTTATTTGAACCCGTAATTATAAAATCAATTATTATTGAGACAGCCGCAAATCAAGGAGCAATTTTTAATGATAAAAATGAAGCTAACTTAATTTACGAAAAAATTAAAGCAATTCATTTAGGTACTTATTTTGGTGATATTGACACTATCTTAAAAGAAAGCGCGATATCATATTCAAAATTTTTAAATATTTTTACTAATTCTAAAATAGTTTTAATTTTTGTAACAATTATTGCTTCAGTTATTTTTTCATTAAAAAAAATTAAAAATAATAATAAAGCAAGAGAAGATGTCGAGAAAATTTTAAAAGGTTTGCTTTTTGTTTCATCCTTAATTGCTATTCTTACGACTTTAGGAATAATATTCTCATTATTATTTGAAAGTATAAAATTTTTTTCAGTAATAAATATTTTTGACTATTTATTTGGTACTAATTGGAGCCCTCAAAGAGCCTTTATCAGGGATGCATCTGCAATAACGGCTGCAGAATATGATGAATTAAGAGATGCATTTGGATTTGTACCATTGATAGCTGGAACTTCATTTATTGCATTCATTGCTATGTTTGTTGCTGTACCTATTGGATTATTTTCAGGAATATACATGGCCGAATATGCTTCCTATAAAATAAGAAGAATTTCAAAACCAATCATTGAGATACTTGCTGGAATACCTACTGTTGTTTATGGTTTTTTTGCAGCTTTAACCGTAGGACCATTCTTTAGACAAATAGGTGAGAGTATTGGTTTAACAGTTTCCTCGGAGAGTGCTTTAGCTGCAGGTCTGATTATGGGAATAATGATTATACCTTATATTTCCTCTTTATCTGATGATGTAATTAATTCAGTACCACAATCACTTAGAGATGGTTCCTATGCTGTTGGTGCAACTAAATCAGAAACGATAAAACAAGTTGTAATTCCCGCAGCATTACCTGGAATAATTGGATCAGTATTGTTAGCTGTATCAAGAGCTATTGGTGAAACAATGATTGTAGTTATGGCAGCAGGATTAGCAGCTAATCTCACTATTAACCCACTTGAGTCAACAACAACAATTACAACCCAAATTGTAATGATACTCGTTGGTGATCAAGAATTTGATAGCCCAAAAACGCAATCAGCTTTTGCATTGGGATTGACACTATTTGTTGCAACATTGATTTTAAATTACATAGCTCAGAGAGCTGTGAAAAAATATAGAGAGAAATATGACTAAAGAACAAAGATTAAAAAAACGACATGCTGCTGAAAAAAGGTTTAGATTGTATGGTCTCACATCAATTTTGGTTGCTTTGGTTTTTGTACTTATATTAGTAAATAATATTTTTTCAAAAGGAAGTTCTGCATTCATGAAAACAGTCATTAATGTAGAGGTTTTCTTTGACCCAGAATTAATTGAGATTGAAAATGGAGCACCAGAGGAGAATATAAGGGAAGCAGATTTTTATGATATTACAATTGAAACTCTTCTTAAAGCATATCCAGCTAAAAATTTAGATGAAGAAAATGAATTAATTGATTTATTTACAACCGATGCTGAAATTGAAATTAAAAAAGCTTTTTTAGAAAATAACAACTTAATAGGAAAAAAAATTAACTTAGAAATAACGGCATCAGACGATATAGATCAATTGCATAAAGGAAATTACCCAAGGAATTTACCAGAGGATAGAAGAAGAATTTCAAATTTTCAGCTAAAAATTTATGACAATCTTTTAAAAAATAATAAAATAAACAAAAATTTTAATAATTATTTTTTTAATAATGGGGACTCCAGAGATCCAGAGCTAGCTGGAATTGGAGGGGCTTTAGTTGGATCGTTCTATAGCATAATCATATGTCTATTGTTAGCTTTTCCAGTTGCTGTTCTTGCTTCAATTTATTTAGAAGAGTTTGCTCCAAAAAATAAAATTACAGATTTTATCGAAATAAACATTAATAATTTAGCTGCAGTACCTTCAATTGTTTATGGATTGCTTGCTCTACAAATATTATTAGCTACTATTCAGTTACCTAGATCTACTCCATTAGTTGCTGGTATTACATTAGCCTTGATGACATTGCCAAGAATAATTATTCCTTGCAGGGCATCTTTAAAAGCAGTTCCACCCTCGATAAGAGAAGGTGCATTGGCAGTAGGCGCATCAAAGTTTCAATCTGTATTTCATCATGTAGTTCCATTATCGCTACCAGGAACATTATCAGGAACAATTATTGGTTTAGCACAAGCATTAGGAGAGACTGCACCATTAATTTTGATTGGTATGGTTGCTTTTGTTGTTGACATTCCATCAACTCCAATTGATCCATCATCCTCGCTACCTGTGCAGGTATATTTGTGGTCAGAGTCAGCTGAAAGAGGTTTTGTTGAAAAAACATCAGCAACAATTATGATGCTATTGAGTTTTTTAATTGTTATGAATTTTATAGCAGTATATTTAAGACAAAAATTTGAAAAGAGATGGAATTAAATGAGTGAAGCAAAAATCAAATCTAATAATTTAAATGTGTTCTATGGAGACAAACAAGCTTTATTTGATGTAAACTTAGATTTGAATGAAAAAGAAGTAACTGCATTAATTGGTCCATCTGGGTGTGGTAAATCAACCTTCATAAGATGTATAAACAGAATGAATGACGTAATTGATATTTGCAAAGTTACAGGAAATATTGAGATTGACGGTGTAGAAATTAATGATGAAAATTTAGACGTCGTTTCCTTAAGAGAAAGAGTTGGGATGGTGTTTCAAAAACCAAATCCATTTCCTAAAAGCATATACGATAATATTTCATATGGTCCAAAGATACATGGCAAGGGAGAGACAAAAAGTGAGCTAGATGAAATAGTTGAAAGAAGTTTAAAAAAAGCTGCTTTGTGGGAAGAGGTTAAAGATAGGTTAGACGAACCAGGTACTGGATTATCTGGAGGTCAACAACAACGACTTTGTATAGCTAGAGCAATATCAGTAAATCCAGAAGTAATTCTAATGGATGAACCATGTTCAGCCTTAGATCCAATAGCAACAGCCAAAATTGAAGAATTGATTGATGAACTTAAGAAAACCTATACAATAGTTATTGTTACCCATTCGATGGCTCAAGCAGTTAGAGTTTCACAGAAAACTGGCTTTTTTCATCTTGGAAAATTAATTGAGGTAGGAAAAACAGAAAAAATTTTTAAGAACCCTGACAATAAAATGACACAAGATTATATTACAGGTAGATTTGGATAAACTATGAGTAACGAACATACAGTAAAGTCATATGAAGAAGAATTACAATTTCTTGTTGATTCTGTAATTAAAATGGGAAGTTTAACAGAGTCTCAAATGGTAGACTCAATGGACGCTATCATCAAAGTTGATAAAGATTCTATTGATAAAATTATTAAAAGTGATGATGAAATTAATAAATTTAGATCAAAAATAGATACTCAAATTATGACATTACTAGTCAAAAGAGCTCCTATGGCTATTGATTTAAGGGAAACAATTAGTTCTTTAAAAATTTCACAAGACTTGGAAAGAATTGGAGATCTATCTAAAAGTAATGCTAAAAAAGTTAAACCACTACCACTAGATTTACCAGAGGAATTACTTTCAAATTTAAAAAGATTAGGTGAGTTGGTTATAAAACAGTTAAATGATGTATTAGATAGTTATGTTAACAAAAATTACGATAAAGCCAAAGAAGTTTGGGAAAAGGATGAACAAGTTGATGACCTTACCTATATTGCAATGGAAAGTGTTATTGATTTTTTATCTAAAGATAAAAAAAATTTAGATTTTTCTACACATCTTATATTCGCAACAAAAAACTTAGAGAGAGCAGGTGATCATATTACTAATATTGCAGAGTCTATTTGTTACTTAATTAAAGGCGAATATCTAAAAGGAAGCAGACCAAAAGGAAAAGTTATCCAAGAATAAAATGAATGGCAAAATATTTATTATTGAGGATGAGCCTTCAATAATACAATTAGTTCAACATAATTTAGAAAAAGAGGGTTTTTTAGTAGCTTCATCTACCAATGGTAATGATGGTTTAAAAGATTTGAAAAAGTTTGAACCAAATTTGCTTTTACTTGATTGGATGCTTCCAGATTTATCTGGAATTGATATTTGCAAAAATATTAGAAATAACTCAAGTCATAAAAACCTACCCATAATAATGCTTACAGCAAAAGGAGAAGAGGAAGATAAAATAAAAGGATTAGATAGTGGTGTTGATGATTATTTAACCAAACCATTTAGTTTCAATGAGCTTTTAGCAAGAATAAAAGCTGTATTAAGAAGATATGATCCTAAAGTTGTTTCAAATAGTTTAGAATTTGAAGATTTAAAATTAAATAGATTTGAGAAAAGAGTGTTTAGAAAAAATATTGAAATACAGCTTGGACCAACAGAATTTAGACTACTAGAATTCTTTTTAAGCAACCCTAAAAGAGTATATTCAAGAGATCAAATTTTAGAAAATGTTTGGCCAAACAACATAAACGTAGAAAGTAGAACCATTGACGTACATATAAGAAGATTAAGAAAGTCGATTAATATTGATAAAACAAAAGAACTAATTAGAACAGTAAGATCCTCTGGATATTCACTTATTTAAGAAATGCATCTTCAAGATAATCTAATCTATCTTGACCCCAAAAAATCTCATTATTTAAGACATATGAGGGAGCACCAAATACATCGTTATCAACCGCGTCTTTTGAATTCTTTTGATACTCCAAGTTTACATCATCAGTTAAAGCTAATCTCTTCATTTCTTCAAAGTTTAAATTTAATTTTTCACAAATTTCCTGAAGTGTATTGTGATCAGAAAGATCTTTATCCATAGACCATAAATATTTTAAACATTCATTTCCAAAATGAAGTTTATTACCCAATTTATTTGAAGCTATTACAAATTTTGCTGGTAAGTGTGGGTCTTTAGGTGGAAAAAACTTTGGCTTTTTAATAATCGGCAAACCCAGTTTATTTGAAATTCTCTCCAGTTCTACAAGTCTATATTTTTGTCTTGCAGGATGTCTTTTAGGAACTGGCAACCCACCAGTATTTGGAAAAATTTCACCAACTAAATCAAGTGGTTTTTCTATAACCTCTAAATTATATTTGCTTACTATTTTTGTAAATCTATCAGCTCCTAAATAACTAAACGGAGATAGGACACTAAAATAATATTCAATTTTCATTTTTTTAAACGCATTTCTTGCACAGACCAAAAAATTCTAAATTGTATTTATTATATTTCATTCCTTTATTATCTTTAAAATCTCTTAGATGTTCTGATAATTTATGATCATGAATTTCGGTAACATCTTCACAACTTTCACAAATTGAAAAAACAGTAGCTTTAGCAATTTGACATTTTGAATTTTTACAAGCGATGAAAGCGTTTCTACTTTCTATTTTATGAATTTTTCCGATTTTGACTAGTTTGTTTAACGCTCTATAAACTTGCAAAGGAGCATTAATACCTTTTTTTTTAACATCAAATAAAATTGAGTATGCTTTTAATGGTTGATCAGATTTTTCAATTAAATCTAAAATTATTTTTTGGTTTTTAGTTAATGTTTCTTGTTTTTGCATTTAATTATTTTTTATAATATTTCATTAATTTTTCAATTGTATCGTTTGTTTAACTTTAAGTAATGAAAAAATAAACAACACTAGAGCTGCAGCAATTATGGATGGACCAGACGGTGTATTGAATTCTAACGAAGAGAACAGTCCTATAAAAACTGATAACAATCCTCCAATTATCGCAAAGATCACCATTTTTTGTGGATTATCTGAGAGATTTCTGGCCATAGCAGTTGGTATAATTAACATTCCTGTAATTAATAGCACTCCGACTAATTTAATTGATATGGCAATTATTGCAGCCAATAAGATTGTAAAGATCGCTTTTGCTCTATCAGGGTTTAGACCTTCTGCTTGTGCTAATTCATAATTTACAGTTGAGGCGAACAAAGGTTTCCATATTAATCTTAAAACCAATAAAATTAAGGCTCCACCAACCCATATTGTTACAAGATCTTTCTTATTAACAGCCAATATATCCCCAAACAACAATCCCATAATATCAAATCTTATAAAGGTTAAAAATCCAATTACCACTAATCCAACTGCCAATGATGAGTGAGCCAATAACCCTAACAATGCATCACTTGGTAGATTAGTTTTTTTTTGTAGTTGTATTAAAATTAATGCAATTGCTGATGAAATTAAAAATATTGAAACAGCAATATTAAATTCTAATGAATATGCAATTGTTACACCAAGTAATGCGGAGTGGGCGAGTGTATCTCCAAAATAAGACAATCTCCTCCACACAACAAAACAACCAAGAGGTCCCGCAACGAAAGCGATACCAATACCTGCAACCAATGCTCTTATAAAAAAATCATCAAACATATCAGTTTTTCTTTATATCCCCATCACTAGTATGAACATGATCGTGCTTATGTTCATAAATTGAAAGTGTTTGAGCAGCTTGTTCGCCAAACAATGCTTTGTATTCACTATTTTTTGCAACTTCTTTCGGTGAACCCGAACAACAGACATGACCGTTTAAACAAACAACGTGATCAGTAGCGCTCATTACTGTATGTAAGTCATGAGATATTAATAAAATACCACAATTTAATTTTTCTGAAATTTCTTTAATTAATTCATACAAGGCAATTTCTCCTGTAAAATCTACACCTTGAACTGGTTCATCAAGTACTAATAAATCAGGTTTTTTTGAAATAGCTCTGGCAAGTAAAACTCTTTGAAACTCTCCACCAGATAAGTTTCCTAAACTTTTATCTTTTAAATTTGTTACTCCAGTTAATGATAGTGCTTCATCAATTACGTCTTCTGTAAGATTATCCGTTAAAAGCATAAAATCTCTTACTCTTAGAGGAAGTGTCCAATCTATTGATATTTTTTGCGGAACATAACCAATATTATTTGTGAATTTTTCAACTTGACCCTCAATATTTTTAAATAAACCTAGAGCAATTTTTGCAGTTGTACTTTTGCCTGATCCATTAGGACCGATTAAGGTAACAATTTTTCCTTTTTCTACTTTTAAAGAAACACCTTTAACAAGCCACTTTTGATTTTGTTGAAAACCAACATTATTTAATTTTACTAAAATATTATTTTCCATGCTCATTAATTCACTTGACTTAATTATGTTATATTATTACACAGCGTTATATTATAACAATTAACAATAAACAAATATTATGAAAAATCTAAAAAAATCCTCAATAATCATAACAATACTATCATTTTTAACTTTATTTACATCAGCAAATGCCGACATCAAGGTCGTTGCATCAATTAAACCAATACACTCTTTAGCTAGCTATTTAATGGATGGAGTAGCTAAACCAGATTTAATAGTTGATGGATACGCTTCTCCACATGGATTTGCCATGAAGCCTTCGCATGCTAAAATGTTACAAGATGCTGACATTGTTTTTTGGGTAGGTGAAGATTTAGAAAATTTTTTAGAAAAACCACTAGATTCAATCGCTGCAAAAGCTGAAAAGATTGAGTTTATGGACGTAAAAGGTTTAATAAAATTAAAATTTAGAGAGAGAAATATTTTTGATGATCATGACGATCACGATGATCATGATGATCACGGACACAAGAAGAAAGACGATCACGATGATCATGACCATGCAAAAAAAGAAGATGGTCATAAAGAGGATGATCATGACGATCATGGACATAAGAAAAAGGATGACCACGATGACCACGACCATGACGATCATGCAAAAAAAGAAGATGGACATGATGATCACGATGATCATGATGGACATGAAGGACACCACCACGGTGAATTTGATCCACATATTTGGTTAGACCCAATTAATGCAAAAGTTATATTATTTGAAATGTCTAAGCACTTAATTGAAAATGACCCAACAAATGAAGCTGCTTATAGAGCAAATTTAAGTAAGGCTTATAAAGAAATTGATAAACTTACAAATGATGTAACTGCAGAACTTAATGAAAGTACTGCATCAATTGTTTTTCATGATGCTTACCAATACTTTGAAAAAAGATTTAATGTAAATATATTAGGGGCTTTCACAGTTAACACAGATGTATTACCTGGTGCGGAGCAGCTTTCAGAGATAAGAGAAGTAATTGAGCACGATAAAGTGGCTTGTGTATTTTCTGAGCCTCAATTTAATCCAGATATCATTAAAGCTGTTGCAAAAGATATGAATATTAAAACCGGTATTGTTGATCCGTTGGGTGCAACTTTAACTCCTGGAAAAGGTTTATATTTTGATTTAATAAAAAATATGTCAAAATCCTTTAAAGGATGTTAATTTAATTAATGGAAGAAACTAACAAACAAGTTCCTGTTACTGTTTTAACAGGCTTTTTAGGTGCTGGAAAAACTACTCTTTTAAATAGAATATTAACTGAGCAGCATGGCAAAAAATATGCTGTGATAGTTAATGAATTTGGTGAGCAGGGCATTGATAACGATTTAGTTGTTGATGCTGATGAGGAGGTGTTTGAAATGAACAACGGTTGCATTTGTTGTACTGTAAGAGGAGACCTAATCAGGATTTTAAGTGGTCTTATGAAACGAGCGGATAAGCTTGATGCAATCATAGTAGAAACAACAGGATTAGCTGATCCAGCTCCTGTTGCACAAACTTTTTTTGTCGATCAAGATGTTGCTGATCGTACAAAGTTAGATGCAATTGTTACAGTTGCTGATGCTGTTCATTTAAGTACACAATTAACAGATCATCACGAAGCAGAGGAGCAAATTGCCTTTGCAGACGTTGTGTTATTAAACAAAATAGATCTTGTTGATGAAAGTGGATTAGAAGTTGTTAAAGAAAGAATTAAAAAAATTAATCCTTTCGCAAAAATTATAAATACAACCAAATGTGGAGTATCTTTAAATGAGATTTTAAATCTTGATGCATTTAGTTTAAAACGTGTTTTAGATGTTGAGCCTGATTTTCTAACATCAGATCATGACCATGAGCATGATGATGATGTAACTAGCTTATCATTTGTCTCTGATACCCCTTTAGACATGGAAAAGTTTCAAGATTGGTTTAGTAAACTATTACAAACCAAAGGTCAGGATATTTTAAGAACCAAAGGTATACTTGACTTTACAGGAGAAAGTGATCGATATGTATTTCAAGGTGTACATATGCTTATGGATGCCTCACCAATGGGTAAATGGCCTGAGGGTAAAGAACGAAGTTCTCGACTAGTCTTCATTGGTCGAAACCTTGAAAGTATGAATTTAAAAGAAGGATTTGAAAACTGTAAATCGGCATGAAGGCTGATACAAGTCAATTCCCAGAATTAGATAAGACTAAATTTGAACAAAGAGGAACAGATTTTAAACTTGGAATTCCTGTAACTAATGCGGTTACAGTTGGTAATTCAATAGCAGTTGGATTTGGTGATGGCACAGTAAGAATTTTTACATCTGGCGAAAGTTCTGAACCAATAAAAGCTCACAAAGGCATTGTACTCTGCATGTCTAAAGATGGTGATAATATTTTAACTGGTGGAGATGATGGTCGATTTTTAAATATTTCCCTTGATGGAAAGATTAGTGAGATTGGTAACTTTGGTACGCGTTGGGTAGATCATGTTGCAGCAAATAATGGAAGTCTAGTTTGTTCATCTGGAAATATTGTTTATCTTTGGTCGCCAAATCATAAAGAGCCAAAATTATTTGAGCATAATAGCACTATTGGAGGTATAGCATTTGACACCAAAGGCAGAAGGTTGGCAGTTTCTCGTTACGGAGGAGTAACTCTTTGGAAAAAAGATTATAGCAACAAATGGAATTCATCAGAATTAAACTGGAAGGGTTCTCATAACAAAGTAATTTTTAGTCCTGATGGTAAATACCTGGTTACATCAATGCAGGAAAACCAACTACATTTTTGGCGATTAAAAGACAAAATTGACTCTGCAATGTCCGGATATGGTGCAAAAATTAAAAGTTTTGCTTTCGTAGATGACTCAAAATATTTAGCAACATCGGGAGCTAAAGAAGCAGTATGTTGGCCATTCGATGGAGATGGACCAGTAGGTCGAGAACCCATTTGTCTTCCTTATGTAGGAAATAAATTAGTTACATTTGTTGAACCATTCCCAAATGAAAATGCAATTTTAACTGGGTTAAGTGACGGGTCAGTTTTTTTGTCAGAAATCGAAAAAGCAAGCAATACAATTATTATTCGAAGCTTTACAGAATTCGAAGTATCTGCAATTGCAGTAACCAAAGATTGCTCACATCTATTAATTGGTGACATGGGAGGAAATATTTTATGGACATCGATTTGGGATGAGGAAAAAAAATAATTTATGTTTAATAAAAAGAAACCTAACGCTGAAACTATTAGAAATTTAAAACTTGTATTTTCAAAAAAACATCAAATTCCAGAAAAATCTATTTTAAGCATGGCTGAGTTAAGTTGTCATGAACCTAATTGCCCTCCTATAGAGACAATAATAACTGAAAGAGCAGAAGATGGGAAAGTAAGGAATTGGCGTATAGCAAAGCCCATTAATGAAATTCAAGAAATTGATATTGATAATTTAAACGAAGAACACAATCATAATCATTAAAAATAATTGAACTTTTCAATTAAATAAGATCTAATAAAATTAATGACAACAATTCCTTTAACTTTGGAAGAGATTTATAATCTAGCTAATAAAACTTTACTAGCTAATGGATGTGACGAAGAAACATCAAACATTTTATCTGATTTAATAATGAAAGCTGAAAGAGATGGTTCGCTATCTCACGGATTATTTAGATTGCCTGCATATATTTCAGGCTTAAAAAGTGAAAAAATTAATGGTAAAAGCAGACCAGTAGTTTCAAAGATAACCTCAAGCGTCATTAAAGTAGATGGAAAAAATTGTTTAGCACCAATGGTGTTAGAAAAAGGAATTCCTGAATTAATTAAAGCGGCAAAAGAAAATGGTGTAGCGGTTTTAGCAATAACAAATTCTCATCACATGGCTGCAATGTGGCCTGAAACAGAGGCAATTGCAGAGCAAGGTTTGGTTGCTTTTGCATGCACATCGTACAAACCAGCTGTTGCGCCTGCCGGATCAATTAAACCTCTTTTTGGAACAAATCCAATTTCATTTGCTTGGCCAAGAAAAAACAAACCTCCAGTTGTTTACGATATGGCAACAGCTTCAATGGCTATGGGTGAAGTTCAAGTTGCTAAAAGAGAAGGTCATAAAGTTCCATTAGGCACAGGATTAACAAAAGAAGGAAAGGACACAACTGATCCAGCTGAAATAGCAGATGGAGGTGTTTTATTGCCTTTCGGCGGCTATAAAGGCTCTGGGATTGCGATGATGGTCGAATTGCTTGCAGGTGCCTTAGTAGGGGATAATTTTAGTTTTGAGACAGCTGAGAAGGATAATAATGATGGAGGTCCTCCAAGTGGTGGTGAGTTCATTTTAGCCATATCTCCAGATAAATTATCACAAAATAATTGGGACGAACATTCATCAAAATTTTTTGAAAAAATGAAAGCGATGGGTGATGTCAGACTTCCTGGTGAAAGAAGACATAAGAATAGATTAGACAAAGGACCTAGACATATTAATGAGGATTTAGTTAATAAAATTAAATCTTTAAGCTAATTCTAATTCAATTGGTGTATGGTCAGATGGTTTTTCTCTACCTCTTGGATATTTGTTAACTTTAACATCATTAATACTATTCAGTAAACTGTTAGTCACTAAAAAGTGATCAATCCGCATTCCATTATTTTTTTGCCAAGCACCACTTGTGTAATCCCAAAAAGTATATTCCTCTTTATCTGGATAAATATATCTAAACGCATCGTGAAATCCTAAATTAAACATTTCTCTTAATTTTTTTCTAATCTCAATTCTAAAAAGAGCATCATTTTCATATCCTTTAGGGTCGTGAACATCTTCAGCAGAAGGTATTATGTTAAAGTCACCTGCGATAATTATATTATCATAACTTTTTAAAAGTGTTTTAAGTTTTTTAATTAAACTATTTAGCCAATATAATTTATAATCATATTTTTCAGTATCTACTGGGTTACCATTTGGTGTATAGATATTTATAATTTTAATAGTTTTAGATTTATACTTTGTATCTGCTGTAATTATTCTCGATTGTTTGTTTTTATCTTTAAAAATATCTTTTTCGATTTTGTCTAATTTTTTTTTGGAAAGTATTGCAACGCCGTTGTAACTTTTTTGTCCAAATACATAACTTTCATATTTTAATTTTTTAATATCATCAAACGGATAAGTTTCCTCTTGAGTTTTTATTTCTTGGGTTAACACGATATCAGGATTGAATTTTTTTAAGTATTCTTGAACGTTTAATATTCTTGCCCTAATAGAATTTACATTCCATGAGCTAATGATCATTAAAGAGAAAACGAAACACCACAACCGCAAGATGATTTGCTTTGTGGGTTACTAATTTTAAATTGGTCTCCGATTAATTCTTTTACAAAATCAACCTCTGATCCTTTCAAAAGATCAGCTGAAGTTTTATCTATTAAAATATTATCTTGTCTTAAATCGTCGTCTTGAGGTGTCTTATCAAATGAGAAATCATACTGAAACCCTGAGCATCCACCACCTTTAATAGCGATTCTAAAAAAAGAACCTTCTTCTTTAGATGATAGAAGGTTATTGATTTGTTTTAACGCATTATCTGTAAATTTAATTTCTTTAATCATTATTTATCGCTGTTATTACTAATATAATTAATAATTACCATTTTTAAAGAATGAATAATTACTCAAAATTAGGTTTTTTTACATCAAAAGGTCGCTTAACTTTAGAGCCAAATAGCTCCTTTAGAACGCCTTTTCAGAGAGATAGGGATAGAATAATCCATTCTGCATCGTTTAGAAGATTAAAGCACAAAACCCAAGTTTTTGTTAATACAGAAGGTGACCATTATAGAACAAGAATAACTCATTCATTAGAGGTTTCTCAAATTGCAAGATCAATATCTAGGTATTTGAATTTAAATGATGATTTAGTTGAAACACTAAGTCTAGCCCATGATATGGGGCATACTCCATTTGGGCATGCTGGTGAAGAAGCCTTGAATGAATCAATGGCAATGCATGGTGGTTTTGATCATAATCTTCAAACCTTAAGAATAGTGATGTTCATAGAAAATAAATATTTAAAATTTAAAGGTTTAAATTTAACAATTGAAACACTGGATGGCCTTTTAAAACATAACGGACCAATACGTAATATTGATAAAATAAATAGAATAATTGGAACTAAAAAATTTAAACAAAAAATTAATTTTAAAAAAAATTCTTCTCTTGAGGCACAGATTGCAGCTATATCTGATGACATAGCCTACAATAATCACGATATACAAGATGGAATTAAGGCCAAATTGTTTTCTTTAAATCAATTATGTGAAATTAATTTTTTTAAAGAAATTTATAAATCTTATAAAACAAAAAT
>CACLPR010000006.1 GCA_902608845.1 uncultured Pelagibacteraceae bacterium
TGTATTATCCATTTCTAATTGATCTTTAAATAGTGAAGTAGCAGGGTCATGACCAATAGCAATAAATAAACCATCAATTTTTAACTCTGACATTTTGTTAGTTTTAATATTTTTGATTTTTAAACCTTTTACATTTTTTGGTTCTTCATCGCCCATTACTTCTTCAACAACCGAATCCCAGATAATTTCAATTTTTTTGTTTTCCATTAATTTTTTTTGCAAAAGTTTTTCTGCTCTTAGTTCATTTCTTCTATGAATTAACTGTACTTTTGAGGCAAATTTTGTAAGAAACATTGCTTCTTCAACTGCTGCATTACCACCACCAACTACTGCAACTGTTTTATCTTTAAAAAAGAAACCATCGCATGTTGCACATGCCGAAACTCCAAATCCTTTAAATTTTTCTTCAGACTCAATATTTAGCCATCTTGCTTGTGCACCTGTTGAAATTATAATTGTGTCTGCAGTATATTTTTGCCCACCATCGCCTATTGCTTCAAAAGGTTTAGATTTTAAATTTACAGATTGTATATGATCTTCGACTAAATCCGTTCCCACTGCTTTTGCTTGCTCTCTCATTTGTTCCATTAGCCATGGTCCTTGTATTACATCAGCAAATCCTGGATAGTTTTCAACATCAGTTGTAATTGTAAGTTGACCGCCTGGTTGCATACCTGCAACTAACATTGGTTTCAGCATTGCTCTTGCAGCATAAACAGCTGCAGTGTAACCTGCTGGACCAGATCCAATTATTAACACTTTTGTATGTTTAGTTGGTTTTTCACTCATAGAGGTCTATATAGTTAATAATGAGCAAATTAAAAGGTATTTTATTGACTGAGGGTATGCACGGAATGCTGAGCCAGGTTGAAGGCTTAGCTAAAGCTTTGGATATAGATTTTACTCACCATAAGGTTGAACTAAATAATTTATGGAAGTTAATTCCACCAAAATTTACGCCAATTTCTCAAAGAGTTTATAAAAAAATTAATCAATCAGATTATGATTTAATTATATCTTGTGGAAGAAAAAGTATAATTCCATCTATTCATTTGAAAAGTATTTCAAATAAAAAAGTATCTAATATTCATATTCAAGACCCAAAAATAAACTTTAATTACTTTGATTTTATAGTTGCACCAGAGCATGATGGAATTAATGGATCTAATGTTATTACTACAAAAGGAGCTCTCCATTACCTTTCAGAAAATGAAATATTAGAGAGTAAGGATTATCTAAACGCTTTCATAAAAAAAGACCATAGAAAAATTTGGTGTTTAATAATGGGTGGACCAACAAAATATTACGACTATTCAACTAAGAATATGAAACATATTTTTTCAATTTTTTATAAACTTTTAAAAAAACATGATTTTCAAATTGTTGTTATCCCATCAATGAGAACACCATTAAATACTATTCATTATGCAAAAGAATTTTTTGGTGAAAATCATACAGTTATAATGAATGTTGATAAAAAAGCTTACTTATCTGCGTTGGCTATATCTGAGAATATAATAGTAACTTGCGATTCTAGTTCAATGATTTCTGAGGCTGCCTTAACTGGAAAACCTGTTTATATTGCAAACATTTTACCCAGAAAAAATGATATAAGATTTCAAAGATTTAGAAATTTATTTAGAGAATTAAATATCACTAGAAATCTTGGAGAAGAAATAGAAACCTGGACCTATGAAAAACTTGATGAAACTAATAGGGTTGCGAAAATTATTAAAGAGAAAATAAATAATTGATGTCCTATTTAAATTCGATAATTAATAATTCAAAAAAATTTGATAGTCCATTTGTACATTGGGAATTAAATAAACCCCTCACTGATATTCAAATAAATGAGATAATAACAGCAGATATTTCTGATCCTTCAAAACATAATCTTAATTACGATGGCACTAGAGCAATTGATGGAGGAGAAGGAAAATTTAGAGAAGGAATTTCAGATGGAGGTAAGGCCTTAAAATTTAGATGTTTTGTAACTAAGGAAAATTCAAATGAATTCCCTGGACTTACCAATCTAATTAAAGAACTTCAGAGTAAAAAAACTTATCAAAAAATATCAGAATTAATCAATAAAGATTTATCAAGTTCATATGTGAGAGTCGAAGTAATTTGTGATCGAGAAGGTTTCTGGTTAAAACCACATTGTGATATCAAAGAGAAACTTATGTCTTGTTTACTATTTGTAAATAAACATAATGAAAGTGAGGATTTGGGAACAGATTTTTATGATAATAAA
Organism: uncultured Pelagibacteraceae bacterium; assembly: GCA_902608845.1. Taxonomy (GTDB): domain Bacteria; phylum Pseudomonadota; class Alphaproteobacteria; order Pelagibacterales; family Pelagibacteraceae; genus Pelagibacter. The sequence goes on from CACLPR010000006.1 coordinate 2,255, forward strand.
TTAAAACTCATAAAAACATTGCCTTATAAAGATAATTATGGATACTTTTTTTCAAGTGGACCTGATACTTGGCATGGGATGGAAAAAAAAGAAATAATCAAAGAGAGAAGATGTTTACAAGTAAATTATGTTACTTTTGAAACAGATTGGAAAGTAGATAATTAATTTTCCCAATCGAACCTTGGAAATGTATCAAAAACTTTAAAAATACCTTCAGACCAGGTATTACAAACTTTCGAATAATCCTCATCATTTAAACTTAAACATTTCAAAGAGGCTAATTTATTTTCATCTTTTTTATAGATGGCAAAATCTATTGGTGGGCCTACAGTAAGGTCACTTTTTAATGTTGAGTCCATTGATATCAAAGCACACCTAGATGCATCTCCAATTGAAACATTCGGTTTTATAACTCTATCAAGTATTGGTTTTCCATATTTAACTTCTCCAATAACAAGATAGGGTTTACTGTCTGCTGGTCGTATGTAATTTCCTTGAGGGTAAATCAAATACAACTCTGGCCTTTGACCTTTAATTTGTCCACCAATTATAAAAGTAGAACCTAGAAGAACATTATCAGTGTTAATTCCCTGAGGAGATGAATGTTCTATATTTAATGAACCTACATAAGAAGCTATTTGTTCAAAATCTTTGCAAGTATTTAAATTCATTATTCCAGATGAACTACCTAAATCTTTTTCGATTGATTTATAGACTGCCTGTGATGTTCCTAAATTTCCTGATGTAACAATTACTATTGTTCTATCCCCAACATCATGTGTAAACATTTTAGAATATATATTTACGTTATCTAAACCGGCGTTTGTCCTGGAGTCTGATGCAAATACCAATCCTTCGTTTGTTTTAATTCCTATACAATATGTCATGACCAATTCTTATTTAAAAAAGCCATATTTTTCAAACCTTTTATGTCATAGCTGATATTTAATTTTAGCATTTGTTTTGCAAATTTATTTAATAAAAAATCTTAAATATGGTTACTTCGTTTTGGAAAAACTACGATGCTAAATCCGCTTATGATGGATATTTAACGGAAGATAATAAGCTCAGAAAACACGCAAGAATAATGTCTGGTATTTTAGAAAGACATGGAACCAAAAAACTTCAAGAAATTGAAAAAAATTGTCAAAGTACGATAAGTGCTAGAGGAATAAATTTTAGAGTTTATGCAGCAAACAATAGAGCTGAGGAAAAAAAATGGCCATTAGATATTATTCCTCGAATAATTCCTAAGACACAATGGAATAAAATTTCTAGAGGCTTAGTTCAAAGGGTAAAAGCATTAAACTTGTTTATTGATGATGTCTATAATAAGAAAAAAATTTTTAAAGATAAGGTGGTACCAAAAGACTTAATTTTTAACTCACCATATTATCTTAAAGAATGTGATGGAATTTCTCCAAAGTTTAAAGCGTGGGCTAATATCTCAGGTGTAGATTTAATTAGGAATATAAATGGAGAATATTTAGTTCTTGAAGACAATTTACGTGTTCCATCTGGAGTTTCTTATATGTTAGAAAACAGAATGGTGATGCGTGATGTATTTCCAGAATTATTTACAAGATATAAGGTTGCATCTGTTCATCAATATTCAAATAAACTTTATCAAAGCATGATCGAGTGTATACCAAAAAAAACTGATAACCCTCATATGGTAGTTTTAACCCCTGGAATTTATAATTCGGCATACTTTGAACATTCCTTTTTAGCTGAACAGATGGGCATAGCTTTAGTTGAGGGCAAAGATTTATTCGTTGAAAATGATTATGTTTATATGAAAACAGTTAAAGGAAAATTAAAAGTTGATTGTATTTACAGAAGATTAGATGACACGTTTCTTGACCCTAAGGTATTTAATAAAAATTCGTTAATTGGTGTCCCTGGTTTATTTAAATGTTGGAAAAAAGGGAACGTCGGAATAATCAATGCACTTGGAACCGGTGTAGCGGATGATAAGGCGGTTTACTCTTATGTGAATAAAATGATCGTTTATTATTTGGGTGAACAACCAATATTAAATCAAGTTGAAACATTTCTTTGCGAAGATAAGGTTCATCGACAGCATGTGATTGAAAATATTTCTAAATTAGTAGTCAAACCTGCAAATGCTTCTGGAGGTTATGGAATAATGATAGGACCTAAGGCCCCTAAAAAAGAGAGAGAAGAAGTTATAAAGAAAATTAAAAAAAATCCTAGAGATTTTGTGGCACAACCTTTAGAGATATTATCCACAACACCAACTATATCAGAAAATGGAATTGAGCCGAGACATTTGGATTTAAGACCTTTTGTATTAAATGGTAAATCAACTTATGTCACAACAGGTGGACTAACAAGAGTTGCATTGAGAAAAGGAAGCACTATAGTTAATAGTTCTCAAGGTGGAGGATCTAAAGATACTATGGTCGTCGATACCTAATTTTCTTGGAGTGCTTTAACTCTAATTTTCTTTGTTTTAAGAGAGTTTATTGCTTCCAAAAAAGAGTATGCGGTAGACATGTTAGTACAATAAGGAATTTTATTTGCTAAAGTTCCTCTTCTTAAAGCTACAGCATCATTAATTCTGCTTTCACTATTTCCACCACCTGTATTTATAACTAAAGCAATTTTTTTAGAATTTAAAACATCAACTATATGTGGTTTACCACTACTTACTTTGTTGATTTTTCTACATTTCATTCCATTTTTTATTAATATTTCTGCAGTTCCACTTGTAGCTGATAAAGTAAATCCAAGTTTTATCAATCTTTGAGCAACACCAATAATCTCTTGTTTGTGGGAGTCTTTTACAGATAAAAATGCCAAACCTTTAGTAGGAAGGGAATTTGCTGCTGCAATTTGACTTTTAGCGATTGCCATTCCAAAATCATCATCAAATCCCATCACTTCACCTGTTGATTTCATCTCTGGTCCAAGTAACAGATCACTATCTGGGAATTTGTTGAATGGAAATACAGCTTCTTTAACAGCAAATTTTTTATTTGTTTTATATTTTAACTTATATTTTGAAAGTTTTTCACCTGCCATTATTCTTGATGCAATTTTGGCCAATGGAATCCCATTAGCTTTCGATACAAATGGAACTGTTCTGCTTGCTCTTGGATTTACTTCAATAACAAATATTTCATCTTTTTTAATTGCAAATTGAATATTTAAAAGTCCTTTAACTTTTAATGCTAAAGCTAATTTTCTTGTTTGTATTTTAATTTCTTTTAAAATATTATCTTTGATAGAAACTGGAGGTAGACAACAAGCAGAGTCTCCAGAATGTACTCCCGCTTCTTCAATGTGCTGCATAATACCAGCAACATAAACACCTTTACCGTCAGAGATAGCATCCACATCAACTTCCATAGCGTGATCTATAAATTTATCGATTAAAATAGGATTTTGTTCTGAAGCTTTAAAAGCCTCATTAACAAACTTTTTAAGTTGGCTTTTATCATGAACAATTTCCATTGCTCTTCCACCTAAAACATATGAAGGTCTAACAACAACAGGCAGTCCGATTTTTTCACTTATTTTAATTGCTTGATCAAATTTGTAAGCAATTCCACTTTCTGCTTGTTTAAAATTTAATTTAATTAATAGATCTCTAAATCTATCTCTGTCCTCTGCAAGATCAATGGAAGTATATTGAGTACCAAGTATTGGTAACTCATTCTCATGTAAAAATTTTGCTAATTTAATAGGAGTTTGGCCTCCAAATTGAGCAATAATCCCTATAAGATTTCCCTTTGATTTTTCTTTTAGAATAATATTTTGAACATATTCCTCAACCAGTGGCTCAAAATATAGTCTATCGCTGGTGTCATAGTCTGTTGAAACTGTTTCAGGGTTACAATTAACCATTATTGTTTCAAATCCAGCTTCTTTCAGAGAAAAGCTTGCCTGACAACAACAATAATCAAACTCTATACCTTGTCCAATTCTATTTGGACCCCCTCCAAGTATTATTATTTTTTTCTTATTGCTAGGATTTGACTCACACTCTGTATTTAATGAAAAATTTCTTTGGTATGTGGAGTACATATATGGAGTAAAGGATTTAAATTCCGCTGCACAAGTATCTACCTTTTTAAATACAGGTAAAACTTTTAGCGCAACCCTTTTAGATCTAACAATTTGTTCTTTTATTCCGGTGATTTTCGATAACTTTTTATCTGAGAAGCCAATAGATTTTATTCTATTAAATTCATTATATGTTTTAGGTAAACCTTTCTTTTTTATATTTTTTTCTTCATCTACTAGATCCTTAATTTGATTTAAAAACCAAGGATCAACATTTGATAATTTATATATTTTGTCTAAAGAAATATTTTTTCTAAAAGCTTCAGCAATTAATAATAGTCTATTTGGAATATTAACTTTTAAATTTTTTATAATATCTTTTCTTGAGTAGTTAAAAAAATTATCCAATCCAGAAAGTCCAGTTTCTAAAGATACCAAAGCTTTTTGAAAAGATTCTTTGAAATTTCTTCCAATTGCCATTGCCTCACCAACTGATCTCATTGAAGTTCCAAGCATTGCTTTAGTATCTGAAAACTTTTCAAATGTAAATCTCGGTATTTTTGTAACAACATAATCAATTGTTGGTTCAAATGAAGCTGGAGTTACTTTTGTAATTTCGTTTTTTAATTCATCTAAAGTGTATCCCACTGCAAGTTTAGCTGCTACTTTAGCGATTGGGAAACCCGTTGCTTTTGATGCAAGAGCAGAGGACCTTGATACTCTTGGATTCATTTCTATTATAACCATTCTTCCATTTCTTGGATTTATTGCAAACTGAACATTTGATCCACCCGTTTCAACTCCAATTTTTCTTAAGCAGGCAATAGATGCATTTCTCATGACCTGGTATTCTTTGTCAGTTAAGGTTAATGCAGGAGCAACTGTGATAGAGTCCCCAGTATGGATTCCCATTGGATCGACATTCTCTATTGAACAAATTATTATACAGTTATCCTTTTTGTCTCTTACAACCTCCATTTCAAATTCTTTCCAGCCTTCCAATGACTCTTCGATTAAAACCTGATTTTGAGGGGACTCATTCATCCCAGTTTTGACAAGTTTAAAGAAATCCTTTTTGTTTTTAGCGATTCCCCCTCCCAAACCACCCAAAGTAAAAGATGGTCTAATTATTGCTGGTAATCCTATCTCCTTCAAACATTTAGCTGCATCTTTAAAGTGATTTATAATTCTTGATTTTGGCAGATCTAAACCAATGTCAGACATGTTTTTTCTAAATTTTTTACGATCTTCAGCATTTTCAATTGCCTTAGACTTTGCACCTATCAATTCGATTTTGTATTTTTTAAGTAGTCCAGCTTTTTCAGCACTTATTGCTAAATTTAATGCTGTCTGTCCTCCCATTGTTGGTAAAATTGCGTTAGGTTTTTCTTTTTTAATAACTTCTTCTAAAACAGGAAGTGTGATTGGTTCAATATAGGTTTTATCAGCAACACCAGGATCAGTCATAATAGTTGCAGGATTTGAATTTATTAAAACTACCGCAAAACCCTCATCTTTAAGAGCCTTACAAGCTTGTGTACCCGAATAATCAAATTCACATGCTTGTCCAATTATTATTGGGCCTGCTCCAACAACTAATATTTTTTTAATGTCTTTTCTTTTTGGCATGTTTTTTTACATCTTGAATAAAGTTTTTGAATAGGTATTGACTATCTTGAGGTCCAGGATTTGCTTCTGGATGATACTGAACAGAAAAGACAGGTTTGTTTTTAAGTTTAATTCCCTCAATAGTATCGTCAAAGAGTGACTTATGAGTAATTTGAATATTTTTAGATAAGCTTTTTTCTATAACAACAAATCCATGATTTTGACTAGTAATCTCAACTGAATTATTTATTAAACTTTTGACTGGATGATTGGCACCCCTATGACCTAATTTCATTTTCTTTGTTTTTGCATCTAAAGACAAAGCTAAAATTTGATGACCAAGGCAAATTCCAAATATAGGATAATTCAATTTAATTAATTTTTGAACTGTATCAATTGCATATTTTCCAGTAGCTGCTGGATCTCCTGGTCCATTTGATAAAAAAATACCATCAGGTTTTAATTTCACAATTTCATCAGCAGTTAATTTACAAGAGACCACCTTTACCTCACAGTTATAATTTGAGAAATATCTTAAAATATTTTTCTTTATCCCATAATCAACTGCGATAATTTTAAATTTCTTTTTTGTATTCTTCTTATATCCGATATCCTTTTTCCACGTTCTAAACCCTTTCCATGTATAAGTTTTTTTTGTTGATACTTCTTTAGCAAGATCTAATCCATTTAAGCCAGGCCATTTAACTGACATATTAATTAGTTTTTTAATATTAAATTTACCTTTTTTATTATTTGTAATGGTACCTTTTGGGGCACCCTTATCTCTAATAAAGTTTGTTAAGCTTCTAGTATCTAATCCAGTTAATCCAACTATTTGATTTTTTTTAAGCCATTCATCTAATGTCTTCAATGCCCTATAATTTGATGGAGAAGTAATTTCGGAATTAAATATTACACCTTTCGTCCAAATTTTATCTGACTCTAAATCCTCATTATTGGTTCCAACGTTTCCAATATGAGGAAATGTAAAGTTAATAATTTGTCCAGCATAAGACGGGTCTGATATGATTTCCTGATATCCTGTCAAAGATGTATTAAAACAAACCTCTCCAGTTGAAGTTCCTTCATATCCAAGCCCAATGCCTTTAAAAACCAGCTTGTTATCTAGAACTAAAATACCTGTTGGAAATTGATGATTAATTGCAATTTTATTTTTTTGTTTTTTGATCAATTACAACTCATAAGTTAAAGGTCTATACAATAAAACCTTTTTTTGCGCAACACATCTAATGTATATTTTGTAAAAAAAATATTTTTCTTTTTGAAGAATATTTTTAATACGCTAAAATTAAATATGTCATTAAGAGAAAGCATAGAGTTAGACTACAAAACAGCTTTAAAATCTAAAGATAAAAATAAAATATCAACTTATAGGTTAATTTTATCCGGTATTAAAGATTTAGATATTAACAATAGATCTGGGGCAGAAAAAAAAGAAACAGATGATGAAGATATTAAGAAGTTATTAAAAAAAATGATTAAACAGCGTAACGAATCGATTGAATTGTATAAAAAAAACAATCGTAAGGATCTTCAGGAAATAGAAGAACAAGAAGTTGGAATAATTAGTCAATATTTGCCTAAACAAATTAGCGAGGAGGATACTAAGAAAATTTGTGAAGAGGTAATTAAATCAACAGGAGCAAACTCAATTAAAGATATGGGAAAAGTTATAGGTGAATTAAAGAAAAATAATGCTGATAGTATCGATTTTTCAAAAGCAGGAGCAATTATAAAAGAATTATTAAATCAAAAATGAAATATCCAAAAGAGTACTTACAAGAAATAAAAACTAGATTAAAAATTTCATCTGTAGTTTCAAAAACAGTTAATTTAAAAAAGAGAGGAAAGGAATATGTTGGCCTTTCACCATTTAAGACCGAAAAAACGCCATCATTTACAGTAAATGATGAAAAGGAATTTTATCATTGCTTTAGTACTGCTGAGCATGGAAATATTTTTGATTTTGTAATGAAGACTCAAAATCTTAAATTTGGTGAGTCAGTCAAATATTTAGCAAATTTAGCAGGGATGAGACCTTATACATTTTCAAAAGAAGATGAGATAAGAGAAGAAAAGTGGAACAAGTATAAAATGATATATGCAAAATATGTTGAATTTTATCATAAAGATCTTTTTAAAAACCCTTTAGCAAAAGCAGCGAAGGACTATTTAAAAAATAGAAATTTAACTATTGAAGAAGTAAAGAAATTTAAAATTGGATATGTTTCAAATGATGAAAACTTCAAAGAAGAAATTTTCAAGGAATTTAATGAAAGTGAAATCAGAGATACAGGATTATTTTATTTTGATGAAAATAAAAAAAAAAATGTAGATAGGTTTAAAGATAGAATAATTTTTCCAATAAATAATATTTCAGGTGATCCAATAGCTCTTGGAGGTAGAACATTAAAAGATAATAATTATCTTGCGAAGTATATTAATTCACCAGAGACACCATTTTTCAAAAAAGGGTCTAATCTTTACAATCTAGATTTTACAAGAAAACTTTCAAACACTATTGATAACGTATTTCTTGTTGAAGGTTATATGGATGTGGTTGGTCTTAGTAAAAATAAAGTGGAAAATGTAGTTGCAAATCTAGGCACTTCTTTAACTACAAGGCAAATATTAACTATTAATCAATTTTTTCAACATATCACTATTTGTTTTGATGGTGACGAAAGTGGATATAAAGCAGCTTTAAGAGCAGCAGAAAATTCTATTATTGAATTAAAACCTGAAAAAGAAATTTCGTTTTTATTCTTACCTAATAAACATGATCCAGATAGCTACGTTAATGAAAAGGGAAAGGATTTTTTTGAGGATTTTTCTAAAAATAATTCTGTGCCTATTCATAAATTTATATTTAATCACTATTCTAAAGAAATGAATGATAACCCTTCATCGAGAGCTATTTTTGAAAAAAAATTAAGATCAATTTCATCAACAATAAAAGATGAGTTCATTAGAAAGTATGTGCTTGAATATTTCTTAGAAAAAATTTCTGAATTAACACCAAATACAAATTTTAAATACAATAAAAATTACTCCAAACTTACAAAATCACTCAAATCAACTCAGAATTATTACAATGAAACAAAGTCTTTATCAGCTATTGATATTAAAGAATTTTCTTTTCTATATATTTTGCTAAAAAAACCAGAGCTTATAAAAGATAACTTTAATTTAATTGAAAATGTAAAACTATTTAGTAGTGAAAATAAATTATTGTTTAAAGAAATTATTGATCAAACAAACAATTTTGAAAATACTAATCTAGAGAGTTTAAAAATTGACAAGAGTTTGATAGATAGGATTTTAAAATATGCATCTATAAAGCATATATTATTTAAAAACTCAAACGACGATCATAAAATTCTCGAAATTTTATCTGAGCTTATAAGAGATCTGAAAAATTATGAACTTGAATTAAGAATAATGGATTTAGAATCAAGATTTTCTGAGGATTTAAGTGAGACAACATTTAACGAGTTAAAAGAGCTCAAAAAACAACAAAAATTCAATTAAATTTAAATCAGAATACAATAGATTTTTTTAATTTTAGCATTATATACATTCTGAACTTTTTTATTGTGGAACGTATAATTACAAAATCATTTGCTAGATTAATGGGCAGAGGTGTCCATAGGGGTTTCATAACCCACGAAGAATTAAACAAATCTCTAGGAAAAAGAAATCTGTCAAACGAAAATTTAGAGCAAGCTTTTATACATATTCTTGATGAAAAAATTATATTAGTTGAAAAAAAATCAGACTTTAAAGTTCTTAGAAAGAAAGATAATGGCTCTAAAGAAGAGGGTAAATCTATAGAAAAAAGTGATGACCCAATTCGAATGTACCTTAGAGAAATGGGAGGAGTAGAGCTTCTTTCCAGAGAAGGTGAAATTGCTATTGCTAAAAGAATAGAAGCTGGAAAAGACGTAATGTTAAACGCACTTTCACAAAGCCCCATTACCGCTCAACAGTTTTTTGAATGGAATACAAAACTTCAAAATGATGAAATCTTGGTTAGAGAAATAATTGATATTGATACTAATTATATGGAAGATGAAGATACCGGTCAAAGTGCAAAACAAAAAAAATCAGATGAAGGAAATGACAACCAAAGTACTGATGACCAAAATAATGCTACAGACGACGACGAATTTAATCCAACACTTGCAGCTATGGAAACAGAGATCAAACCCAAAGTTTTGCAAACAGTTTATAATTTAACTAAAGAATATAATAAACTTATAAAATATCAGAAAGAAAAATTAGACTGTGTATTAAATTCAAAACCATTTTCTCCTTCAAAAGAGAAAAATTATAAAAAAATTGTAGAAGATATTTTAGAGAATATTAAAACATTACAATTATCTCCCTCAGTATTAGAGGATTTAGTTCAAAAACATTATATAGAAAATCGTAAAATAATATCTTTAGAAGGAAATCTTTTAAGATTTGCAATTAATGAAAAGATTTCTAGAGATGAATTCATAAAATTTTATGTTGGAAATGAAATCAACCCAAATTTAAAAAGTTTCTTAGATACCAATGACATATGGAAGAAATTTTTTCAAAAATATAAAGTGCAATTTAAAGATATTAGAGATAGATTAATTGAAATTAGCAATAAGCTTGGGCTATCAGTCACTGACTATAAGTTAATGGTTAGTAGAATTCAAAAAGGTGAGAAAGAATCTAGAATTGCAAAAAAGGAGATGGTTGAAGCTAATTTAAGATTAGTTATTTCTATTGCTAAAAAATATACAAATAGGGGTCTGCAATTTTTAGATTTAATTCAAGAGGGAAATATAGGATTGATGAAAGCTGTAGATAAATTTGAATATAGAAGAGGATATAAATTCTCTACATATGCAACATGGTGGATTAGACAAGCAATAACGAGATCTATAGCAGACCAAGCTAGAACAATAAGAATACCTGTCCATATGATTGAGACAATTAATAAAATTGTTAGAACTCAACGTCTAATTTTGAGTGAGTTTGGTAGAGAGGCTACACCCGAAGAGCTCGCAAAAAAATTGAGAATGCCACTTGAAAAGGTAAGAAAAGTGTTAAAGATTTCAAAAGAACCAGTTTCGCTTGAGAAGCCAGTTGGAGATGAAGAAGATAGTAGTTTAGGAGATTTTATTGAGGATACAAAAGCGCTAGCACCACTCGAGCAGGCAATTAAATCTAACCTAAGTGAGGCAACAACAAAGATACTTTCAACCTTAACCCCAAGAGAAGAAAGAGTTTTAAGAATGAGGTTTGGAGTTGGGATGAATACTGACCACACTTTGGAAGAAGTTGGTTTACAATTCTCCGTGACAAGAGAAAGAATTCGTCAAATTGAGGCGAAGGCACTTAGAAAATTAAAACATCCCAGTCGATCAAAACAATTAAAAAGTTTCTTAGAAAGTTAATAGGGCCGTTAGCTCAATAGTAGAGTACTGCATTGACATTGCAGGGGTAGTTGGAGCGTAACCAACACGGCCCACCATTTTAATGAGTATCTATAATTGATAAGTATTAAAAAATGATATAATTAAGAATAACTTTTAGGGCCTGTAGCTCAGTTGGTTAGAGCAGTACACTCATAATGTATTGGTCCCAGGTTCGAGTCCTGGCGGGCCCACCACCTACTTTATTATAAATTCCTCTAAAGATTTAAAGAGATAATTAATATCCCCCTCATTATTTTGCAATATAGATTTAAATTCTTCTTTTTGAGTTCTTGCTAAACTTAATCCTTCAACAATAAGATCTCTTATTAAAGGTCTTTCAGGGTTTTTAGTATAGATTCTCCAATCAATTTTTATTTCCGGGTTTTTAGATGTTTCTTCTAAAACAGTACTAACAATTGTATATTTTTCATTAATTTTTTTTTCAGATACGATACTTATTTTCGGATCTGAGTAATCTACTAATCTACTAGAAAAACTTTTTAAGAAATAACTTTTAAACAGCTTTTTGTATTTAATTTTTTGATCTTCACTAAGGTTTTTACGGTATTTTCCTAGGGTATACATTCCAATACCATTAATATCAACACTAGTTTCAGCAATATTATTTAATCTAATTATTTTAGCCTCAACAGGATCAGAGCTTGATAAAATGACTGATGCCTCATTAACTATCTCACTAATTAATTTACTTGGCTCTTTAGCAAACGAAATATTACTTAGAAATAAAATAAAAAAAAAAAAAGAAATTATTTTGATTTTAATCATTAATAATTATTGGGTATCTATTTCTTCCCAATCATCATCATTCATTGTCTCAGTGGTTTCGTCTGAGTTCAGAATTTTTCTTTTTCTATCTTGTAAATACAAACTCCTAACCGATGCATATAAATCCATCGAATTATTCTCAAGACTATCAAAAGCCTCTAAATTTTTTGCTCTAAAATCTACACCAGCAGTTAATCTAGAATAGTAATAATCGGAATTTTCAAAGTATTTAGTGTCATTTGCTATTGTAATATTGTACCACATATCCCCACCACTAAAATTAGCAAGTGAACCTAGCGTATCTCTAACTGTTGTAGGACCAAGAACAGGTAAAACAAAATAACACCCTTCTTTTACTCCCCAAGTTCCAAGAGTTTGTCCATAATCTTCTTTATCAAGTTTATTTAATCCATAATACGAAGCTACATCAAAAATTCCACCAATTCCAAGTGTCGTATTGATAGAAAATCTTAATGTGTTTATTCCAGCTTCTTTAAATTGACCCTGTAATACATTGTTTGGTATGGTTACTACATTGGATAAATTGTTTAAAGCATTACTTGTTCCGGATCTTATTGGTTTAGGTAAAAATCTATACCCTTTAGCGACCGGTTTAAAAAAAATTTTATCTAACCCCTGATTAAATGCAAAAATACCTCTGTTAATAGTCTCAAAACAGTCTTTTACTTCAGCACTTTGTTCTTTAGTCTTGCTATCTATTTCTAGACTTCCATCTGATCCTGCTTGTGAATTCAAGGTATAAACTTGAGAGATAATCGCAATTATAATTATTCTTAAAATCTTTTTCATTAATCCTGTTTATATTATATCTTCTATTTATTGAAAGATTTAATTGTTCGAAATAATGCAGAAAAATGTTAAAAAAATGACCCTTAATTACTCACCTAATTTTAATCTTAAAAAAAGAAATAAAAAAAAAATAAAGTATTTAATTTATCATTATACTGGAATGAAAAATGATAAATTAGCAATTAAAAAGCTAACTAATTTTAATTCTAATGTAAGTTGTCATTATTATATAACTAAATCAGGAAAACTTATACAAATGGTTCCTGATTTATATGTTGCTTGGCATGCTGGAGAGTCTTACTGGGGTGATGATAAGTCTATAAATTACAAATCAATAGGCATTGAAATTTCTAATCCTGGTCATGGAAATGGGTACAGAAATTTTAGTGACAAGCAAATTAAATGTTTAATTAGAATTTCAAAATTAATAATTAAAAAATACAATATTAATAAAAATAAAATTTTAGGCCATTCAGATATAGCACCTTTTAGAAAAATAGATCCAGGGGAAAAATTTCCTTGGAAATTTTTAAACAAAAAAAAAATTGGAATATGGCATAATGCTAATTCTAAAAAACTTAAATCATTAAGAAAAAAAAATTCTAAAGAAAATTTAAGTGAATTTATTAAATATTTAAAAAAAGTTGGTTATAATATTGAATACTCTAATCTGAAAGAGCTTAAAAAAATTATAAAAGTTTTTCAAATGAGGTTTAGACCTGCGTTAGTAAATGGAAAATTTGATTTGGAATGCTTTAATATTGCAAAATCCCTTAATAATATTAAATAATTATTTATTGAATTATATTAAAAAATTTATATTCTTCTATTGCCAGATAAATGACTTATCGCTTTAATTTATTAAAGAGGAAAGTCCGGGCTCTACAAAGACACAGTGCCAGTTAATAACTGGCGGGGGCGACCCTAGGGATAGTGCCACAGAAAATAAACCGCCTTATCAAGGCAAGGGTGAAAAGGTGTGGTAAGAGCACACCGGCTATGTTGGTAACAGCTAGCGCATGGAAAACCCCACTGGGAGCAAGACTGAGTAGAGATGACACTGTTAGAAATAACGAAAAGCAGTCTTTGGCTAGTCATCTGGGTTAGTTGCTTGAGCCTTAAAGTGATTTAAGGCCTAGAGAAATGATAAGTTTAAATGACAGAACCCGGCTTATATTTTATCTGGCAAAATCATAACCTTATAATTTTTATCTACTATTTGATTAAATCAAAATTCTATTTTGCAATATTGTAGAAATTAAGAACAAATCAAGAATACCCAATTGTAATATTAGGTATTGACGATTAAATCTTAAACCCATAATATCCCATAAAATCCCAAATAAGGAATTTATGGATTATGTTTTTATCTACTTACGAAAACAAATTAGACAAAAAAGGAAGGGTGTCAGTGCCTGCTAGTTTTAGAAGCTATCTCTCTAATACAGGATACAACGGAATCGTATGTTTTCCATCATTTAATAATCAGTCAATTGAGGCTTGGCCTCAAGATAGAATTGAAAAAATCTCAAATGCAATAGACACTTTAAATCCATTTGAGGATAAGAAAGATTATTTTGCAACCTCAATACTATCGCAAAGTGTTAACTTACAATTTGATAGCGAGGGAAGAATTCTCATTACAGAAAAATTATTAAAACATGCAAAAATAAAAAATAGCATGCTGTTTGTTGGTCAAGGAAAAACCTTCCAAATATGGGAACCAACAAGTTTTGAAAAATTTAGGGTCACTGCTAGAAAAAAATCTAACATTAATAGGGCTAACCTTAAATGGGAGCAAAAACTTAATAACTAACGGGGGATAAATGACAATTAATTTTAAAGCACCAGATATTAAAGAGTTGAAACCAAGAATATTAGTTCTTGGTATCGGAGGAGCAGGAGGTAATGCAATCAATGGAATGATTGAGTCAGGTTTACAAGGAGTAGAGTTTATAGCTGTAAATACTGATGCTCAGGATTTAAGACTAAGCCATGCACAAACTAAAATCCAAATGGGATTAAATTTAACAAAAGGATTAGGTGCTGGATCAAAGTTAGATATAGGTGAAGCTGCTGCTGATGAGTCCTTAAATGAGATTGTTAATGTTCTTCAAGGATCTAACATGGTTTTCATAACTGCAGGAATGGGTGGTGGTACCGGAACGGGTGCTGCCCATGTTATTGCTCGTGCTGCTAAAGAATTAAATATATTAACGATCGGAGTTGTTACCCTACCTTTCTTATATGAAGGTCCTTCAAGAATGAGAAAAGCAAATCAAGGTCTTGAGGAATTAAGAAAACATGTAGACACTATAATTGTAGTTCCAAATCAAAATTTATTTAAAATTGCAAGTGAACAAACTACATTTGAAGAGTCGTTTTTGCTATCTAATGATGTGCTAAAGCATGGAGTTCAAAGTATTACTGATCTTATGGTAAGACCTGGGTTAATAAATTTGGATTTTGCTGATGTTGAAACAGTTATGAGTTCGATGGGTAAGGCCATGATGGGCACTGGTCAGGCCGAAGGCGAAGGAAGAGCGGTTAAAGCTGCTGAGATGGCTATAAGCAATCCTCTTATAGATGATTACACATTAAAAGGAGCTAAGGGCTTATTAGTAAATATCACTGGTGGAAAGGATCTTAAACTTTTTGAAGTAGATGAAGCTGTTAATAAAGTTAGAGCTGAAGTAGATCCAGAAGCAGAACTAATAATTGGAGCAATTACAGATGAAAGTCTTGATGGTTTAATGAGAGTTTCAATTGTAGCTACTTCTCTTGATGGTCAACAACCAGAGCCAAAATCAGTCATTAATATGGTTCATAGAATACAAAATAGAAATCCTGGATATTCTGACTTTTCTAATACAGGTTCTTCTCAAGCTTTTGCATTCTCTAACCAAAACAGCTCAATCATGACTAATGGGGCAAATGCTCTTAAGATAGAAGAAGGGATTAAAGCTGAAACCGAAAGTCAAACAACATCTGAAACTGATAATTCAGAAGAATTAGTAAGTTCGACAAATATTACAGAGGAAACAAATACTCAAGAGAATGAATCATCCACAGCTTCCGATCAGTCTTTTGAAACAGATGAAAGCAACTCCTCTCCATCAAATGGATTGGAGAATTTTGATTTTGATGAAGAAACACCTGAGCTATTTAATTCTGATGGATCAATTAGTGAAACTGAAGAAGAAACTTCATTGTTAAAGGAAACAAGCACAACAATAGAAGAAGAAGACGATTTAGAAATTCCAGCATTTTTGAGAAGACAAAAAAATTAATGGTCTTCAAGAAAATAAATGAATGCCACCATAAATCTGGAAAACAAACATTTTCCAGTTCTGCTAAAAGAATTAATTAGCATTATTTCCCCTCTTTATGGTGGCACATTTATTGATTGTACTTTTGGTCAAGGGGGATATTCAGAAAAAATTCTTGAAAATAAACAAAACAATATTATTGCATTAGATAGGGACAAAGATGTCTTAAGCAGCACATCAAAATTCCAAAAAAAGTATGATAAAAGATTTAAATTTTACAATCTTAAATTTTCTCAATTAGATCAAATCAAATTAAAAAATCATAAAATAAAAGGAATTATTTTTGATTTAGGATATTCATTTAACCAAATCAAAAATTCCCAAAAAGGTTTATCTTTTTCTGATAAAGGAAAGCTAAATATGAGAATGGGTATAAATGATTTTTCAGCAAATGAGATCATATCCAATATGGATGAAAATAACCTTGCTAAAGTATTTAAAGTATTTGGCGACGAAAAATATTCAAAAAAAATAGCAAAAAAAATAGTAGAAAAAAGAAAAGATAAAAACATAAAAACAGAAGACTTAGTTCAAATTATAGATAATGTTAAAAAATATCAAAAAACAAAAATACATAACTCCACTAAAGTTTTTCAGGCTTTAAGAATACTAGTGAATAAAGAAATTAGTGAATTAATAAATGGCTTGATAAATTCATTTAATTTAATTCCAACAGGTGGCATTATAGCTGTAGTTAGTTTTCACTCAATAGAGGATAGAATTGTCAAATTTTTTTTTAAACACTATTCTGAGGAAAGAAATTCCTCAAGATATTTACCTGAAACAGAGATCCCAAAAAAATGCTTTAAATTAATTAATAAAAAACCTATTTTACCAAGTTCAAGTGAGATAAAAAAAAACCCACCTTCAAGATCAGCTAAATTAAGGTATGGAATTAAAACTAATGATAAATGTGATTTTAGTGAATTTAGAGAAAAATTTAAAAATTTAATAAATATTGAGGATCTAAGATAATTTAATGAAAAAATTATTTTTTTTTGTACCTATAATTTTTTTAATATTTGCAACAACTTTAACTAAAAACTCCACAAAAACACTTGATAAAGAAATTTTTGAATTAAAAGAAAATATTAGAATATTAGAAGATCGTTATGAACTGACTTTGCTTGATTATAGTATTTTAACTTCACCAAAAAAACTAATGGAGTATCAACAATTTTACTTTGAGGATAAATTTATTCAAAAGAAAATAGAAAATTTGAGCAAAATTGAATTTTTAGGTGATAATTTAAAAATTAATAAAATGGGTAAAATTGATGAGTGAATTAGATAATCACTCCCAAAATTCTGATAAATTTAATGATATCTTTTCATATAAAGAAAATAAATCACATCTTAAAATATCTTTTGAAAGAATAGCATTTATTTTTTTTGTATTTTTCATTTTAGCAATTATTTTTTCGTCCAAGGTAATATTATTGAGTTTAAAAGAAATCCCCGAAATTCAAAAAATAGTTAAAAAAGATAATTTCAGATCTAGTATATTAGATAATGAGGGAAGTATTTTGGCTAAAAGTGTTCCTATAGTTAATATAGGGATTAACCCCAATTTAGTAATTAACAAAGAAAAATTGTTAATTTCTCTTAAGTTGATCTTTCCTGATAAAAGTTTTGATAAAGAAATGTATGGAAAAAAATTCTTTTATGTTAAAAAAAAAATTAGTCCTGAAAAACTTAAGCAAGTTCTTCTTTTAGGAGATAAATCCTTTATTCAAGAGGATAGCATAGCAAGAGTTTACCCAAATGGAAAATTATTTAGCCATGTAATTGGTCAAATCGATAATGATAATAATGGTATATCAGGAATCGAAAAAACTTTTGATTATGAGCTAACAACCACAAAAGAACCTTTAAAATTAACCCTTGATACAGATCTTCAATATTTAATTAAAGAAGAGTTATCAAAATCTAAAGATATATTTCAAAATATTGGAAGTGCTGCAATTTTAATGGATATTAATGATGGTAACATTTTATCTATGGTATCTCTTCCAGACTTTGATCTTAATAAAAGAGAAAAAATAAATGACGTAAAATATATTAATAGAGCGACAAAAGGTGTTTATGAATTTGGATCTGTATTTAAAACTTTTACTTTGGCTGCAGGTTTACAATACAATGTTGTTGAACCATATACAGAATTTAAAGACCTTAAAAAAAAAATTACGTGTGCAGGAAATTCTATATCTGAATATGATGATAAAATACCATCAGATTTAACAGCAGAAGAGATTCTTATTAGATCAGGCAATATTGGTTCTGTTAGAATAGCTGAAAAAGTTGGTATTGAAAATTATAATGAGTTTCTTCAAACTATTGGAATTTTATCAAATTTACAATTCGATATACAGGAAGTAGGCACAACCCAATTAGGTAGATGGGGTAAATGTAAACTTGCAACAGTTGCATTTGGTCATGGGATAGCTACAACTTTATTACAACTTTCAAAAGGCTATTCAATTATAAGTAATGGAGGATATGAAATAATACCTACGTTATTGAAGAAGGAAAAATTACAAAGACAAAGAATACTTAATGAAAACTTATCAGAAACAATTAATCCTATTCTTAGAAAAATTGTATCAACAAAAGAAGGAACAGCAGGTTTTGCTGATGTAAAGGGTTACGAAATAGGCGGAAAAACGGGTACTGCCGATCAACCCTTAATGGGTGGGTATTCTAAAAAGAAAGTTAACACGTTTGCATCAGTTTTTCCGACCTCGGACCCAAAATTTGTATTAGCGGTAATGTTAGATGAACCCAAAGCAAATAGAGAATTTGTCTATCATTATAGAGATGGCAGATATCCTTATAAGGGGAATTGGAGAAATACAGCGGGCTGGACCACTGTCTGGGTAGCTGGTCAGATAATAGATAAGATCGGGCCAATTTTAGCCACAAAATATTAAGAGCGTAAATCATGTTACTCAAAGACTACTTTCCAAATTTACATAAAAAATATCATGAATTAAGTTTTAAAGGGATAGCTTTCAATTCTAAAGAAGTTAAAAAGGGATTCATTTTTTTTGCATTTAAAGGAAACAATACTGATGGAAATTTATTTATAAAAGATGCTATTAAAAATGGATCTGAAATTATAATCACTGACAAATTTAAAATTAATGGTTGGAAAAATAACGTTTTATTTTTAAATTATAAGAATCCTAGAAATTTACTTGCAAAATTTAGCTCTAAAATATTTAACAAAAAACCAAATAACTTAATAGCTGTTACTGGTACAAATGGTAAATCATCGATAGCAAATTTTTATTTTCAAATTCTTACTCTTAACAGAGTTAAAGTAGCATCAATTGGTACATTGGGGATTACTGGTTTAAAAGTAAAAAAAAATTTTTCTAATACTACTTTTGATACTATTCAAATAAACAAAATTTTAAAAAAATTAAAAGAAAGAAGAATTGAAAATGTTATTTTGGAGGCTTCGAGTCATGGATTAAATCAAAATAGATTAGATGGGTTAGAATTTGATATTGGTATATTTACTAACTTAACAAGGGATCATTTAGATTATCATAAAACTTATAAAAATTATTTAAATTCAAAATTAATATTATTTAAAAAATTACTGAAAAAAAAGTCTTATGCTATTTATGATAACGAATTAAAAATCTCTTCTAATTTAAATAGAATTACTACATTAAATAAAATCAAAAAACTTACTTTAGGAAATACTAAATCTAGTTTTTCAATAATAGATCATCAATTTTTGAAAGATGAACAGAAAATAACTTTCATATTTAATAAAAAAAAATATTCTTTTTCAACAACATTAATTGGAAGAGTTCAAATAAAAAATTTACTAATGGCAATTATGGCAGCAATGAAAAGTAAAATTTCATTAGAAAAAATTATAAAAGTTGTACCAAAAATAAAGTCAGTAAATGGAAGATTAGAGAAGTTAGGAAATCTTAATAATTATGGAATTGTTATTCTTGATTATGCCCATACACCAGATGCTTTAAAGACCTGCATTAAAAATGTTAAGGAACAATTTAAATTGAGAAAAATTAATTTAGTATTTGGATGTGGAGGTGAGCGAGATAAGTATAAAAGAAAAATAATGGGAAATATTGCTGATAAATATTGTGATAAAATATATTTAACTGATGACAATCCAAGAAGTGAAGATCCGACAAAAATAAGAAGAGATATCAAGTCAAATATTTCAAAGAGTAAAGTATTAGAGATATCATCAAGAGAAAGTGCAATAAAATCAGCAATTATGGATATTAAGTCAAACGAAGTTGTTATCATTGCAGGAAAAGGGCATGAAGTTTACCAAGAATATGTCTATAAAAAATTCTTTTCAGATAAAAAATGTATTGAAAAATTTATTAGGATTAAAAATAGATCTTTAAATAGAAATTGGAAAACAAATATTATTTCAGAAATAACTAAAAAGAAAATAGAAAAAAATATTAATATTAATATGGCCTCAATTGACTCAAGAAAAACAAAAAAAAACAATATTTTCTTCGGCATAAAAGGAAAGAACTTTGATGGGAATAAATTTGTCAATGACGCTTTAAATAATGGAGCCTCAATTGCAATTAATCAAAATAAACCAGTCAATCAAATTAAAAATAAAATTTATGTAAAAAATTCTTTAAAAATTTTATCCAAAAGTGCTAAACTGGTAAGAATATCTTCTAATATTACATCTATTGCAATTACAGGATCTGCGGGTAAGACTTCTTTAAAAGAAATGTTGGGGCAAATGATAGGTAAATTATGTCAAACATCTTATTCAAAAAAATCTTTTAACAATAAATATGGCGTACCAATTTCTTTATTCAACATAAATAAGGAAGATAAAATTGGAATTTTTGAAGTTGGGATGGATAAAAAAGGTGAAATTGATTTTTTAACCAAAAAAATAGTGCCTAATATTGGTGTTATTACAAATATTTCTTATGCTCATATTAAAAATTTTAAAAATTTATGGGGTGTAGCTCAAGCCAAATCCGAGATAATAAACAACATTTCTAAGGATGGATATATTATTTTAAATGCTGATGATAATTTTTTTAGTTTTTTTAAGTCTAAATCCATAAAAAAAAAATTAAGAATAGTTACATTTGGGATTAAAAAAAAATCAGATTTAAGTCTGATTAATGTTAAAAAAGAGAAATCTTTATCTGTAATATATATTAATTTTAAAAAAAAAAAATTGAAATTTATTGTTAAAAAAAATTTAGAAAATTATACTTATAATATTTTGTCAACTCTTGCAGTAATATCTATATATTTTGATTTGGAAAAACTAGATAAATTTTTCTTTTATGATTATCAATTTCCAGAAGGTAGAGGAGATTTAAACTCAGTAAAATTAAGTAAAAAAAAAATTAACCTAATTGATGAAAGTTATAATTCTAATCCTTTATCTCTTAAATTCGCATTGAATAAATTAAATAATTTAAATACAAAATCTAAAAGAAAATTAGTTCTATTAGGGGACATGCTGGAACTTGGTAAATATTCCAAAAAACTTCATTTAGAAGCCGCTCAATACATTAATGATACTAAAATCGATAGAGTATATGTTTATGGAAAGGAAGTTATCGAAACATTTAACAAAATTAGACCACAAAAAAGAGGAAAAATATTAAATTCAAAAAAAGATATCTTAAATTTTATAAGAAATGATATTAAGGATGGTGAATATCTAATGATAAAAGGTTCAAACTCAACTGGGTTAAATAAAATAAGCCAAAGCTTAAAAACAGGCAAATTGAATGCTTTTTAGTCTATTTTCTAATTTAATTGAGATCTTTAGTTTTTTAAACGTTTTTAAATATTTGACTGTAAGAACTGGTCTATCAATGTTTACATCAATGATAGTAGTTTTTTTGGTTGGGGGGCCACTTATTAATTATTTTTCTTCAAATCAAATTCATGACCCAATTAGAGAAGATGGACCTAGTGAACATATCATCAAAAAAATAGGAACTCCTACAATGGGAGGTCTAATGATTTTACTAGGTATTTTCTCAGGAGTTCTATTATGGGGTGATTTTTCAAATCCTTACAATTGGTTCTTACTTTATATAGCAGGATCTTTTGGATTACTTGGAGGCTATGATGACTATCAAAAAATAAAGAAAAATAATTCAAACGGCATAAGTTCTAAATTAAAGATTATAATACAAATAATATTAGCTTTAGGTGGAATTTTAATTCTCTATTTTTATAGTGGATCTGACCAAATTGAAAACTTGTATTTTCCATTTTTTAAAAATTTAATAATTAATTTAGGTTGGTTTTTTATTCCATTTTATCTATTTGTTATCATAGGGTCATCTAATGCAGTAAATTTGACTGATGGACTTGATGGTTTAGCTACCGTACCTGTAATATTAGTTGCAGCTTGTTTTGCATTTATTAGTTATGTAACAGGAAATGTTGTTTTTTCAGAATATTTACAAATTACATATATTGAAGGAGTAGGAGAAGCATCTATTTTCTGCGGATCAATAATAGGATCTTGTCTAGGTTTCTTATGGTTTAATGCTCCACCAGCTAAAATATTTATGGGTGATACAGGATCCTTAGCCTTAGGAGGATCATTAGGAGCAGTTGGTATTATTACCAAACATGAAATTGTTTTAGCAATTACAGGTGGATTATTTGTTTTAGAGGCAGTCTCTGTAATTGTGCAAGTGATATCATTCAAACTAACTGGAAAAAGAATATTTAAAATGGCCCCAATCCATCATCATTTTGAAAAAAAAGGCTGGCCAGAATCGACTGTAGTTATAAGATTTTGGATAATATCAATTATTTTAGCAATGATAGGATTAGCAACATTAAAACTAAGATAATGAATGATAGACAAGTATTTTTTAAAAATAAGAAATTTTTAATATATGGTTTTGGTAAATCTGGAATATCTTGTTTTAATTTTCTAAAGAAAAACAATACCTGTAAAATATTTGATGATAATAAAAAAAATATCCCTTTTAAACTAAGAAAAGAATTAATAAATATAAATAAATTATCATTTATTAGTTTTGATTATATTGTCTTAAGTCCAGGTATTGATATCAAAAAATGTAAAATTTCTAATTATTTAAAAAAAAATAGGCCTAAAATTATTTCTGAGCTTGATATATTTGAAATTAGTTTTCCAAAAATAAATAAAATCACGATTACAGGAACAAATGGTAAATCTACTACTTCAAAACTGCTCTACGAGGTTCTGAAAAATAATAAGATGGATGTAAGATTAACTGGAAATATCGGATATCCAGTATTAATGGAAAAAAAAATTAAAAAAAATACAATTTTTGTGATTGAGGCATCCTCTTATCAACTTGATTATAGTAAATATTTTAGGTCAAAGTATTCAGTGATACTTAATTTAAATCCAGACCATCTAGAAAGGCATGGTACTTTTAAAAATTATGCAGAGGCCAAATTTAAGATTTTTAAATCACAAGGTAAAAATGATTATGCTTTTTTAGATAAAGAAAATAAATTTCTAATTCAATTAATTAAAAAACATAGATTAAAATCAAAGATTATAAAGATAAATTATTTAAAATATAAAAAATATTTAAAACAAATAGATAACATTTACTTTAATAATTCTAGCAATAAAAAAAATCTTAGTTATGTTTTAGCAATCGCTAAGATATTAAATATAAATATAAAAAAAGTTATAAATACTGCGAACAATTTTAAAGGATTAAATTATAGGCAACAAATAATTCATAAATCAAAAAAGTTATTAATTATAAATGACTCAAAATCAACCAGTTTTTCGTCAACAGTTCCATTACTTGAATCATACGAAAATATTTATTGGATATTGGGAGGTCAGGCTAAAAAGGGAGATAAGTTCAAATTAAAAAGAAAATACTTTTCAAATATCAAAGCATATGTTTATGGCAAAGGTAGAAATTTTTTAATTAATTCATTAAAAAATAAAATTTTTTATAAAAGTTCATTTACCCTTAAAGAAGCCATTAGAAGTTTAAATAATAACATTAAAAATAACAAGCAAAACAAAGTAATTCTTTTTAGTCCTTGCGCTGCTTCTTTTGATCAATTTAAGAATTTTGAGGAAAGAGGAAAATTTTTTAATAAAAGTATTCAATACATATTTAAACAAAAATAAAACATGAACAAATATTATGATAGTTTTTATGATTGGTGGAAAAACATAGATAAAATTCTACTGTTTTTAATTTTAGGTTTATTTTTACTTGGTCTTTTTTTTTCTTTAGTTTCAACATCTTTAATAGCTTCTGATAAATTAGATACAAAATCCTATTATTTTTTTTTCAAACACTCTGCCTATATAATTTTAGCTATTTTGATCTTAATTGTGTTTTCGTTTTTAAATCAAAAAATTTTAACAAAATTTTCTTTAATTTTATTCTTGATCGCATTTTTTAGTTTAATGCTAGTTCCTTTTCTTGGTATTGAAGTAAAAGGCTCAAAAAGATGGCTTGATTTGATCTTTTTACCAAGATTTCAGCCTGTTGAGATAATTAAGCCTTTTTTTATTGTTACCTTATCTTTAATGCTAACTATTCAAAATAAACGATTATATTTTAAATATTTCCTAAGCGCTTTATTAATTTTTCCAATATTAATGTTACTTGTTTATCAACCGGATATTGGACAAACACTTTTAATATCAATGATATGGTTAGCTTTAATTTTTGTTTCAGGCATTAATATATTTGTTTTTTTTATGTTCTTTTTTTTGGTTGGATCAGTTGTAAGTTACTTAGTTATGTTTGTTTCTAAATTTGAATACATAAAAATTAGACTTTTTGCTTTTTTAGATTCAAACTCGAGTAATAATTATCAAGCTGAAAAGGCAAGTGATGCTATTATAAATGGTGGATTTTTTGGCAAGGGAATTGGAGAAGGTACACTGAATTCTAGAGTTCCTGAAGCCCATACTGATTACATAGTTTCAGTTATTGCTGAAGAATTTGGTGCAATAATAGTTATTGGAATATTACTTTTGTACCTTATTTTATCGTATAAAATAATTCAAAAAATCAAAATATTAAATGAAGACTTATTGAAACTAATTTTGATTGGATGTGTCTCTTTGATTTTATTACAAACCTTTATACATGTGGGTGTTAACATTAGATTGTTGCCAACTACAGGCATGACATTGCCATTTTTGAGCTACGGTGGTTCCTCAATTGTTAGTACTGCAATTGTGTCGGGAATAATCCTAAATTTAACCAAAAGAAAAATAGACTAAATCTATGAAAAAAATACTTATTGTAACTGGTGGATCAGGTGGTCACGTAATTCCATCTTTAAGTATGTATGATATTTTAAAAGAAAATTTTGAGGTACAAATTGCAACAGATTTAAGAGGATCAAAATATATTAATAATAATGATTACAATTTTTCGCTAATAGATGTGCCAAATTTATTTTCAAATTTATTATTACTTCCATATAATTTAATAAAATTTTGTATTTCAATACTAAAATCTTATAAATATTTAAAATTAAATAATTTTAATACTTTAATTAGTACTGGTGGATATATGTCATTACCGTTGTGTTTAGCATCAAATTTATTGAATATAAAAACTTATATTTTTGAACCAAACTCAGTTATAGGTAGAGCAAATAAGTTAACACTAAGTTTTGCAAAAAAAGTTATTTGTTATGATAAAAATTTAAAAGGTATTTCTAACAAATTCTTAAGTAAGGTTTACCCAATCAATCCATTACTTAGAAAAGAAATCTATAAATATAAAAGAAATGAAAAAACAATTTTAGATAAACAAAAAAAAATACTAATAATTGGAGGAAGCCAGGGTGCAAAATTTTTCGATGAATTTATTTCCAAAACAATTTTAAAACTCTCAAAAACACAGAATATTCGTGTTTTGCAGCAAGTAATTGATCTAAAATCAAAAAAATCTATAAAAGATTTGTATCAAAAAAACTCTATAGAGCATGAATTATTTGACTTTGATGATAAATTATTAATTAAAGCTGTAAATTATGATTTAGCTATAACACGATCTGGTGCATCTGCAATTTCAGAATTAGCTTATTTATATATTCCATTTGTGGCAATTCCATTTCCGTATGCTAAGGATAATCATCAGTATTACAATGCACAATTCTATGAAAAAAATAAATGTTGTTGGTTAATTACGCAAAAAGATATTAATGAAAATAACTTCATAAATTTGATGAATAATATTTTTGAAAATAAAAATGAATATTTTTCTAAAAAAAAAAAATTGATAGAACTAACTAAAGAGAATACCTGGGAAATAAATAAACTTAAAATGATTAAACTTGTAAATGAAAATTGATTTAGGAAAAAACGAACTTATTCATTTTGTTGGTATTGGAGGAATAGGGATGAGTGGTTTAGCTTTAATTATGAACGGATTGGGATACAAAGTTCAAGGTAGCGATATTACCTATAATCGAAATATTGAAAGATTAAGCGAAAAAAAAATAAAAGTATTCATTAAACATAAAAAAGAAAATATAAAAAAAACTTCTATGTTAGTGATTTCTTCAGCAATTAAAAAAAGCAACCCTGAGGTTGTAGAGGCAATTAAAAAGGATTTACCAATTTATACAAGAGGAGATATGTTAGGTCATATTGTTTCGTTTATGAGAAATGTTGTTGTAACTGGTTCACATGGAAAAACAACAACAACATCGTTGGTATCAAGTATTTTTACATCAGGCAATTTAGATCCAACTATTATTAATGGTGGTGTATTAAATTCTTTTGGTAATTCTGCAAAATTAGGTAAAAGCAACTGGTGTGTAACTGAGTCTGACGAGTCAGATGGAAGCTTTTTAAAAATTCCCTTTACATATTCTATCGCAACAAATTTAGATTCTGAACATTTAGATTTTTATAAAAATTTAAATAATCTAAAAAAATGTTTTATAAAATTTATAGAAAAAATACCATCTGTAGGTAAGGGTTTTGTATGTAATGACGATAAAAATCTTAAAAATATTATAAGAAAAACAAAAAATAAGAATTTTTATACATACGGTAAAGATAAAAAGTCAAATTTCCAAATAGTAAATATAAAACAAACTTCTCATTTTTCTAGTTTTGATATTAAAATAAACATACCAAGCAAAAAAAAAATTATTAAAGGAATTAAGCTTCCAATGATTGGAATTCATAACATTCGTAATGCAACAGCCGCAATTTCTTTAGCATTTACAATAGGATTACCTGAAAAGTGCATCAAAGCTGGACTACACAATTTTAAAGGTGTGCAGAGAAGGTTTTCTCATTTATTTGATCACAATAAGATAAGTTTTTATGATGATTATGCCCATCATCCAACAGAAATAAGTTCAGTTTTAAGTGGAGTTGAAAAAGTTTACAAAAATATGGAAATTGTTTGTGTTTTTCAGCCGCATAGAATTTCAAGAGTAATAAGACTGAAAAAAGAGTTTTCAAAATGTTTTAAAAAGGCAGATACAGTTTTATTGTGTCCCATTTATACAGCTAATGAAAAACTTAGAATTAATTTTACATATCATTCCTTCGCAAAATTAATAATTAAAAATTCTAATGTCAGGTTAATTCAAGTTGAAGATGAATTACAATTACAAAAGTTTATAAAACAGAATGTATTTGGTAAAAAAATTTATATAGGCATGGGTGCAGGATCTATATCAAATTGGATGAAGAATTTAAAAAATATTTTTTAATGGAAACTGATGACATAAAAAAATTGGCATTATCAATAGATGGAGATATTTTTTTCAATCAAAGTATAAAGAATCTTAATTGGTTTAATATTGGAGGAAAAACTGAAATTTTTTTTAAACCAAACTCTTTAAAAAGCTTAATAGAATATCTAAAACTATATGCTTTACGTGGTAAAATATTTATTTTAGGAAAAGGTTCAAATGTATTATTTGATGATGATATATACAAAGGGACTATAATTAAGTTAGGAAAAAGTTTTTCAAACATTACTTTACTTGATAAAGAAACAATCATAGCTGGAGCAGCAGTATCACAAAAAAAAGTTTCAGAATTTGCAAAAGATCGTAATATCTCTGGGTTAGAATTTATGTCATGCATTCCAGGGTCGATAGGAGGTGGCATTAGGATGAATTCTGGATGTTTTAAAAAAGAATTTAAAGATGTCCTTATTTCTATCCAGCTGATAGATTTTAAAGGTGTTGTAAGAAGTATACCTACAAATAAAATTAATTTTAATTATCGGTCAATAGAATTGCCAAAAGATTTAATTTTTTTAAGTGCAACTTTCAAAGGTAAAGAAAAAAAAAGAGAAGAAATATATAATTATATGAATAAGTTAAATGCAATTAAAAATATGGCCCAACCAACAAAAATTAAAACAAGTGGCAGTACTTTTAAAAATCCCATTGACCAAACAGATAAAAAAGTTTGGGAGTTAATTAGATTAAGTGTACCCACTGAAACACACTATGGGGATGCAGTAATCTCAGAAAAACATGCTAATTTTTTTGTGAACAAAAAAAATGCAAAATCTGTAGATATGAAGTCATTAATTAAATTTGTCAAAAAAAAAGTTAAAGATAAAACTGGAGTTAAATTAGAATTAGAAATTGTGTTGGTTGAATAGTGGATAAGATTTTAATATTAGCTGGAGGGTATTCCAACGAAAGAGAGATTAGTTTAATAACAGCTAGAAGTGTTACTAGAGAGTTAAAAAAGAAAAAGAAATACAAGCTTTTAACAATTGAGCCGAACGGGTATTTCATAAAAAAACTAAAAAAATTTAGGCCAAAATTGGTTTTAAATCTTTTACATGGTAGATATGGCGAAGATGGTTATATCCAGTCTATCCTTGAGTCAGAAAAAGTAAAATATACGCATTCTGGTGTTTTATCCTCGTCTTTAGCAATTGATAAGGAAATATCAAAAAAAATATTTAATAAGAATAAAATTCTCACTCCTCCCTATTTCAAATTTATTTTTAAAAAAAATACCAATTATAAAAATATTACTAAAAAAATTGAAAAAAAACTTAAATTCCCTGTAGTTCTTAAGCCTATCAACGAAGGCTCTAGTGTAGGAGTATATATAACTAACAAAAAAAATTTTATTTATAATTTATTAAAGCTAGAAAAGTTTAAAGAAATATTAATTGAGAAATATATTCCTGGAAGAGAAATTCAAGCAGCCATTTTAGGGAATAGGAAATTGGGTATAATAGAGTTAAAACCTAAAAGAAAATTTTATGATTATAAAGCAAAGTACAGCGCAAGTGCTAAAACTGAGCATATAATTCCAGTTGATATAACCCATAAAAATTATAATAAAATAAATTCATTAGCTATGAAAGCACACAAGCTTTTAAAGTGTAGAGGTGTATCGAGATCAGATTTTAGATTTTATAAAAATAAATTTTATTTATTAGAACTAAATACTCAGCCTGGTATGACTTCCCTGTCTTTAGTACCAGAAATTGCAAATTATAATAATATTAGCTTTATACAACTTATAGAAGAAATAATGAAAGATGCCTCAACAAACAAATAAATATAAACTTTACATTTATTTATTTTTTTTTATTTTTTTGACTTCAATATTTAATTTCAAAATCTTAGATAACTATCAAGAAAAATTTAGATTGAAGAAAATACATATTTATGGGTTATCTAATAATCAAAAACAAAAAATCGAAATTGAACTTAATAAATTAAAAAATATAAACATTTTTAAATTGACTGAAGATACAGTTTTACAAACACTAAAAAAATTTAATTTTTTAGAAAGTATTTATGTAAATAAAGTAATACCATCAACATTAAACATTAACTTATCGAAAACTCTCATTATTGGAAAAACAATAAGAAATGGAGAATATTTTTATATTGGCAAAAATGGAAATTTCATAAAATCTAATCAGCTGAATGAAACAATCAATATACCTTCAGTATTTGGAGAATTCAGAATTGAGGAATATATAGATTTACAAAATATATTAAGTGAGAATGAGTTGGATTTACAAAGTGTTGAAAAGTATTTTTATTATAAGAATAAAAGGTGGGACCTATTATTTTCAAATAAATTAACTTTAATGTTGCCCTCTCAAAATGTAGCCAAATCAATAAAAATTTATAAAAAATTATTAGACAGTGATAAGTTAATTAACAAAAAAATTATTGACCTTAGAATAACAAATCAAATTATTTTAACGAATTACAATGAATAATTTTGAAGCCGTAATAGATGTGGGATCAAAGAATTTAAAGTTAGGTATTTTTAACAATTATGATAAAAGTATTTATTTCTCTAAACAAAAAATTAATGATAGTTTAGAAAAATCATTAAATATCCTAATTAAAGATGCAGAAAAATATTTATCTTCGCATATAGATGACGTTGTTGTTTTATATGATTCCCCAAAATATAATTCGTTAGAAATTTCTATAAAAAAAGTATTCGATATTAATACATCAATAAAAAAAATTTATAACGATTTAATACAGGAAGCGCGTTTTTTAATTTCACAAAATAATTTTAAAGATCAAATTATACACTTAATAATTAATAATATTATTGTAGATGAAAACAACACTTTAGATAAAATTACCGATGATATAAAAGTCAAATCTTTAATATTAGAGATTAAATTTATTTGCTTAAATAAAATTTTAATTGAAAATATAACAAATAAGTTCAAAAATAATAATTTAAAAATATCAAATTTATATTGTACCAGCTATGTAAAAATTTATTTTTATAAAAAGCAATTAATTTCTAAAGATCATCTATTTTTTATAGATATTGGTTTTGAAAGAAGTAGTAGTTTTATTTTTAATAATGGCAAATTTGAATTCTTTAAATCAATACCTATTGGGGGTAATCATATTACTAAAGATATTTCAAAAATTTTAAAATTAAGCCTAGAATACTCAGAGGATTTAAAAATTAAATTTAATGGACCTGAAAATGATATTTCTTTTATTAAAAAATCTACAAACAAAACAAATCCATTCAGCGAAACTATTGAAAAAAATATATCTATTGATCTTCTGAAGCAAATAATTGAGGCTAGGTTAGATGAAATTATTGAATTGTCTATTTTTGATAGTATGTCTATTAAAAATTTAACTTCCCTTTCAAAACATAAGTTAGTAGTTGCTGGAGGAGGATCTAAGTTATTCTCAAATAATTATAATCTTAGAATAAACAAAATATTCACTGAACTAGTCTTTTATGATGAAGATGATTCCTTGGTCTGTGAGACAGGTCTGAATTATAATAAAAGTAATGAGAGTTTTCAAATAAAAACAAAAGAAAAGTCAAAGAAATTAGGCTTTTTTGAGAATTTCTTTAACCTATTTTCTAAATAATCGTATTTTACTGTAACATTACTTGAATATTAAATTTTTCGTAATTTAATATATTTTCACAATGTCAGTTCTTTCTCAATCGACTATTGCTAAACAAGTATCTTTTTCAGGAGTTGGTATTCACACAGGAAACAAAGTTAAAATGAGTGTTTTGCCTTCTACACCAAATTCTGGAATAGTTTTTAAAAGAGTAGATTTAAACCAAAACAATGTTGTAATTCCAAATTTTGCAAATGTTAGTGATGCAACGCTTTGTACAACGGTATCAAATCAATTTGGTGTAAAAGTTTCCACAATTGAGCATCTTATGGCTGCTTTTTTAGGGTTAGGAATAGATAATGCAGTAGTAGAACTAGATTCACAAGAGGTGCCTATTCTTGATGGTTCAGCAAAAGATTTTGTAAAAATTTTGAAAGAAACTGGTCTGAAAAATAGTAGTGTTCCAATAAAATTAATAAAAATTAATAATTATGTTGAGTTAGAAGATGGAGATAAATGTATTTCAATAGATAAATCAAATACAACTCTGGAAATTGAATTCGAGATTAATTATCAGAATAAAGTTATAAAAAATCAAAAAAATAAAGTTAGTGTATTTGAAGATAATTTAGACAATATTTTTAATTCAAGAACATTTTGCTTATATGAAGATATTGAAAAACTTCAAAAAATTGGTTTAGGGAAAGGTGGATCTCTAAAAAATGTGATTGTCGTTAAAGATGATAAAATATTAAATGAGAATGGATTAAGAAATGAAAATGAATTTGTAAATCATAAAATTCTTGACTGTATGGGAGACTTATACTTAACTGGTTACAGAATGATTGGGTCTATAAAATGCAGTCATGGAGGTCACAGCTTAACAAATAAATTGCTTAGAAAAGTATTTAATGATACCAAAAATTACTCTCTGATTGAGATTAAAGGAAAGAACCTACCTCATTCATTGTTAAATAATCGTCACAATCTAAAATCTATTGCTTAAAAATTAGAAATTTTAAAATATTCTGATAAAATTTCTAAATGAAAATATTCAATTTTATAATAATCGTTTTAATATTTATCAGTTTAGCTTCGTGCTCTAAGAAAGAAGAAAAAATATCATTGATTAAGGAAGACAACTTAGAAATGCAAATGATCGAAGCTTATAATGAAGGATTAAAAGAATTTAACAGAGGAGATATTTTTTTTGCTGCTAAAAAATTTAATGAGGTTGAACTTTTATATCCTCAATCTTCATGGGCTCCAAGATCAACTTTGATGGCAGCATATGTTTATTATTCTCAACTATATTTTAATGAGGCAATCATTGAGCTAGAACGCTTTTTGGATAAATATAAGAATCATAAAAATACAGACTATGCTTATTATTTGTTAGCTATTTGTCATTATAATCAGATAGTAGATGAAAAAAAAGATTTAGGTGAAATACTAAAAGCTAAAACTTATTTTCAGATTATAATAAAAGATTTTCCATCGACTGATTTTGCTGAAGATTCTAAGTTTAAACTCGAATTGATTGAGGAAATCTTAGCGTCAAAAGAGTTATATTTAGCAAACTATTATTTAGATAGAGAAAAGTGGATACCAGCAATGAATAGATTTAAAAAAATAGTGAATGATTATGACACCACTATTTATATTGAAGAAGCTTTGTATAGATTGGTTGAATTGAACTATAAATTAGGTATAACAGATGAAGCTCAAAAATACGCAGCAGTCCTTGGCTATAATTATCAATCTAGTGAATGGTATGATATCTCTTATAAAATTTTAAATAGAAATTATAAAAGATCGGATATTAATAAAGATATGGAAAAAGAAAAATCGTTATTAAAAAGATTTAAAGATTTATTTAAATAATTAATAAAATGAAGGAAAGCGAAATAAGAAGTAATTATTTAAAAAAAATAAATGAGCTAAAAAAGCACAACAAACTTTATTTCGAAGATAGTTCTCCAATTATATCTGATAAGGATTATGATAAAATTAAAAAAGATATATTAAACTTAGAAAAAAAATTTTCATTCTTAAAAAATGACTCTTCTCCATCTGTTTCTTTAGGTTATACCCCCTCTAAAAACTTTATTAAATCTAAACATAGAGTTAAAATGCTTTCTTTATCAAATGCGTTTGATGCCGAGGACTTAGAAAATTTTGAGAAGAAAATATTTAATTACTTAAATAAAAAAATTGCACTCGACTACAGCGTAGAACCAAAAATAGATGGAATTTCAGCTTCATTAACTTATAAGAATGGTTCGTTGATTATGGGTACATCTAGGGGCGATGGAACAACAGGTGAGGTCATAACTGAAAATTTAAAAACAATTAAAGATATACCTCAGAAAATAACTTCTAAGGATTTTCCGAATGATATAGATATAAGGGGAGAAGTCTTTATTAAGAGAAGTGAATTTGATAAATTAAAAAATGATTTTGCAAATCCTAGAAATGCAGCTTCAGGATCACTAAGACAAAAAAATCCAAATGAAACTAAAAAAATCCCACTTAATTTCGTTGCCTATACTTACGGTTATTTCAAAAGTGGCCAAATAAGAAAACAATCAGATTTTTTAAACTCCTTACAAAGATGGGGTTTTAAGACAAATGAACACAATAAAATTTTAAACAGTATAGATGATTTGATAAATTTTCATAAAAAATTTGAAAAAGAAAGATTTGATTTAGAATATGATGTTGATGGTTTAGTTTATAAAATAAATAGTCTCGAACTTCAAAAAAGATTAGGATTTACAGCAAATTCTCCAAGATGGGCAATAGCTCATAAATTTTCTGCAGATAGCGCATTTTCTCAAATAATAGACATAAATATTCAGGTCGGTAGAACAGGTGCTTTAACACCTGTAGCAAGAATAAAACCAGTAAATATTGGCGGTGTGGTAGTTTCTAATGCAACACTCCATAACGAGGATGAAATAATTAGAAAAGATATAAGACTTCATGATACCGTAAAAATAGAAAGAGCAGGCGATGTTATTCCTCATGTTATTTCAGTTGATCTTAAAAAAAGAAAAAAAAGTTCGAAAAAATTTGTTTTTCCAAAAAAATGTCCTTGTGGTTTTGATACAACAAAGGAATTTAATAAAGTAACTAAAAAATTTGATGCAGTAAGAAGATGTCCAGATAGAGGATTTGAGTGTGAAAAAATGGCAGTAGAAAAAATTAAACATTTTATATCAAAAGAAGCTCTTAATATCGATGGTCTTGGAAAAAAAGTAGTAGAAAAGTTTTGGGATCTTAAATTAATAAGATTTCCACAAGATATTTTTAATTTAGATTACACTCAAATTTCTAAATTAGAAGGTTGGGGTAATCTTTCAGTTTCAAATTTAAAATTTTCAATAGATCAATCAAAAAAAGTTTCTTTAGATAAATTTCTTTATTCTATCGGTATTAGACATATTGGTATAGAGAATGCAAAATTGTTGGCAGAATATACAAAATCAATATCAAACTTTTTAAATTTTATTAAAAATAAAAAAATTAACGAATTTTTAAATATAGATGGAATAGGAGATACTCAAATTAATTCTTTAAAAAAGTTTTTTGAAAATAAATCTAATTATAAAATAATTGAAAAATTGTCTTCCATACTAAATATTTCTGATTTAAAATTAAATAAGAATGGTAAACTCTTGAATAATTCATTTATGTTTACTGGAAAATTATCAAACATGAGTAGAGCTGAAGCAAAATCTTTAATTGAAGAAAATTCAGGATCAGTTGTAAGCTCTGTTAATAAAAAATTAAAATATTTAATTATTGGGGACAAACCCACAAACAGAAAAGTGGAACAAGCTAAAGAGCTGGGTATTAAAATTTTATCTGAAAAAGAATGGCTTAATTTACTAAATTAATTTAGCTAACCATTTTTTTTCGTTTTTATTCAAAAAAGGTGAAATATTATTGTAAACATTAAAGTGATACTTAAATAAATAATTTTTTTCTTCTTTATTAAGCATTTTAAAGTTAACTAAGTCTTTATCAATTGGTGCCATTGTTAGATTTTCGAATAAAAGCTTTGATTTTATTTTTTTAATAAAAACTAAATTTTCAATTCTTATTCCAAAATCATTTTTTTTATAAAAGCCAGGTTCATTGCTTAAAATCATACCTTCTTTTAATTTTACGTAGTTATTTTTCGATATACCTTGTGGTCCCTCATGAACATTGAGAAATGCTCCTACTCCATGACCAGTTCCATGACGATAATCAAGTCCAACTGAATTGAGGCTTTTTCTGGCATTTTTATCAATATTGTGGCCATTTCTCTCCTTCTTTATGTTTGATAATACAACTGCAATATGACCCTTCAGAACTCTTGTAAATATACCCTTCACCCTATTTGAAACTTTTGAAAAACATAAAGTTCTTGTTACATCTGTAGTACCCCATTTGTATTGACCCCCAGAGTCTAGAAGTAACAAATCATTTTTTTTAATTTTCTGTTTGAAAATTTATCTGATCTATAATGTATGATCGCTCCATTTGGTCCAGATCCAGCAATTGTATCAAAACTTGGATATAAATAATTTTTACCTTTTTTTCTGAAGCTCTCTAGTTTTTTTTCAATTTTATTCTCTGTAAGATCTTTCATTTTATGATTTTTTATCCAATATAAAAATTTTGTTAAAGCTACACCATCTTCAATATGGGCATTAACCATATTTTTAATCTCAATTTTATTCTTTAAAGATTTAAAATCATAAATAGGGTCTCCTCTACTAATTATTTTAAATTTATAACTAATTAAGCTTTCCTCGAAAACTGAACAAGTTTTACTATCAATGCAGAAATTACCACCTTTTAATCTAGTTAAGCAATTTAAAATATTATTTTCTTTTAAAAATTGTATTTTTAATTTTTTAAGACTTATTTTAATTTTTTTTATTTTTTTTATATTTGAAAAAAAATAAATTTGTTTTTCTTTTGTTATGATTATTTTACAATTAGCAATAGGAGAATTTGGAAGATCTCTACCTCTTATATTCAGAAGCCAACAAATATTTTCACCTGAGCTTATAAATGAATAATCAATTTTCTTTTTTTTCATAATCTTAATTAATCGACCAATTTTTTTATTTGCACTTTCACCCGCTGCAGCCAGATCTAAGTTAAAAAAAGGATAACTATTTTTATTTTTTCTTTCGCTTTTAAATTTAAAATTTAAAGGAACTAATTTATAATTATCTCCAAAATATTTTTTAAGAGTTCCCCATGTAAAAAGATCTGGATCAAATCCAATTTTAATTTGTTTTTTTAAAATATCTTTAGGCCATATATATGGTATTTCACAAATTTTAAATTTTTCTCCAGATTCTCTTTCAGCTTGGATAGTATATCTACCATCAACAAATAAATAATTCTTATTTTTTAAGAAAATTGCAAATCCTGAAGAACCTGAGAAATTTGTAATTGATTTAAGGTGATTTATTTTAGAGTATTCAGTAAAATACTTATCATTTTTTGGTAAGATATACCCGTCTAAATTGTTTGATAAAATAATATTGTTTATTTCAGTACTCATTTTAATTTTTTTTGATAGCGTATCCACCCAGGACTCCGAATTTCACTATCACTTTCGAAATCTATATCTTGGTTAAATTCAAAATCCTCTTCTTTTTCATCTACAAAATTATTATTTTTTTTAATATATTCATCTGGTAGCTCATCAACAAACCTTGATGCCATACTGTCTATCCAGTCTCCTTGATAAAATCTGTTCATTGAAAATGATATCTTAGCAAGCTTTTTTGCCCTAGTAATTGCAACATAAGCTAATCTTCTTTCTTCTTCCAATCCACTTTCCCCTTTTTCTTCAATGCTTTTTTGATGAGGAAATAATCCTTCTTCCCAGCCAGGTAAGAATACAACATCAAATTCTAGTCCTTTTGATGCGTGAATTGTCATTAAATTAACTTTTTCACTTTGCCAATCTTGATCTAAAGATGTTGCAAGAGCAACATGCTCTAAAAAACTTTCTAAATTATCAAATTCTTTCATCGCATTTAATAATTCTTTTATATTTTCTAATCTATTTTCATTTTCTAAGTCTTTCTTATTTTTTAACATTTCACTATATCCAGACTCATCAAGAATAATTTGTAACAATTTATTGTGGTTTATTTTATTATTTAAATCATTTCTCCACTTAGCCAAAAGATTTAGAAGAGAATTTAAACCTATTTTTGTTTTAGGTTTGATTTTGTTTTGTTCGATTAAATGTTTTGAGGCAACCTCTAAAGAACATTTATTTAATTTAGCAAAATTATTTATAGCTTTAACTGTTGTATCCCCAATAGATCTTTTTGGAACATTTAAAATTCTCTCAAATGCCAAGTCATCCTGAGGTTGAAAAACTGTTTTTAGGTATGCAACACAATCTTTTACTTCAGCTCGCTCATAAAATTTTATACCACCGATAATTCTGTATGGAATACCAATTTTTAAAAACCTTTCCTCAAATTCTCTGGTTTGAAAAATAGCTCTTACAAGAATAGCAACTTCATTTAATGAAAATTTATTTTTGAAATCTTCAATGTTAGAACCAATTTCAGTCGCTTCATCTTTTACATTTCTAAAACAGTTTAATGTAACAAGCTCTCCATCTTCTTGATCTGTGAAAAGTTTTTTCCCAACTCTGTTTTGATTATTTTCAATAATATTAGATGCAACACTTAAAATATTTTGGGTTGATCTATAATTTTTTTCTAATCTTATTATTTTTGTATTTTCATAAACATTTTCAAATTGAAGAAAATTTTTAATTTCTGCTCCTCTCCAGCTATATATTGACTGATCATCATCACCCACGCAGCAAATATTTTGGTTATGTTCTGCTAAATATTTTAGCCATTCACTCTGAATAAAGTTTGTATCCTGGTATTCATCAACTAAAATATACTTAAACTTTTTAGAATACATCTTCGATATATCTTTGTGTCTTTCAAAAATTTTAACTGTATGAAGTATTAAATCACTGAAATCAGCAGCGTTTAAATCTATCAATTTTTGTTGGTATATATTATAAATACTTAGAAAGCTTTTTTCTAATATGTCTTTACGTTTTAGAATCACCTCATTTGGATAGAAACCTTTATTCTTCCATTTATCGATTATTGCTAATATATATCTCGGGGATATTTTTTTTGTATCTATGTTTTCAGATTTACAGATATTTTTTATTAATCTTACTTGATCATCTTGATCAATAATGGAAAAATTAGATTTTAATCCAGCAGCTTCAGCGTGTTTTCTTAATATTTTTGCACTAATTGAGTGAAAAGTGCCCAGCCAAGGAAGACCCGTTGCCTCTTTTCTTAAAAATTTAGACACTCTTAATTGCATTTCTTTTGCAGCTTTATTTGTAAAAGTTACTGCCAAAACTTGATTAGGAAATGCCTTATGCTGTTTAACAATATGGGCAATTCTAGAGGTAAGCACTCTTGTTTTTCCAGATCCTGCACCAGCAACAATCAAAAGAGGTCCATTTAAATATAGAACTGCCTCTTCCTGACTTTCGTTAAGATTAGTTAAATAGTCTAATTTCATCGTTTATTTTTTTTTAATTTAGGCGATATTGGATAAATGATTAAAAAATTGAAGGTAACAATATTCGTTAAGTTTATTTTTTCATTAATTGTATTGTGTTTTTTATTATGCATTTATTTATCAATACCAGTTTTATTTAATTATAAAAGCATAGAAAACATCATCGAAAGTAAATTTTATTCTGATTTTAATATTAACTTAAATATAAATGGTGACATAAAGTATCAATTACTCCCAAAGCCTAATTTATTAATTAGTGATTCATCATTATCAATAAGTAAAAAAAATAATGAAGATATTTCTTTTGATATTAAGAATTTAAAAGTTTTCATTAATTCTAATAGTTTATATCCAAAATCTAAAATTAATTTTGAAAAATTTGAAATACAAAATACAAATTTTATTTTAAAAAAAAAAGAATATGTAACTTTAAGAAATTATTTTCACAATAGCGAAAGTAAACCATTTTATATAAAAAAAAGTAAAATATTTGTGGTTGATGAAAAAGATGAAACTTTAATCATATCACCTATCGAAAAAATAAATTTTATTACATCAAAACAAGATAACGTAAAAAAATTAAATATTAAAGGAATTTTATTTGATCTAAATTTTAAATCATTATGGAAAAAAAAATACAATTCAGAAATGAATTCTCAAATAGAAATAGATTTTAAAGAACCAAATATTTCAATAAAAAATCAATTAAATTATAAAGATAAACCCAGTCTTGATGGCTCAATATTATTTACTTTCTCTAATCAAAATATTGAAATTGATTATATATATAAAAATAATAAAATTACTTTAACATCACCTAATAATGATAATGACATAAAAATAAATTCATCAATTGAGTTAAAACCATTTTATTTAAATTCAAATATTATTTTGAATAGGCAAAATATAAATTTTATGATCGATGAATTAATATTTTTGCTATTAAATTTGGAACCTGATTTATTGGGGAATATCAATGGAGAAATAGAATTACTGTTAACTAATATTGAGCATGAACTTATAAGAAGTGGTAAAATAAGTTTTAACATAAGTCAAAATACTATCAATTTGAAAGAAGTTTTATTTAATATTGGTGATATTGCTCAAATAAACTCTGAAATAAAATATAATGAAAAAGATGGAAATATAATTTTTAATTCATCTAATATTTTATTAATTAAAAATAAAAAAGAGTTTGCTAAAAAGTTCCAAGTAAGACTTGATAAAGTAGAGGATTTAAATGAGATTTATTTTAAAGTTGAGAAAAATATTAATACCAGACAAGTATCAATATTTGACATAAAAATTAATAAAGTAGAATATAAAGATAAGAATAACGTTGAATTAAAATATAATATTAGAAATTCTCAAGAGCTGAAATCTTTAGTGAAAAGAATTATCACCAGTTAATCAGGTTTAATCATTTTATTAGGATCAACAATTTTATCATAATCTCTTTCATTTATTAGACCTGTTTTCATTGCCTCAACTTTAAGAGTAGTTTTATTTTTTAGTGCATTCTTAGCTATCTTCGCAGCATTATCGTAACCTATTTTAGGAGATAGGGCAGTTACTAGCATTAATGAATTATCTAATAAATGTTTAATTCTATTTTTGTCAGCTTTAAGTCCAGAAATACAGTATTTCGCAAAACTTTTAGTGCTATCAGAGAGAATTTGAATGGATTGTAGCACATTGTGAATTATTAAAGGCTTAAATACATTTAGTTCGAAATGACCATGTGATCCAGCCATAGTTATTCCATTATGGTTTCCAATTACTTTTACACAAACCATCGTAACAGCCTCACATTGAGTTGGATTTACCTTACCAGGCATAATTGAAGATCCAGGTTCATTCTCTGGTAATATCAATTCTCCGTATCCTGCTCTAGGTCCTGAGCCTAAAAATCGAATATCATTTGCCACTTTCATCAAACACACTGCTGTAGTATTTAATGTCCCTGAATAATTTACGATTGCATCATGAGCGGCAAGTGCTGCAAACTTATTTTTAGCTGGTTTGAAAGGTAATTTAGTTATTTTTTTTATTTCACTAACTATTTTTTTATCAAAATTTTTTTTTGTATTTATACCAGTACCAACGGCAGTTCCACCCTGAGCTAAGTAATAAATTTCATTTAGTGATAGTTCTATTCTTTTAATACATTCTTCTAGTTGTGATTGATAACCTGAAAATTCTTGACCAAGAGATAATGGAGTTGCATCTTGCAAATGTGTTCGTCCTATTTTAACAATTTTATTAAATTCTTTAATTTTTTTTTTTAATTCTTTATTCAATAGTACTAAGCTTGGCAATAGTTTTTCCCTAGTTTCCATTGCGATTGCTATATGCATTGCTGTTGGAAATACATCATTAGTAGATTGAGATTTATTTACATGATCGTTTGGATGAACAGGTTTTTTTGTACCCTTCTTTCCCTTCAGCATTTCAATAGCTCTATTAGAAATTACTTCGTTAACGTTCATATTTGTTTGAGTACCAGAGCCAGTTTGCCAAACTTTAAGGGGGAAGTGATTATCTAATTTTCCCTTAATTACTTCGTCGGAAGCACGCACAATTGATCTATAAATTTTTGAACTAATATCTTTGTTCTTATAATTTGTAATAGCAGCTGCTTTTTTTATTATAGCTATGGATTTTATTAGCTTTGACCCCACTAAAACATCTCCGATATTAAAGTATTTTTTCGATCTTTCTGTAGATGCTCCCCAATACTTATCCACAGGCACGTTTATAGAACCTATGCTGTCATATTCTTTTCTAAATTTCATAGTTTTAATTTTGAGGGTATATTTAATCACTTATACATTAAAAAATTATAAAATCATATAGGAGTAAAATGACAAATTTTGAAAAAGTTGGTGTGTTCATGAAAACTTTTAATCAAGATGTTAAAAATTCATCAAGTCTGAGCACAGACAAAATAAATACGCTTAGAATTTCACTAATTAATGAAGAGTTAGAGGAGCTCAAACAAGCAATATCAGAAAAAAATTTAACTGAAGTTGCTGATGCATTAACAGATATTTTGTATGTCACCTATGGCGCAGGACATGCCTTTGGTATTAATTTGGATAATTGTTTTGAGGAAGTTCAAAAATCTAACATGAGTAAACTGGGAAAAGATGGAAAACCAATATTCAACGAGTCTGGAAAAGTTATGAAAGGACCAAATTATTTTAAACCAGATTTATCAAAATTTATAAAATAGTTTATAGCCAATTTGGTTTTAAAGCCTTAATTTTTGCATCACCACATTTTAGATCTGCATCAAAATTGAATTTTTTGTTTTCTAGTTTTAATAAAGCAAATGGGTTTTCATTATTGATTAATAATTTACCAATATTTTTATTATTAGATGTTATTTCATCACTAGTGATTTCACCTTCTTGAACTTTTACTGCAAATAGTCTTTTATTAAGTTTATCTTTAAGTTTAATTCTTGCCGTATTCTCTTGCCCTACATAACATCCTTTTCTAAAATCAATTCCATTGAGTTCTTCAAAATTACATTCAATACCAAATAATTTATTTTGAAGATTATTTGTATCAATTTGAGCAATACCTAATTCATGACTGTGATTGTAATATTCACTAGCATCAGAGACATTCAATCCTAATTTTTTGATAGAAAGATATAATTTTTCCAAATTAATAACCAATCTAGCCCCTAACTTATCAGATCTAGGATCTAAAAGAATAGGATCCTCTCTAAATTTAATTGTAAAACCCACTTCATCTTTAGAATTTTCTAATTCTAAAAACTTTTCTTTTGTTAAATTAGCAACTACAAACTCATTACTTAGATTTAAGATATCTACTTTAGATCTTAGTTTATATAAATTTAACTGTTTATATAAATTTTCAATAATTTTTTTTTCGCAGTCTAAAAAATAACCCAATTTATGTTTTATAATTATAAAATCGTAAAGATATTTTCCTTGTGGGGTTAGGAGAGCTGAAAAACAACTTCTATACTCTGATATATTTTCAATATTGTTTGTAATTATATTTTGTAAAAATTCTTTAGCATCGTCTCCATTAATATAAAGAAGACCTCTATCTTCTAGTATGTAAACATTATTTTTGTTCATGTTGTAATATTATAACAAATGATATAAATACTTTTTTTTAAAATGTTAGACCTTATAATTAAAAATGGAAAGTGCTATATCGATAAAAATCTAAAAGAGGTCGATATAGGCATTCAAAACAGTAAGATTGTAAAAATTGGAAAGCTAGATGAAGATGCAAGTCAGTCAATTGATGCAACTGGTCTTACCGTTCTTCCTGGTTGTATTGATACTCAAACACATTTTAGAGAACCAGGTTCAACAGACACTGAGGATTTAGCTTCTGGAAGTAGAGCAGCAATTGTTGGAGGTATAACCTCAGTATTTGAAATGCCAAATACTAATCCTGCAACTACAAACAAAGCAGAATTTCAAAGAAAAATAGATTTAGCAAAAAATAGAATGTATTGTAATCATGCATTTTATTTTGGAGCAACTCCAACTAATC
Organism: uncultured Pelagibacteraceae bacterium; assembly: GCA_902608845.1. GTDB lineage: Bacteria > Pseudomonadota > Alphaproteobacteria > Pelagibacterales > Pelagibacteraceae > Pelagibacter. The sequence continues at coordinate 45,801 of CACLPR010000006.1, forward strand.
AAAGCGAATTAGCAGATCTTAAAGGTTTAGAAGGATGTTGCGGAGTGAAATTATTTGCAGGCTCGTCCACTGGAACATTATTAGTTCATAAGGAAGAAGACATTGAGAAAGTGTTTGAAAGTACATCAAAAATTGTTGCAGTTCACTCAGAAGATGAAGATATTTTAAATTTAAGAAAGAAATTAAGAGAGAGAGGCAATGTTCATTCTCATCCGATATGGAGAGATGAGGAATGTGCCATTTCTTCAACTAGAAAAATTGTTAAAATTGCAAAAAGACTAGGAAAAAAGGCTCATATACTTCATATTACAACAAAACAAGAGATAGATTTTTTATCCCAGAATAAGGGAGACATAACTTTTGAAATTACTCCTCAACACTTAACAATGTTTGCTCCTGATTGTTACGATAAACTCGGAACTTATGCTCAAATGAATCCACCAATTAGAGAAAAAAGTCATTACGATAGACTGTGGTATGCTGTAAGAAATAATTATAATGACACTATTGGTTCAGATCATGCTCCTCATCTGAGAATAAATAAAGACAAAGAATACCCAGATACTCCTTCAGGAATGCCTGGGGTTCAGACCTTATTACCTGTAATGCTGAACCATGTAAATGATGGAAAACTGACTTTAGTCCAATTGATGAATCTCGTCTGTGAAAATCCAGCGAAAATTTTTGGTATTGTAGGTAAGGGATATATCAAGGAAGACTATGATGCAGACTTTACGATTGTGGACATGAGTAAAATTATAGAAATCAAAAATGAAAAAATTGAGAGTAAGTGCGGATGGTCACCTTTCGATGGGCATAAGTTTAAGGGAACTCCAGTTTATACAATCATAAATGGAGAGATTAAAATGAAAGATGGAGAAATCCTTGGCGAAGCATCAGGTAAGCCCTTGAAGTTTGATAATTAGCCTAATTTATTTGGTAATAATTTTACTTTCTATTAAACTTTGGGTAATCTCATCGAGAATAGTTGGATCATCGATTGTTGCTGGCATTTTGTAATCTTCCTTATCAGCAATTTTACGTATAGTTCCTCTTAATATTTTTCCTGATCTTGTTTTAGGTAATCTTTTTATAACTACAACAACTTTAAATGCAGCAACTGGTCCAATTTTATCCCTGACCATTTGAATACATTCTTTTGAAATAGTTTCGTTGTCTTTTTCTACTCCAGATTTTAAAACAACTAAACCAATAGGTAACTGTCCTTTTAACTTATCCGCAATTCCAAGAACAGCACACTCAGCAACTGATTGATGTTCAGATAATACCTCTTCAATCGCACCCGTTGATAATCTATGACCAGCAACATTAATAATGTCATCAGTCCGTGACATAATCCATATGTATCCATCCTCATCTATATGACCTGCATCATAAGTTTGATAGTAACCCTTATAATTAGTCATATAATTTTCTTCATATCTCTTATCAGCATTCCAAAGTGTAGGAAAAGTTCCTGGTGGCAAAGGTAATTTAACAACTATATCGCCCATCTCATTTGTTTCTGCGATAGAATGATCTGGTTTAATTATTTTTACATCATAACCCGGAACTGCTTTACATGCTGAACCATACTTAGTTTTTTGCATTTCTATTCCAGTACAATTTGAACTTATTGCCCAACTAGTTTCAGTTTGCCACCAATGATCTATAACGGGAACGTTTAAAAGATTTTCAGCCCATTTAATTGTATCAGGATCAGCTCTTTCTCCTGCCAAAAACAAAGATTCAAAAGAACTCAAATCATATTTTGAGAAAAACTTTCCATTAGGGTCTTCTTTTTTAATCGCTCTAAATGCTGTTGGAGCAGTAAACAAAGATTTAATTTTATACTCTGAAATTATCCTCCAAAATACTCCTGCATCAGGTGTACCAACAGGCTTTCCTTCAAATAAAACTGTAGTACATCCTTTGAACAACGGAGCGTAAACAATGTATGAGTGTCCCACAATCCAACCAATATCACTGGCTGACCACCAAACATCATCCTCATTGATATTGTAAATATTTTTCATTGTCCATTTAAGAGCTACGATATGACCTCCTACATCTCTTACTATTCCTTTTGGTATACCCGTTGTTCCAGATGTGTATAAAATGTAGGCAAATTCATTTGCTCCAATCTCAACACAATCTTTATTTTTTGCATTAACTAGTGCTTCTTCCCAGCTGATTTCTAGTGGTGAGTTAAGCTTTACTTCGTGATCTTTCCTTTGAAAGAAAATTACTTTTTCAACTTTGTGTTTTGCAAGTTTTAATGCTCCATCTACTAAAGGTCTATATTCAACAGTTCTTCCTGGTTCAAATCCACAAGAGGCAGTGATTAGAATTTTTGCTTCACTATCATCAATTCTACTTGCTAGTTCATTTGAAGCAAATCCACCAAAGACTACTGAGTGTATTGCACCAATTCTGCCACAAGCAAGCATCGCTATTACCGCCTCAGGTATCATCGGCATATAGATAATTACTCTGTCACCTTTTTTAATACCTTGATTATCTAGCGCTCCAGCAAATTTTGATATTTTTTCTTTTAATTCACTATATGTAAATTTTGCTTTACTGTTAGTTATTGGGCTATCATAGATTAAAGCAGTCTTATCACCGTTGCCATTATCAATATGAACATCAATTGCATTGTAACAGGTGTTTGTAACGCCATCTTCAAACCATTTATAAAATGGAGGATTAGATTTGTTTAAAATCTTGGTAGGTTTTTTAAACCAAAAGATATCATCTGACACATTTTTCCAAAATTTCTCAGGATTTTGAATAGATTCTTCATAAATTTCGTTAAAACTATTTTTCATAGTGATTTGTTTTTTAACTCACTTTTATAATGATTTTATATAACAGGTTGTATTTAATTTCATAAAGTTAATAAAATCAATACTTATTGCTTCAAAATAACTCTTCAACAAACTTATTTTATTTGTTATTTAACCTCTAACTTTAGATCATTTATTAGATTGGTCTGTAGTTTAAATTTAAACTAAAAAAACTAACTATGAGGGAGTTTTTTATGAAGACAATGAAAATGTTAGCATTAGCAGCAGTGCTTTTTGGAGCAACTACGGCAGCTAACGCAGCAACTGCCTTTTTAGCCACAGACGATTTTGTAGGTATTTCGTTTTGGTTAATATCAATGGGTATGTTAGCAGCTACAGCGTTTTTCTTTATGGAACAGGCTAACGTAAGTTCACAATGGAGAAAATCAGTAAACGTAGCTGGATTAGTAACAGGTATAGCATTTATTCACTACATGTATATGAGAGCAGTATGGATCGAAACAGGTGATACTCCAACTGTTTACAGATACATCGACTGGTTAATTACTGTGCCACTACAGCTAGTAGAATTTTACTTAATTCTTTCAGCAGTACGAAAAGTTGACACAAACATATTCTGGAGAATCTTAATTGGTTCACTAGTTATGTTAATAGGTGGATATCTTGGAGAAGCTGGATTCATTAATGCTACACTAGGTTTCATAATCGGTATGGCTGGATGGATTTACATTCTTTATGAAATCTTTTCAGGAGAAGCAGGAAAAGTTGCTGCTAAATCTGGAAATAAATCTTTAGTAACTGCATTTGGAGCTTTAAGAATGATTGTTACTGTAGGTTGGGCTATTTACCCATTAGGTTACATTTTTGGTTACCTAACAGGTGGAATAGATGGTAACGCATTAAACGTTATCTATAACTTAGCAGACTTTGTTAATAAAATCGCATTTGGTTTAATTATCTGGTCTTGTGCAGTATCTAACTCTACAAGAAGAGCGTAGTAACAATTAGTTACGATATATAAAATAGGGCGAGTTTGATTACTTGCCCTATTTTTTTTTGTGCTTATATAAAGGCAATGGCTAAAATCATATATATTGAACATAACGGAAAAGAGCATGTGGCCGAGGTCCAAAATGGGCTTACTGTCATGGAGGGGGCTGTTCAAAATGATATCCCAGGTATTGATGCAGATTGTGGAGGAAGCATGTCTTGCGCAACGTGTCATGTTTATGTCAAAGAAGATTGGTACGATAAGTTACCAAAAAAAGAAATGGGAGAAGATGATATGTTAGACCAAGCCTATGAACCAAATTCTAATAGTAGGCTAAGTTGTCAGATTAGTATTTCAGATGATTTAGACGGGTTAAAAGTTTATATGCCGGAGAAACAAGTTTAATGATTAAAACTGATGTTGTTATAGTTGGTGCAGGTCCAACAGGTTTATTTTGTGCACATCAACTTGGTATTATCGGATTGAAGTGTGAAATAGTTGATAACTTAGATAAAATCGGTGGTCAATGTATAGAACTTTATCCAGATAAACCAATTTATGACATTCCTGCAGTACCTGAGTGCACTGGGGAAGAGCTTACTAACAATCTGATAGAGCAAATTAAACCTTTTAACTTTAATTTTCATCTAAATGATAGAGTTCAAGAGCTAAGAAAAGAAAATGATAACTGGATTGTTAAAACAACTAATGGCAAAGAATTTAACACACCCAATGTAGTAATAGCAGGTGGAGTGGGATCTTTTGAACCACGAAAATTTCCAACAAAAAGCGTAGAAAGATTTGATGGCAAAAATGTTTTATACTCAATTAAAGACAAAAGTATTTTTAAAGATAAGTCAGTAGCCATTTTCGGAGGTGGAGATAGCGCACTTGATTGGGCAATAGAACTATCAAATACTTCTAAAGTTTCACTTATACATAGAAGAGATGAATTCAGAGGCGCACCTGCAAGTGTTAAAAAAATAAAAGAACTAAGTGAAAAAAATATAATTAATTTATTTACTAGGCACTCAATTAAAGATGTTAAAGGAAATGGGTCTTTAGAAGAAGTAGAAATTAAAAGTGAAGAAGGGGAGAGCAAAATATTGAAAGCAGATTATGTTTTGGGTTTCTTTGGTTTGATAATGCAACTTGGACCAATAGCAGAATGGGGCCTTAATTTAGATAAAAAAGCAATCCCAGTTAATACTGAAAACTTTGAAACCAATAAGAAGGGTATATTTGCTATCGGCGATATATGTTCCTACCCAGGAAAACTTAAATTAATTTTGTCAGGTTTTCATGAAGGTGCTTTAGCTGCTAGAGGTTGTTTTAAATACGCAAGACCGAACGAAAAATATAGATTTGAATTTACAACAGCATCAAACACTATCAAAGATAGATTGGGTGTAAAGTAGTGATAGAACTATTTACTGCTGATACGCCAAATGGTTGGAAAATTAGTATTATGCTCGAGGAAATAAATTTTGAGTATAAAATAACAAAAGTCAACCTAACTAAAGGCGAACAACATAAGCCAGAATTCAAAAAAATCAGTCCTTTTAATAAAATACCAGTTATTAAAGATCACGAAAACAATAAGTCAATTTTCGAGTCTGGAGCGATATTGATGTATTTGGGTGAAAAAAGTAAAATGTTTTATCCTGAAGAAAACAGACTAGAGATAAATCAATGGTTAATGGCCCAAATGGGTTTGATTGGTCCGATGATAGGACAACATCATCAGTTTCATTATTATCATCAAGGCAAAAGTGAGTGGGGAGAAGAAAGATATTTCAAGATTACGAGAAAACTTTATGAAGATTTAGAAGCGAGGCTTTCTGCAAGTGATTATTTAGCAGGCAAAGAGTATTCAATTGCAGATATCGCAACATGGTCTTGGATTGCGAGGCATAAAAGACATGACATAGGATTAGAAAACTTTAAAGGTTTATCTAGGTGGTATGTTGATATAGCTAAACGTCCTGCGGTGATTAAAGGTTTTAAAGTATTAAATAAAGATGCTGATATAGATTACCCTTAAATATCAGCGTAAACTTTTTCTTCTTTTTCGTGTTTTTCTTGTGCAGTTATACATAAAGTTGCAACAGGTCTTGCCATTAATCTTTTAAGACCGATTGGCTCAGCTGTTTCTTCACAAAAACCATAAGTTCCATCTTGAATTTTTTTCAGAGCTCCATCAATTTTAGAAATTAACTTTATTTGTCTATTGATTGCTCTCATTTCAACATTTTTCTCTGTATAGGAACTTGCTTGATCAACTATATCGGCTGAAGCACTATTGTCATCCATTGAAGCATTAAATATTGCTTCATTATTCGTTCTCTTAAGATCTTTTTTCCACTCCATTAATTTTTGTTTGAAAAACGCAAGATGTTTTGCGCACATATATTTTTCAGTTTCTTTTGGGATATATTTTTTAGAGATCTTTACCATATCTAAATTTATGAATTTGGAGAATATATTCATCATTTATTGAGTGTCAAGAATGGATTAATTGTATAAATTAATAAAAATGGCTATTTATAAAAAGAATATAAGTAATTTATTTTATATTTATGTTTCAGCTCACTTAATCATATGGACATTGGTTCCAAGTTTAACAAATAACAATTTACCACTTGATACAATAGAGGCCTTAGCATGGGGTAGTAATTTAGACTGGGGGTTTAATAAGCATCCTCCAATGAGTGCATTTTTACCTGAAATATTTTACCAAATCTTTGGACCTCAAGACTGGGCTTATTATTTGTTAAGTCAAATCTGTATCGTAGTCTCATTCATTGTAGTTTTTAAGTTAGCTGAAGATTTTTTTAATAACAAAATTTATTGTTTACTATCTGTTTTATTATTGGAAGGAATATACTTTTATAACTTCACTACACCTGAATTTAATGTAAATGTTTGTTTAATTCCTTTTTGGTCTCTTTCGATTTTTTATTTATGGAGAGGAATTAAGAATAATAAAATATTAGATTGGTTATTACTCGGTCTATTTGCTGGACTTGGGTTTTTATCTAAGTATTTATTTGTCTATTTAGGTTTAGCAATAGATGTACTTTTAATTTACATGATTTACACCAAAAGACTAAATTTAAAGTGTATAGTTTCTTTCGTTCCTTTTATAATAATTTTATTACCACACATTGTTTGGTTAACTGAGAATGATTATGTAACCATTACTTATGGACTTCTCAGAACTGGATCAGAAGAAGCAAGTATTTTAAACCATATAAAACATCCTACGATATTTTTAGCTAAGCAAGTTGGAATATTATTACCGTTTTTACTAATGATTTTTGTTTTACTTAAAAAATTTAAAATAAATATTAATTTAAATGACGAAAAGCTTTTGTTTTTATTGTCAATTAATTTAATTCCAATATTTTTTATTTTTCTTACATCATTTACTATGGGTGTAAAAATAAGAACTATGTGGATGACACCATTTTATATAAGCTTTGGCTTATTATTTGTTTATATTTTAAAATCAGAAATTAATTTTGAAAAAATGAGAGCTTTTACCTCTGTCTTTTTAGTATTATTCTTATTATCTCCAATTTTGTATTCTTATATTTCGATTACTCAAACTGATAAAAGAACTGATTTTGGTGGCAAAAAGTTAGCTGAGCAGGCCAAACTTTTTTATGAAACTGAGGGTAAGGATCTTGGAAAAATGGAATATATTAAAGGTAATGAATGGATTGCAGGAAATATATCATACCATCTTTCAGAAAGACCAAAATGGATTTATAGTTCAATTGAAGTCCAATTGTGTAACAATGATATGAAATGTTTAACATATAAATGAAATTTCAATTAAACCAAAAAAACAAGAGACTTTTATTCATTATTGGAATTGTTGTTTTAATTGAACTCTCAGGATATGGTTTTTTTGCTTCTCTATTTAGACTGATAGGCTCAGTAAGTTAATGCAAATAGTAATTCTAATTCCAGTCTTTAATGACTTTAAATCTGCATCAAAATTAATTGAAGAAATTGATATTAATATATCCAACCTTAACGCTTCATTTTCAGTAATTGTAATGAATGATGCTTCCACTGAGGAAAAAATTTTAGAAACCAAAAATTTAAATAATATTAAATCACTAAAATTAATAAATATGAGAAATAATAAAGGACATACACGTTGTATTGCAGCAGGGCTTAAACATATTTCAGAAAATGAAGATTTTGACTATGTAATTCCAATGGATGGAGATGGAGAAGATAGACCTGAAGAAATAAGAAACTTTGTAGAAAAGATTAAAGATAATCCTAATAATACCATTGTTGGAGAAAGAGTTAAAAGATCTGAAAGTTTAGTTTTTAAGGTCTGTTATTTTTTTCATAAAATTATTACTTTTACCTTTACTGGAAAATTTATAAAATTTGGAAATTATACTTGCCTCACAAAAAAAACTGTTAAAAAATTAATTGAAGACAAAGCAACTTGGAGTAGTTTTTCTGGTTCACTAGCAAAAAATGAGATTAATTTAATTAAATCTCCATCAATAAGAGGTCAAAGATACTTTGGCCCATCAAAGATGAGTTTTTTAAATTTGATAAAGCATTCTTTGTCAATAATTGCTGTGTTTAAAACTGGAGTTATCTTTAGATCGATAGCATTTTATGCAATATATTTAATAATAATCGCAGAGTATATAAGCGTAATTACAGCAATACCTCTAGCTATAATCATTATTTTTG
>CACLPR010000007.1 GCA_902608845.1 uncultured Pelagibacteraceae bacterium
AGAAGCTTATGCCCCCACAGATAATGTTGGTGAATTAACAGCTAGAACTAATGATGAAGGTTTTGAAACAATTTTTAGTAGTTGGTTGAAAATTTCAAAACTTAAAAAAAATGATGCTTTATTAATATTTTCTGTTGGTGGAGGAAACTTAGAAAAAAAAGTAAGTGTAAATATTATAAAAGCAATTACATTGGCAAAAAAAACAAAAACTGATGTATTATCTATTGTTGGAAAAAAAGATGGCTATGCCTATAAAAATAGTAACGTTTCACTGTGTATTCCCATAATTGACAATAAATTAGTAACACCTTTCTCAGAGGGATTCCAGGCAGTTGTCTGGCACTGTATTGTGAGCGACCCGAGATTAAAAAAAAATAATACAAAATGGTAGGAAAAACTTGTTTAGTGACTGGTGCTGCAGGTTTTATAGGAAGTCATATGGTCGATTTTCTTTTAAAAAAAAAATATTATGTAATCGGAATTGATAATTTATCAAATGGTTCAATTAAAAATTTAAGCTTTGCAAAAAAAGATAAAAAATTTAAGTTTCTTAAAAAAGATTTTTCAAGAGTAAAAAAAAATGAAATTCCAAAAAATATCCATTTTATTTTTCATTATGCAGGAATTGGAAGTGTAGTTCCTTCGATAGAAAAACCACTTAAGTATTTCCAAAATAATGCATTAAAAACCATTCAATTTTTAGAATTTCTAAGAAATAATAGGATAAATTTTAAAAAGTTTGTTTATGCAGCTTCATCAAGTTGTTATGGATTGTTTAGCAAAAAAACAAATGAAAATACCAGAATATCAATTCAACACCCCTACGCTTACAGTAAGTATGTCGGTGAACAATCATGTTTATTGTGGGCCAAAATTTATAAGTTGCCAATAATTTCAATTAGAATTTTTAATGCTTATGGTATTAGATTTAAAACAACAGGGGCTTATGGGTCTGTTATTGGAGTATTCTTAAGACAAAAATTATCTAATTACCCTTTAACAATAAGTGGTAATGGAAATCAAAAAAGAGATTACATATATATAAGTGACGTAGTTAATGCATTTTTTTTAGGTGCCAAATCAAAACATGTTAATAAAATATACAATCTTGGATGTGGTAGACCAAATACTATTAACAAGTTATCCAAATTAATAAGTAATGAGTTTCAAAAAATCCCATATAGAAAAGGTGAGCCTTTTGCCACTCATGCAAATATTTCTAAAATTAAGAAAGATTTCAATTGGAAACCTAAAGTTTCGTTTAAAGAGGGAATGAAAATAATAGTAAATAATATTCATGAATGGAAATCTGCACCACTTTGGACTTCAAAATCAATTAAAAAATATACAAAAAATTGGACTAAATACATAAAATAATGGAATTTAATTTCAAAAGTAAAAAAATTTTAGGCGAAAATTTAGCAAAAAACTTTTTTCGTAAAATCAAAAAACAAAAAAAAATTATTCATTGTCATGGTGTTTTTGATTTGGTTCACCCAGGGCATCTTAGGCATTTTTTGTACTGTAAATCTGTAGGAGAAATTTTAGTTGTTTCATTAACTTCAGATAAATTTATAAAAAAAGGTGTATATAGACCACTAGTGCCAGAAAATTTGCGAGCAATGAATTTAGCTGCTTTAGAAATGGTAGACTATGTAATAATTAATAAAAGTAGTAGACCGTATAAATTAATAAATGATATTAAACCAAATTATTTTGCCAAAGGGTTAGAATATTCTCTTGAGGGTTCTGAAAAAAAAAATTTGACCTACAGAGAGAAAAGTATCGTCGAAAAATATGGTGGCAAACTAATATTTACACCTGGTGACTTTGTTAAATCCTCTTCTCAAATAATAAAAAATTATCCACCAGACCTAAAATTTGAAAAACTTAAACTATTAATGGATACTGAGAAACTGAAGTTTACAGATTTGATTAATTGTATTAAAAAATTAAAAAAATTAAAAGTAACAATTCTTGGAGATATAATAATTGATACCATATCCAACTGTAAAGTGATTGGAGGACTACATAAAACACCAACATTAAGTGTACAAATATATGATGAAAAAAAATATTTAGGTGGTGCAGGTGTAGTTGCAGGGCATTTTAGAAGCTTAACTAACAACGTGAATTTAATATCTTTAATTGGTAATGATAAAAATGGGAAATTTGCAAAAGAGCAGTTAAATAAACTAAAAATTAATCATAATTTGTTTTATGAAAATAAAAGACCTACAGTAAATAAGAATTCACTATACGCACAAAACCATAAATTAATAAAAATAGATACAGTAAATAATTCATATATATCCGATGATACAATTGATAAAATTGTACAAATTCTAAAACAAGATAAATCAGATATAATTGTTTTTTCAGATTTTAGGCATGGAATTTTTAATAGCAACTCACTGAAAAAAATTTTAAGTATTAAAAATTTAAAGAAAAAGTTTTTAGTTGCAGATAGTCAAGTGGCAAGTAGATGGGGAAATATATTAGATTTTAAAAATTTTGATTTAATTACTCCTACTGAAAATGAAGCGAGATTAGCTTTATTTGAACAAGATTTAGGTATTAGACCTTTGGCAACAAAGTTACTGAAGTATTCAAATTCCAAAAATTTGATACTTAAATTAGGCGAAAGGGGCTTAATTGCATTATCACTAAAAAATAAAGGTGATTACATTACAATTGATCCATTTGTCAAAAACTTAGTCGACTCAAATGGTGCAGGTGACGCGTTACTAGCATATTCTTCAGCAAGTTTGTATAAAACAGGTTCTCTTATTAAGTCATCAATAATTGGAACTTTAGCAGCTTCCTGCAAATGTGAAATTGAAGGAAATATTCCACTAAGCATAACATTGTTAGAAAAAAAAATTAATGAGATATCAAACTTTTTTAAATGATGTTTACTTATAAATTTTATTTAAAACTTTAATATTAAAATAATTATCGTTTTTAAAAGTATTTTTGAGTTTCCCTTTTTCAAATGCGTAACAAAGTTCTTTTACTGCATCTTCAATTTTATAAAGAGGTTTAAAACCAAGTTTCCTTTTTATTTTTTCTGAGTTTATATGGTAAGATCTATTATCGTTTGATGGTGTAAATTTAAGTTTTATTTTATGTTTTATTTTTTTTCTTTTAAAATATTCTTGAACTGTCGTTTGTACAATTTTTGCAATCTGCTTCACTTTTAAATTTCTAAAACCAATATTAAAAATTTGTTTTTGAACTTTTGATTTGTCTGCTGAAATTAGCAATAAATATGCTCTGCACATATCTTTTACGTTCAAATTTGGTCTTTTTGATTTCCCCCAAAGATTAATATTTCTTTATTATGGTAAGCATGATTAGTTAAAATATTTACAGTTAAATCTAATCTACATCTAGGCGAATAACCGCATAGAGTAGCTGGTCGCGCAACCACAGTTGTAAAATTTTCATCTGAATATTTAAATAAAATAGGTTCACACATTCCTTTGTATTTGTTATAGTCTGTAATTGGTTTAAGTGGATGGTCCTCTTTAATATTTTTCTTTTTCGAAATGCCATATACTGAGCTTGTGGAACAATAAATAAATCTCTGTACTCCATTTTCTTTTGCACTTTTGACCAAACTTTCAAAACAATCATAATTTATTTTCTTACTCAAGCCAGGTTTTAAATCAAAAGTTGGATCATTAGAAATACATGCTAAATGTAAAACAATATCGATATTTTTACATGCTTTGTGGAATGATTTATTATCTGTTATGTCTTTCTTTATTAAATTAAGATTTTTTCTTTTTTTGTGGTAATTTCCATATAAGAAACTATCATAAATCACTACTTTGTAATTTCTCTTTAAAAGATAATCTGTAAGAAGTGTTCCAGCATAACCACCTCCACCAGTAATAAGTATTTTTTTCATAAATGTTTTATACTTGTTTTCTTTGAATAATCAATTATTACAACAATAATTACTAATGAAAGTATATCAAAAAAACCTTTACAAGAATCTTTTGTACATAAGAAAAGTTCAAGAGGAAATTATAAAAAGATATCACCCTGCTGATAAAATGAAATGTCCTATGCATTTTTGCATTGGACAGGAAATAGGTCCCTCTGCTATTGAACCATTTCTTAAATCTTATGATACAATATTGTCTCATCACAGATCTCATGGCTATTTCCTTGCAAATAAAGGATCGTTAAAAGAAATGATATCCGAATTTTATGGAAAGTCGTCTGGTACTAATGGCGGATTAGCAGGATCCCAAGAATTGTCTTGTACAAAAACAAATTTTTATAGTGGAACTATACTTTCAGGTGCATTTGCAATGGCAACTGGAGATGCTTTTTCAAAAATATACAAAAAAACTAATAATTTTACTGTTACTGTAATTGGAGATGGTGGCATGGAAGAAGGTATTTGTGCCGAAACATTGAATATAGCAGTGCTTTATAACTTACCAATCCTTTTTATATGTGAGAATAATGGATATTCTACTCATACAGGTTTAAAGCAAAGAGCAGAGTATAAAAAAGTATCTAAAAGAATAAAAGGATACAATTTGGAATCTCATATTTTCAATTCAAATGATCCAGAAAAACTTTATTTTCTTTTGAAGAAATTAACTGCTAAAATTAGAATAACAAAAAAACCAATTTTTTTAGAAATAATGACCTATAGATTTAATGGTCATGTAGGTCCAGAAGGTGATGATCATTATAATTATAGATCTAAAAAAGAAATCAATTTATGGAAAAGAAAAGATCCTATAGTCAATTATAGAAATAAACTATTAAAAAAATTTAAAAATAAATTCATCAATTTTGAAAATAAAACAATTTCAAAATTAAATAAAGAAATTGATGATGCATTCAAATTTGCTGAAAGAAGTAAATTTCCTAATGAGTATAAAAAATTCAATTATCAAAATACATATAGTAAAATTGTAAAAACTTTTTTTAAGAATGACATTGATTTTGAAAATGAACAAGATAGCCACAAACCTATGCCATATTAAAAATTAATGAAAAAAAAAAGATATTTATCGTTTAGTGAATCAATTAATGAGGCTCAAATTCAGGCTATGAGGCTTGATAAAAACGTTTTTATTTTTGGTTTAGGAGTTGAGAAAACTGGACATGTTTTTAAAACTACAACAGGAATTAAAAAAAAATTTTCGAGTAAAAGAATTTTTGAAAGTCCTAATTCTGAAATGGCATTGACATTATTTGCAGCAGGTGCTGCAAATAAAGGATTAAGACCAATATTAATTCACCATAGAGTAGATTTTATGGCATATACTTTCGATCAACTAGTAAATTGGATTTCACTATGGTCATTTAAAAGCGCAGGTATGAGCTCTATGCCACTTGTAATAAGAGCAATAATTGGAAAAGGTTGGGGTCAAGGACCTCAACATGCAAAAACTTTACATTCTATGTTTTCATATTTACCTGGACTTATTACCGTAATGCCATCTTCTCCCTCCGAAGCAAAAGGATTACTATTATCAAGTATTATGTCAAATGATCCAGTAATTTTTTTAGAATACAGAGAGTTATATAACACTAGAGAGCATGTACCTGAAAAACCTTATTTTATAAAATTAGATGAAGTAAGACATAGATTGAAAGGTAATGATATTACTATTGTGGCAATGGGTCCATCTGTTTTAAAATCAATAAAAGCCCAAAATATTTGTGGTAATAAAATAAAGTTTGATCTTTTTGATTTGAGATCTATATCAAAATTTAATTTAAATAAAATCTATGATTCATTAAAAAAAACTAAAAGATTGATATGTGTTGAAGATGGATGGAAAGAGGGGTCCATCTCTTCAGAAATAATATCTAAGGTCGCAGAGGAAGGAATAAAGCTTAAGAAACCCCCAGTTAAAATAACTTGGCCCTCAAGCCATGTTCCAATGTCATATAATCTTGAAAAAGATTTTTATTTTGATGAAAATGAAATTGTAAAATCAGCAGAAAAAATGTTAAATAAGAAAGTATAAGTAATTATGAAGAAACTTAGTATAAACATATTTTCAGATGGTGCTGATTTGAATTTAATAAAAAACTTGAACAAAAAAAAAATTATCAGTGGTTTTACAACAAACCCATCTTTAATGTCGAAAGCAAAAATAAAAGACTATAAAGAATTTGGAAAAAAAATATCAAAAATAGTAAAAAAAAAACATCTATCTTTTGAAGTAATTTCTGATCAGCATAAAAATATAATGAGAGAGGCTAAAATAATTTCTAAATTTGGCAAAAATGCTTATGTTAAAATACCAGTTGTTAATAGTAAGGGTAAATCAAATATAAGATCAATAATTGAATGCTCTAAAATAGGAATTAATCTAAACATAACAGCAGTTTTTACATATAATCAAGTAAAATCAATTTATAACGCAACTAACAAGAATAATTCAAAAGTTGTAATTTCAATTTTTGCTGGTCGTATTGCAGACACTGGCCGAGATCCACATGATATAATTCTCAAATCAGTAAAATTAACCAAAAAAAATAAAAGAGTTAAAATTTTGTGGGCTAGCACTAGAGAAGTTTTAAATATATATCAAGCAAATTCTCTTGGTTGTGATATTATCACTGCAACACCAGACATTTTAAAAAAAATGAATTTATATAACAAAAATTTACAAAAATATTCCGAAGAAACATCAAAATCTTTTTATGAGGATGCTAAAAAAGCAAATATAAAAATTTTATAATGAATAATTTTTTTCTTGATAAGCAAACCCCCTATATTATTGCTGAAATTGGAACAAATCATAATGGAAAAGTTAAAGATGCATTCAAGCTTATTAAAGCTGCAAAAGACTGCGGGTGTAATGCTGTAAAGTTTCAATCATGGGATACAACTATGCATTCAAATCTTTTTTGGAATAACAATAAAAAAGGCTTTAAAATCGATCAAAAACTCTCAATAAATATATCTTTTTTAGAGAAAATGAGAGATTTCTGCAGTAAAGTCAAAATAGATTTTTCCTCAACTCCTTTTTCTTTTAAACAATTAGAAGAATTAGCTTCACTAAAACCAAAATTTATAAAAATAGCCTCTATGGACTTAGATAATTTTGAATTGTTAGATCTTGCGGCTAGACAAAAGTTTCCAGTAATCGTTTCTACAGGAAATTCTAATATTCAAGAGATAACTAAAGCTTATAAGATTTTTAAAAAAAGAAAAAAAAAAGATGTTTTATTCATGCATTGTGTAAGTTTATATCCCCCAAAATATAGCGAGTTTAATTTAAGAAATATTTTAACACTTCAAAAAAAAGTTCCTTATCCGATTGGATATTCAGATCATTCAGAGGGTACAATGGCACCAATTTTGGCCACAAATATGGGAGTTAAGTTTATTGAAAAACATTTTACATTGAATAAAAAACAAAAAGGTCCAGATCATTTTTTTGCAGCAGATACAAATGATATGAAGCAATTAGTTAAAGATGTAAATAATGTAAATATTGCTTTAGGAAGTTTTAAAAGAGGAATAAATAAAAGAGAATTAATATCAAAAAAAAGAATGAGAAGATCTGCTTATGCTGTGCAAGATCTAAAAAGAGGAGAAAAACTAAAAAGAGAACACTTTGTGATGCAAAGACCAGGGATTGGTCTTAATTTAGAACAAATAACAAAATTAATTGGAAAAAAATTAAGCAAAAAATTAAGTAAAGACTCAATCATATATAGATCAAATTTTTAAATCATTAATTTTTTTGCAAACTTAAAATCTTTAAAGTTATCAATATCAACTGAGTTTTCAGGAGGTGTTATATATCCATATGATTTGTCAGTGTAATAACTTTTTGTTTTTTGTAAGCTTTTAAAGTTGAGTACATAAATACTTCCGTTTCCACTGTAGGATGAATTTAAGGATTGTCTATTTTTAACTGAATTTTCTATATTTTTATATCTAATAATTTTTTTATTTTTATTTAATTTAAATAAGTATTCTAAAGGTTTATTTTCACTAACAGAAATTACTACTTTTGCTTTTTTTTTAAAAAATAACTTAATACTTTTGTCTATATCTCTTGGATTTCTTAAAGGAGATGTGGGTAGTAGAACACAAAAATTCTTTATTTTTCTTTTTATTCTTTGTTTTAGATTATTTATACAATCTAAATATACATCTATTGCAGACGAATTACTCTTGGCTAATGCATTATTTCTTTTATAGATTAAAATTTTCTTTGAATTATATTTTTTGGCAATTTTCAGAACTCTATCATCGTTAGAATTTATAATAATATTTGTTATTATTTTTGAGCTTAATGCGTGATCAATTGTATAAGAGATCAAGGGTTTATTAGATATTTTTTTAATATTCTTATTTTTAAGACCTTTTGAACCTTTTCTAGCTGGAATTATACAGATCAAACTAAAATTCTACTTTATATTTTTGAAGTATATCTCTTCCTTTTTTATATGAGCTAAAATCTACGATATCATCTGTTTCGATTGATATTTTAAATTTTTCTTCGAGTGCAGCAATAAGAGTCATATGTCCAATAGAATCCCATTCTTCAACACCATTGTATTCAAGTTTATCATTACACAAACTTTCGCTAATTCCCAATGATTCTGAAAATATTTCAGAATATGTTTTAAGATTGCTCATAATATTTAAGAATTTTATTACTTATATCTCCAGATTTTAGTTTGTAAACACCTTTAAGATACTCATAATTACCTCCTGAACTATAGAAATCATTTATGCCTATTTTCACAAGAGGTGGTTTATTTTTTAACTCAGACATTTCTTCTGCAATAGAACTAGAAAGACCACCAATAACATTATGCTCCTCTACAGATACTATCAATTTCTTATTTAAAAAAATTTCGTTTAATTTTTTCTTATCTAATGGTTTAATCGTATGCATATTTATTACCTCTGTAGAAATTCCCTTAGCTTCTAAAAAATTCGCTGCATCCAAACATTCAGCAATAATTGATCCGTTTGAAACTATTGAAATATCTGATCCATTTTTTAAGGTAATAGACTCACCTATTTTAAAATCATAATCCTCATTATAAATTTGTCTCATATTTGATGAGCCTGTAAGCCTAATGTACACTGATCTATTATGATTTATCGAGGCCTCAGTTGCCTTAATAACTTCTGTTGGATCAGCAGGACAGACTATTGAAATATTGGGAATAGATCTTAATAGTGCAACATCCTCAATTGAACAATGTGTGAATCCAAGAGGTCCCAAAACCAATCCACTTGCTAAACCTACCATAATAACTTTTATTTTCATGTAACCCAGCATAACCTTTATCTGTTCTGAGCATCTTAGTGTTTGGAAAGGTGAAAAAGTTGTTGTAATTATTCTATGTCCTTCACTTGCGAGTCCAGCGGCAATACCAATCATATTTTGTTCAGCAATACCAACGTCTACATAATTATCTTTAAAATTTTTTCTAAATCTATCCAATCCAGCGGAAGTTGATACATCAGCTGTAATGACAATTAAATCTTTGTGTTTCTTAATTATTTCCATCATACCTAAACCAAATACAGCCCTTTGACCTAGTTTAGACCATAGTTTAAAACTATTCGTATTGTAAAATTTATTCATTTAGGTCTTTAACACCATCTTCATATTGTTGTTTCGATATCATAGAGTGATGCCAAGCATTATTTTCCTCTGCAATTTTTAAGCCCTTACCCTTTATAGTTTTTGCAACTATTAACTTTGGTTTATTTGATACAATTGACAATGCATTATCTATTTCGTTAATATTGTGTCCATCAATCTCATGAACATCCCAATTGAAACTTTTCCATTTTTCAGCAATATTTGAATTTTTCATAATTTGTTCGTTTGTTCCAGTTTGTTGAAAACCGTTGTTATCAATAATACATGTCAAATTATCAAGGTTAAAATTTACTGCACTCATAGCACTTTCCCATATAGACCCTTCATTACATTCTCCATCTCCAAGTAAAACGTAAACATTATTTTCTTTTTTCTCTCTCTTGAAAGAGAGAGCAACACCAATACCTAAAGATAGTCCCATACCTAAACTTCCCGTTGAAAATTCTATTCCAATTTCCTTATTAATAACTGGATGTCCCAGAAGTCTACTTTCATTTTTTTCGAATGTTTGTATCTCCTCTGGCTTAATTAAACCCAGCTCAACTAGGCAAGAATATAATGCTAGACAGGCATGACCTTTGCTTAGAATAAATCTATTTCTTTTATCTGATCCACTTTCAACTATTTTTATATATTTTTTATATAAAACACCCATTATATCTGCACAAGACAATGCTCCTCCTATGTGAGCACTATCAGAACCAGCAGCTAGCGAGAATTTTAATATATTAATTCTGACTTGTTTTATAAATTCATCAAAATTTTTTCTTTGTTCAATCACAATTACATTCCTCCATCAATTCTTAACGTTTGACCGTTAATATAGCTTGATTGATCTGAAATCAGAAATAGTACAATTTTAGCTATTTCATCAGGTTCAGCAAATCTATTCAATGATATTTTTTTTTTTACCTCATCTAAAATTTTAATATTAGTATTATCATGAAGCATTTTGGTATTTACTAATCCAGGTGCAATATTATTTACCCTAATATTAAAATTCTTCAATTCCTTTGACAACGAGCACCCAAATGAAATAAGTGCAGCTTTCGAATTTGAATAAGCTATTCTTCCTTCATCATTTTCAATACCTGAAGTAGAGCAAATATTTATTATATTCCCAGACTTAGCTTTAATCATTTTTTTTGAAATTTCTTGAGTGATTTTTAAAACAGAGAAATAATTTATTTGAAATATATCTTTTGCTTTCTTTATCGAGGTCATTAAAAATGGCAGCACAAGAATAGATGCAGAATTATTGATTAAAACATCAATCTTGTCATGTTTTATTTTAATATCATTTAGAACACTGTTTAAATCATTATCAACTAAAAAATCGCATTTATATTTGTGTGTTTGTATTTTTTTTTTTTTTAAAATATTTAATAAATTAGTAAATTCATCATTTTCGTTTCTATATAATAAAATTAACTCACAATTTATTTCAGCCAGTCGTTTACATATGCCAATTCCTATTCCCCCAGTAGCTCCTGTTAACAAAATTTTTAATTTATTTTCCATTTTTTATTTTCACAAGTCTTTGAAAGTTATTAACACTATAATTTTTTTTTATATTACTTAATATTGTTGTTGATATTCCAATTACACAATTATCGCCAATTGTAATATTATTATTTGTTATTGCAGAAGTACCAAACTTAACTTTATTTCCAATTTTTGAATTACCATTTATTATAACATTAGGCATAAGTGAGCAATATTTACCTATTTCTACTCCATGTCCAATTTGTGATCCATAACAAATTAATGTTCCAATGCCTAATTTGATGTCATAACTCAAATTAACATTTTTAAAAATAATTGTACCATGCGAAATTTTAGAGTTTTTAAGATCAACATCAGGGTGAAAAAGTGAGATTATTTTTATTTTCTTCTTTTTTAAAACTTTAAAAATTTTTTCTTTTTTTTTTGGATCCATAATTGCACAAACTGCATAAAAAGACCCAAACGGTATATCTGAAATATTTTTATAATTTTTTTCTTTATTTATTAAAGTTGATTTATATGGATCACAAAATCCTAAAAAATCGTAGACTTTTTTTTTTTTATTAATAACATTAATAAGATCTAGAACTTCAAATCCCAAACCTCCAGCACCAAATATAACGATCTTATATTTTGCCATACTAAAAAATATTTAGACAAAATCTTCTTTTTGAAAAATCTCTTCAGCTTTTGCGGGTTTAAATATAGATTGTCCTTGTTTTGTCATAAATTTTCTTATGAAACTTTTATCTTCTCCAGCTAAACATAAATCACTATGATTTCTAAAATGTTTAATGCTAAATCCAAAATCAACAATTTCCTTCAAAGATTGTTTAAATATATTTCCTATTTTAATATGAACATAAGGGCAGACCAAAACATCTCCAATAGGTGTGATATAAAGTCTGTTTACTGTTGTGCAACCTAGTATTCCCTCATGAGTTTTATCAAATGGATTCCATATATTTCGAACTAAGTTTTTGTAATCCTTTCTAATTTTCCTCAAATATTCTCTGTCTTTATCATCACAAATAATTTCCTCAGCCTTTTGCCACATGCCTGCTGGTACAGCAACATTTAGCAAAGTCCTATATTTTTGCTGTTTTGAATAATCTAATAGTTGTTTAAGATGATCAGTATGTGCATTGTAGTGTCCAACTGTGATATTTAAATAAGGATCAATCCCAGCTTTTTGTACATGCTTAAGTCCTTCCATTGCACGTCTCCAAGAGTCTTTTCTACCCCTAATTTCATCGTGAATCTTTTCGTCCATACTATCAATGCTTACTGAGACTCTGCTAACTTTTGCTTCAGCTAATCTATGAGCCATTTCCTCATCCAAATGATAGCCATTTGTGGTAAGGTATAAGTAAAATCTTTCAGGTTTTATTGCTTCAAGAACTTTAAATAATTTTTTTGGTTGGAGTAAAAGCTCCCCTCCTTGAAGGTCAAACTCAAAATATCCTAACTCATCTGCTTCATCTGCTAATTTTGCAATAGCATCATAATCTAAATATTCTTTGACATGATCACCTTTAGGTGAATTAGTAAAACAATATTTGCATCTAAGATTACAAGCATTATTAAAATTTAAATCAATTCCTCTTGTTTTAGTTCCAACTTTTCCATCGTTATATTGAACGTAATCATAAAAATCTTTCAATTTTTTTACTAATCTGGGTTTATTTAGCAATGAGGAGGCTATAGGCATATTATGTTACTTTATACTTTAATAAATCGTCTTTCAATAGTATATCAAAGTTAGCTTGGCAAGTAATTTCATCATCAACATAGGCAATTCCTTCGCACATTCCTATACCTCTTTTCCATGTTAATAACTTTGTTTTCATAACAAAATTTTTATTTGGAATAACTTTTTTTTTAAATTTTAAATTTTTCGCTCCCAGCAAATATACAATTTTACCTTTATTGTTTGGCAAAGTTAAAATCGTAAGTGCGCTCAGCTGTACTAACGCCTCAACCTGCAACATGCCAGGCATGTTAGGATCTTCTGGCCAGTGTACTTTGAAGAACCACTCATCTTCATGAAGATATTTTTCTCCATCAGCGCTTTTTCCAGGTACTATCTTTGTAGCTTTATCAATAAATAAATATGGGTCTCTATTTTTTTGATATTCCAATATACCATTTTTATCTAATTCCATTTTTCACTCATAATTTATTTTTCTAGATAAAGAATGGTATAAGTCATATCCATCCCAAATTAAACCAATATTAAAAGCAGATCCAAAAGGAACTATTCTATCTATACCAATCAAATTTTTATCTATCACAAAATTTAATAATTTATTTTTATCTAAACCAAAATAAGTAAGAGTTTGAAATTTAGGATTAACAATACTCACAATTTCATTTAATGTTTTAATATCTTTTTCAAAAAAAAAACCAAACTTACCTCTTAAATCCTCAACATTTTTTGGAAATTTATTTATTTTTAAAATATGTAAATAATTTTCATATTTTTTATAATTTGATACATAATTTTCGGACAAAAATTTGTTTTGTAAAACAAATTTTTCATAAGCTATAAATTTATCTATTTCAAATTTTTTTTTAACATATTTGTATAATTCATCCCAAAATTTTTTTTTAATATTAGTCTCTTTTCTTCCGTACCAAAGTATTAAATGTGGAGTTGAGCAACCATTTTGATCGAATAAATATGTATCATTAAAAAATTTTTTAATAATAATATTTTTGTTTTTATTAAAATCATCCTTCAGACTTTTTGTATTTATAACTGAAATAGAATACCTGTCAGAAAAATTTACGTCTATGCATCTTGGATTTGTCTCAATTTTTTTAAAAGTTTCAATTGTATTATCTCCACCCCAAATAATTCTACTATTGGCGTATAAAGATAGATAATTAATTATTTCATTATTCCTTTCACATCTAAAAAAAATATTGCCCAGTTTTATAAAACTATAATTTTGATTTAATAAAATTTTATTTAAAATTTTAAAAAAAATTATTATTTGTGAATATTTTTTTGATGGAATTTTTACTACATTATTATTTCCTGTTATAAGGCCAAATATAAATGAATATAAACATGTTATTGGAACATTTGATGGTGTTATATGAAGAACAACACCTCTACCAATTGAATTATTAATGTTTGAATATTTTAATGATAATTGTTCTATGTTGGATCTTCTACACCAATAAGCAAAAGTAATAAGATCATCATAATCTCTCGTTTCTTTATTTTTAAAAAGTTCTTTAGATAAATTGTCTATAAAATTTAATATTCTTTTGTCGAATGGTCTTTTTACAGAATTTTTAAGTGTTTTATTGTTATAAATAAAATCAACTTTCTTAAATTTATGTAATTGTATCACTACAACCTCTTATTTCTGATCTTTCTATTCTTCCAGTAACTTTAAAATATTTACCTTTTCTTCCGCATGGGCAATCATCTTCACCAATTATCATTCCTAAGTCCTCAGTCAAAAGGCTATGACCCGGATAACTCTTTGGTAATATCGATAATGATTGAATAAAGCCTAATTTATTCTTGCCTAGTTTTTTGAAATTCATATCTCTTATTATTATTTCTGAATAATTTGATACATGAAATCTTTCACCAATCTCACACTCCATGTAAATTGATCCGGTTTGTTCAACCATACCATAATAATTATGTAATTTTTTTAATTTAAATTTTTTTTTTATTGAGTCATTAAAAGTTTTGTTTGAAACTTTTCTGTCTGCCAATTTTTTCCATCCACCACCATGAATTAATATGGAATTTTCGAAATTAATAGGATTTAAATTTAAAAAAAAATATTTCCAAACCATGTATGTGAAGCCAAAAATTAGAAAATTTGATGATTTATGTTTTTTTAAAAATTTTTTTAATCCTATGTGATCTATACTTAAATTATCATTTAACAGGTAAAAATAATCCGATCCAAAAATCGAAAAACCTTTTATCGCAGCGCTACTTGCATTCATAATATTCCTACTATTTATATAGCTTTTTCTCTCAATTATAATCATTGGTAATCTTTTGTTTCCTATGAAATTATTTACGATATTTATCAAAGATTTAGTTTGACTTAAGGCTGTAAATTTATCTAAAAATATTTTGGATACATTTTGATTGCTAGTTCCTGAGGAATTTAATTTTCTGTGAATTCTTTCTTCATTGACACTCTTTAAATCTAAATTTTTGAAAATTGATGTGGGCATAAAATTAAAGTCTTCAATTTTGCTTATACTACTATGTATGGTTTTTTTGACGATATTTTTATATTCCTCACAATTTTTTGTATGATATTTTTCTAAATTACTTATATTTTTAAAAAAGAATTTCTCTTTTTTTTTCTTTGTGAGACCAAATGGATTTGAGTCATGAATTAAATCTTTATACATTTTTTTCAGAATAGTTTTTCTTACCCGATGGAAGTAATGGAATATCTTTTACACATTTTAATTTTATATATCTTAAATTAAGTTTTTTGAATTTTTTCAAAATTGATAATATTTTTTTATTATTTTTTTCATTTTCATAAATTATATTTAATAATTCACCTTTGCCTATACAAGCACATTTAATTTTATTTTTCTCTATTATTCCTTCTAAATAGTCTAAATCAACTCTATGGCCATCTATTTTTAAAAATCTCCCCTTTCTGCCAGAAATTATAATATTATTTGAATTGTCTTTGTAGGCTAGGTCGCCCGTAAATAATAATTTTATCTTATCTAAACTTTTAAAACCTGTGTAATCCTCGATATATCCACAATAAACATTTTTTCCTTTGTAAACTAATTCTCCTTTTATCATTTTTTTTTTTATAATTTTTTTATTTTTTGAGAAAATATAAAATTCACCTTTTCCAATTGGTTTTCCAATTGAGTATAATTTTTTTTTTGTAAATTTCCAATTTTGAATAGACATTCTTGATGTCGCTTCAGTAGATCCATACATGGGAATTAGCTTAATATTTTTCTTTGACAATTCATCAATTAAATAATTAAAAGTATCTTTGTTCAGTTTACCTCCAGCCTGAGTAAGATATTTAATACTATTCAAGTTTAAATTTTGTACTTTTAATTTTTTTATAATTTCGTAATGCACAGGTACTCCACCAAAAGTTTTAGCTGAAGTTTTTTCTAATAATTTCCAAAATTTTTTTTCTATGATTGAAAATGGACTCATAACTAATGATGAACCAGAATATAGATGAGTATTAATTATAGACATCCCGTAAGTATAACTTGGTATTAATGTAGTAATACACCTGTCTTCTTCCGAAATTTTTAAAGCTTTTATAATATCAATTGTGTTATTAAATATATTTTGCTTTGATAATTTAACAAATTTGGGTGAACCTAATGATCCGGAAGTTGAGAGCAAAATAGATAAATCATTATTTATGATATAATTAATCTCATTTTTATTTACATAAAAATAATAAGTTCCGATATTTTTTTCTATTTTATAATTGCTAAAAAAAATTTCTTTTCTTTCTGTAAATATGTATCTAGGTTTAAATCTTTTAACATAATCTTCTAAGTTTTGACTCAATTTTTCGACAAGAATTACTACATTATCAGATTTTAACGATGCTAAATAAACTTTTATGAAATCAATGGAATTGACACTTTCAATAAGTACCGCTTCCTTTTTTTTGCTATCGAAATTTATTTTTTTAGTTTCATTTAATAAATCTAAATATCTAATTTTTTTTAAATTGTGATCTATTAACGCAATATTATTTTTGTATTTATTTAGATTTGAAAAAATATTCATTTAAAGAATATATTTATCAGTATCATATTTAATTAAATTTTCTTTATTTTTAAACCAATCAATAGTTTTTTTTAATCCTTCATTCAATGAGATTTTTTTTGTTTTAATAATCCTATCTAACTTTTTTGAACTACCCTGAAGATTGTTAACTTCTGAATTTTTTGGTCTAATTCTAGACTTGTCTACTTTTATCTTTATATCTTTTTTTAACAATCTAGATATTTGATATATTAAATCCCTTATAGATATAGATTTGCCAGAAGAAATATTTACCTCTTCTCCTTTAAGTTTTGAAGAAACCAAAATTTTTTCAAAAGTTTCAGCAACATTTTCAACATAATTGAAATCTCTTTTAGGAGTAAGTGATCCAATTTTTAAACTATTTTTATTTAAAATTTGTGTAATAATTGTAGGTATTATTGCTCTATTTGATTGTCTAGGTCCATAGGTATTAAATGGCCTTACTATGGTAGCATTTAAATCAAAACTTTTGCAATATGATTCGGTTAATTTATCTGCAGCAATTTTAGTTGCAGCATATGGCGATTGACTTTGAAGTACATGATTTTCATCTATAGGAATTTTTTTTGCTGACCCATAAACTTCAGATGTTGAAGTAACTAAAAGTCTTTTAATTTTTTTTTTCAAACTTGCTTCCAACACATTGTAAGTTCCTAATATATTTGTTTCTATATATGATTTTGGAGAATTGTATGAATAAGGTATACCAATTAAAGCTGCTAGATGAATTACATAATCAATATTTTTAAATGCTGCCATTACATTTTTTTCATCTCTTACATCACCAAAGTGTATATTAATTTTTTTTAACTCATCCTTATCTAATGAGCTTAACCAACCGATATTATTGAAAGAATTGTAGTAGACAAATGCTCTTACTTTATATTTTTTTTTTAAAAAACGTTGAACTATATGGCTCCCAATAAAACCTTCAGATCCTGTAATTAATACATTCTTAGACATTATTTATTTCAAAATTAATTTTATTTGTATAACATCAAATTTCTTAAAAAGTTATTATAAAAATAAAATGTTTTATACTTTAGAACCACATTTAGGTGCAATTGAGAAGAAATTAGCAAATGAAACTTTAAATAAAAATATTATTTCAACTTTTGGCAATAACGTTGAAAAATTTGAAAAAAGCTTTTCAAAATTCACGAAATTTAATTACACCACGGCAATGAATTCTGGAACATCATCTTTACACTTGGGTCTTAAGGTAAATAATGTTTGTAATAACGATTTAGTAATTATACCTTCTTATACATTCGCAGCAACGGCTAATGCTATAATTTATTGTGGTGCTAAACCGTGGTTCCATGATATTAACTCTGAAAATATGATGCTTGATTTAGATCAAGTAGCTTCATCTCTTGAAAAAAAAACTTACAAAAAAGGAAACTTTTATTATCATTATAAAACAAAACAAAAAATTACTTGCATTGTTCCAGTTATGACATTTGGATATTCACTAAATATTTCAAAATTGTTAGCTATAAAAAAAAAATATAACATTAATATTTTAATAGATTCAGCTGCAGGTCATTTTGCAAGTTATGATAAAAAAAAACTTGGCTTTTACAACTTTGACTGTTGTTATTCATTTAATGGAAATAAAAATATTTCCACCTCAAGTGGAGGAGCTTTCTGCACAAACAACTTTAAGAGAAACCTGATTGTAAAAAAATTAAGTAAAGTTGGAAGAGTTTCTAAGTATAATTATCAGTTGGTAGGTTATAATTACAAAATGAATAATTTGCAAGCATCTTTAGGCAATGGACAATTAAAAAACGTAAAAAAATTTTTAAGAAAAAAAAAAGAGATTTTTTCTTTCTACTCTAAAAGTTTCGAAAATTTTATTTATATAAAGAAAATTATTCTTGAAGATTTTAATAATATTGAAGGATGGTTATTTGCAGTAAAACTAAACCCAAAAAAATTGAATAAAATTATAAATTTTTTGAAAACAAAAAAAATATTTTTGTCAAAATTTTGGTATCCGCTACATAAGCAGCCACCTTATAAAAATTTTTTGAGAGAAAATTTAAACTCTACTATAAAAGAAAGTGGTAAAATATTGTGTTTGCCATCATCTACATTCTTACAAAAAAAAGATTTAAGATATATAGTTGATAAAGTAAAAGATTTTTTCTAAAAATTATTTAAATAAAATATTTTGAATAAAAACCATTTAATTCAAGTAAGCTCTCTTTATTTCCAATATCTTTCCAATATTCATGTAGCATGTA
The DNA here is from genome assembly GCA_902608845.1 of uncultured Pelagibacteraceae bacterium. Lineage (GTDB taxonomy): Bacteria > Pseudomonadota > Alphaproteobacteria > Pelagibacterales > Pelagibacteraceae > Pelagibacter. The sequence continues at coordinate 19,194 of CACLPR010000007.1, forward strand.
TGGAACAACATTAACTTTTTTCTTAGAACACTTTTCAATTAATTGAGGCATATCAATTTTTTTATTTTTATTAATATATTTTAATATTTTATTATTTAAGACATACACTCCACAACAAAAATCATGATGTAAAGTTGGTTTTTCCTCTATGCCAACTATTCTATTTTTTTTAATATTAAGTACACCAAATTGAATTTTATTCTCATAACTTTTAGTACATACTGTAAAATCTGAGATTTTATTAATATGAAAAGAAATCAAATTTTTAAAATCAAGACTTGTAACAATATCCGAATTTATTATCAAATAATTGTCATATATTCTTTTGACTAGTCCTATTGATCCAGCAGTACCTAAAAATTTTTTCTCTTTTATAAAATTTACTTCAATTTTATTTTCTTTCGAATATTTTTTAACAGGCAAAATTATTTTGTTATGAAGATAATTCACGCTAATAAAAATATTTTCAAAACCTTGTGATTTTAATGTTGATAAAAGATTTATTATTAAAGGTTTTTGATTAATTAAAAGCATTGGTTTTGGTAATCTTTTAGTAATTGGTTTGAGTCTGTCTCCTTTGCCACCTGCCATAATTAAAACTGCAGTTTTTTTTAATCCAGACTCTTCACTTAGGTTTAAATATTTTATATATTTTTTATTTTTGTCTAAAACCGGCAGAAAATTAATTTTTGGATATTTTTTTTTTATATTTTGTATAATTAACTCATTTTGATTCATAATATATTTTGGCCTTTTGTTCATTACTTCAGAAATTTTTCTATTATCCTTTTTTACCAGAATATATCGTCTAACATCTCCATCTGTTATAGTTCCTAAAAGTTTTCTACCTTTACTTAAAACAATAACAATTTTATCTTTTGAATTTTCTAGTTTTTTAAGACAACTTTCAAAGTTTGAATTAATTAAAACAATATTAGACATACCTAAAGTATCCACCACTTGTGATATTTTTCATATTTTTTTTTTGAGAACCTATTAGGGTCATTTAAAAATCTTTTTTCAAAAGAACATAAGTTATTTAATTTTTTTTCAAAAATTTTATCTCTTTTTTTAAAAAATTCATAATGATTTTTTTTTAATTTGAATATTTTGGAAAACTTTTTCTTTGGATTTGAATTTATTATGAACATTCTGATTATGTTGTCTATAAAATGAAATAACTTTGTCTTCAAAAATACCTTCAAATTTATTTAATAAAAGGTTTGTCGCAATGCACCAGTCAAATGCTATTAATTCGTAATTAAGAAACTTCATTATTTTTTTTAAACTTTTAGATTTAATAGTTAAAGTTGAGTTGCCAATATAATTTTTATCTAAAATTTGTTTCAATTTAATTTTTTTGCCTTTTTTATTTATAATTTTTTTAAAAAATTTTTTATTTTTAAATGTAATTAAATTATTTACTAAAAAGTCTTTATTTTTAATTTTCTTAAATATATCTTCTGACCTTTTTTTATGCATTAAGTCATCGCAATCAATAAATATTATATAATCATAATTAAGTTTAATGATTTTTTTAAAAGATATAATTCTTGATAGGCCAGGCTTTAGATCTGTACAAATAGTATAAATTTTAAATTCCTTGGTAGAGTTGATTTTATTGATTATTTGTAAGTTGGGCTTTATGTTATTGAAAGTTATAAATAAATCACTAATTTTTGTTTGTTTTTTATAGTATGAAATAAATTCGTTAAAATACTTTATTCCAGTTGGATGAAAGAGGGTAAAAACGATAAATCTTTTAGAGGAATTTTTGGTCATATTTATTTTAAGAAGTGATAAATATATTTATATAAATTAAGGAAATGTTTAAAGAATTTTTATCAGATTTGAAAGAAATTAACTCTCTAAAGTATAAAGAGTATACATTTTTATTACTTTTTTTTTTATTATCATCTTTCTTTGATTTAATCGGACTCAGTTTAATTGGTCCCTATGTGCAAAACTTCTTTTTTGAAGATGTATCAAAAATAAATTACTTATCAAAATATTTTGATAACTCATTTTTAGTATCGGAAAACTTTTTTTTTATATCATCAATAATTTTAGTAATAGTATTTTTATCTAAAGGTTTATTTGGTTATATTGTAATTAGACAAATTATCATTTTTGCTTCAGTTCAACAGGCTAAATTAATAACTGAATTATCTCAAAAATTAATTTTTTACAAAAATAACTCTCAATCTAACTCTCAAATTATTAGTAATTTTTTGTACAATATAAGAATATATATCGAGCAAACTCTAATGGCTCTTCTGAGGCTATTTGCTGAAATGATAGTAACTTTAGCAATTATTATTTTTTTATTAATTAATTTTTTTAAAGTATCACTAATTTTAATTATTTTTTTGCTTATATCTTTTTTAATATATTTTTTTCTTATTCATAAAAGAATTTATAAATATGGCAAAATAGCCTCTTCATCTTCAGAAAAAATGATTGAAGATACAAATAATATTTTGAATGGATTCAAAGATATTGTTATTTATTCAAAGGAAAATTTCTTTTTTGAAAGTATTAAATTAAATACTTATAACCAAATGTTAAGCGGAGCAAAAGCAAATGCATTTACACAGCTACCAAAATATTTTTTTGATGCTTTTTTTGCCTCGAGTTTTATAATTTTTCTTTACTTTGGAAAAAATTTTTTTCCAAAAGCAGAAATGCTATTATATATAAGCGTAATTGGTTTAGCTACCTATAGATTATTGCCATCATTATTCCAGATCTCTATTTGTATTTCAAACCTAAAGTTTTCGAGATCACATTTATTTGAAGTAGCAAAAATTTCTAGAGAGCTTAAATCGAAAGAAAATAATATTAATGTAGTAAAAACTAACCCCGAACATGAATTCGAGGATATATTTTCATTAGAAATAAAGAATCTTGATTTCAATTTTAAAAAACCTGAAAATATTTCTATATTTAAAAATTTTAACCTAAAGCTATCCAAGGGGGATTCATTATTTGTATCTGGACAGAGTGGAAGAGGTAAGTCAACTTTAGTCAATATTCTAAGCGGTTTTAATGAGGTCGATGAAGGTAGTATTTGTGTAAATAATGTTAAAATAAAAAACTTAAAAAATTTTGGTAAAAAATTTATTTCGTATTCTTCGCAAAATATTTTTTTAGCCAGAGGAAGTATAGTAGATAATATAACAATGTTTGATGACAATATAAATAAAAGTAAATTAGATAAAGCTATAGAAATAAGTTGTTGTAAAGATTTTTTAGCCAAAAAAAATATTGAATTAGACTATTTAATTGAAGACTATGGGAAAAATTTTTCCGGTGGAGAAAAACAAAGAATTCAACTAGCAAGAGCTATATATTTTGATAAAAATATTATGATTTTTGATGAGTCAACATCGGCGTTAGAAATAGATCTAGAGAGAAAATTTTTAAAAAATTTAAGCGAATTTTCAAAAGATAAAATTGTAATTTTTATTTCTCATAGATTAATTAACAAAGATTTCTTTAATAAAGAGATAAATTTATAACTTTATGAAATATTTTATAAAAAAAAATTTCACTGGATTTGAACAAACTTTTTTGTTTTTCTTAATATTATCATTCTTTTTACCAACATTTTATTACAGTTATAGGTACGATCATTTAACGATTTATCTCTTAACAATTTTTTATTTTTTACACCTTATATTTACAACAATTAAATCAAAGTTTGATATAAGTTCAATTAAAAGATTTTGCTATGTAAATAAAAGTTCTCTTTTTGTATTTATTCTAATATCAATTTTCATTTTATTTGCACTTTTTTCTTTGTTAAATGTAACTTTATCAAATAATTTTAACACTATAAAAATCAACGGCCTTACCAGTCTGGTAATAACACTTTCAAATTTAGATAATTATTTTCAAGTAATATGTATTACTTTCTTATCTTTAATATTTTTCCTCTCAAAAGATAGAGAAAAGAATATCAATATTTTTTTATTTACTACAGTGTCCTTGGTTAGTCTCAATTCACTTTATGGCCTTTTCGAACTATTAGTAGTAAATATAGATACTAACTGCAATGTATTTTTTAGTACAAAACAAAGTTTATTTTGCTCTTTAATCAGTATTGTAGATAGAGCTTATTCTGGCATAGAATTTAGTAATGCCGGAATTGATTATATTGATAGAGCTGTAGCTGATGATCAAATAAAAAAAGAGATGAAATCATATCTATTTAATTCATCAAGTATTGGATGGATTAGTTTATCTGCTGGAAGATCTAGCGGAATATTTAATATGCCTATACAAGCAGCAACTATAACTGGGTCCTCACTCTTTTTATTATTTATTTTATATTTTCGAAATTTAAAAGAAAATACTAATAGACAAATAAGTTTTAAATTTTTTACAATTTGTTTCTTTTTGTTATTAATTGGATCATTAATCCCAACTTCTAGGGTCACATCTCATTTAATTATTCCTGGATTGCTAATTTTTATTTTTATTTTTAGGGATAAATTCAAATTTTTGTTAAAATCAAATTTATTTAAATTTATTTTCTTAATTTTTTTGACATTATTAATTACTCTTGGAACATTAAGATGGAATGGATATAACAATTATTACACTCATGCATTAAGATACGTAAACATATTTTGTAAAGAATTAGCAATTAAATGTGAGTTTGAAGAACAAATAATAAGAGAGAAAACAAGAATTCAAGATAATTCGTATGCGAAAGCAAAGGGTGCTGATGCTCAATTAGATGTATTTAACTCTAGATCATTAGAGGGTACTTATAACACAGATCAAATTAAAATTTTATATGGAATCCAAGATAATTTTGAAAGAAAAAAAGAAAGTCCAATTATTAAAAAAATTAAATATTATATTTTTTATTTAAGTGGTGGAAGATATGGGGGTGAAATAAGTCTACCATTAAGACATGTTCTGTCAGAGAAAAAGTTTCTTGGTTTTGGCCCCATTACAAAACTAAGCTACGATCAACTTCACTATTATTTGCTATATCACACTGGCTTAATATCTTTAATTTTATTCATGACAATTTTATTTGTTCTATTATTTCAAATTATAAAAAATTTAAAGATTTTAACTAGTAAGTTTTTTGTTCCTACAATATTTATTTACTTGATTTATTTTCTTGCTTCATTTGGTGGGCCTATTTTTTTTATGAATCGTATCAACTTTTTGTTTTTTTTTCATGATGATTTTCATTTTAACTGAAATTGACAAATTTAAAACTAACAATAATGAGATATAGAATATCTAAAAATAATTTAGAAGTAATAAAAAATAGATATTTTTTTGCAAAAAAATTTGTAGATAATAAAAGTATATTAGAAATAGGTTGTGGTTTTGGGTTAGGATTTGAGTATTTATACCAAAATTCGAAAGATTATATCGGAACTGATATAAATGATGAACAAATTAACTTAGCAAAAAAAAATAACAGTAAGTATGAGAATAAATTTTTTATATTAAAACTTAAAGAAATTAAAAAATTAAATCAAAAATTTGATATCATTATTTGTCTTGCAACAGTTTATTATCTTGACATAAATGAATTTTTAGATGTTTCTAAAAAAATACTTAATCAAAATGGCCAAATAGTATTTGATATGTCAAATAAAGATATGCCTGGATTTGATTCAAAATGGGACAATCAATCTAAATATTATCAAGTAGATGAATTAAATTCTATTTTAAAAAAAAATGGTTTCTCTGCAAATTTTTATGGTTCCTATGAAATTGGTAATCAAAAAAAAATTTCAACAATTTTAAAAATAAGATCAATAGTTAAAAAATTATTTAATTTTTTAAAATTAAATTTTTTGAAAAAAATTATTATTTTTTTTGTAGACAAAAATTTTTATATTTTGCCACATTCAATAAAAGATGATATGGAAAGCTACAATTATAATTACAGACCAATTTCACCATTAGAGAAATGTTTAAATTATAAGGTGATATTTGTTGAGGCTAAATCAGACACATGATTAACAAATTAATTAATAAAATATTTAAAATTTTAATTTTAAGAAATCCTTTAGATATTATATTTGGCCGTATTTTTTATGGGAATGATTCTACCCTTAGAAAAAATATTCAAGGCAAATTGGCAATTAAAAGAAATAAAATAGATAAATCAATAAAATCAGTTGATGAAGTAGAATATTTTAAAAAATATGGTTTTACAAAAATAAACAGAGTCATATCATTAGACGAAGTAGAAAAACTTAAAAAAAAATTCTTTAATGAAATTTCAAATATTCCCGAGTTAAGAACAAGTTTACGATATGATTTTTCAAGCCTTGATAACCCAGAATTCTTTAAAAAATTTTCTGAGGTAAAGAATATATTTAATAATGAAATGTATAATATTTTAGAAAATTATTATCATGGACATTTTAAAGTAACAAATGTTCATATTTATAGAATATTAAAAAATGAAAATACAAATTTTAGTGATACAACTTCATATGGATCAACAATTGCGTGGCATAACGATGGATCAAGGACTGACTCTGTTAAAATATTTATTTCATTAGATAAAATTGACGAAAATTCTGGACCTATGGAATTTATAACAAAGCATGAGACAAAGAAATTATACAGACGAAATCCTTTTATCTTTAGTAAAATTAATTTAGCTAAAAAAATTGCAGTTATGAATTGTAAAAGAAAAATGACATTTTATGAAAACGATGCTTATTTTATAAATACTAATTATTGTTTACATAGAGCACAATCACCAAAAACGAGCCACAGGGATCTACTTGTTTATTATTGTCAATCATCTAATAAACCCTTCAATTTTGATTGGGAGAATGTTTCAACAGAAAATATCTATTGATTTATGAAAAAAAATATTCCGTTTTATAGATACAAGCATCTTTATAGTTTACATGGAAAAAAAATAATAAAAATAGTGGATAAAGTTGCAAGAGCAGGAAGATATATAATGCAAAAGGAATTATCGGACTTTGAGAAAAATTTTGCAAAATTTACAAACTCAAAATATTGCATTGGTGTATCAAATGCTACGGATGGACTTCAAATGTTGTTAATTGCAGCGGGTATTAAAAAAGGTGATGAAGTCTTACTTTCAATGCATACAATGATAGCCACAGCTAGTGCGGTTTATTTTACGGGAGCAAAACCAGTTTTACTAGATATAAAAGAAGATGATTATCTTATTGACGAAAAAAAAATTGAAAAAAAAATTACTTATAAAACCAAAGCAATTATTGTTACTCAACTTAATGGTAGAATTGCTAATATGGAAAAAATATTAAAAATTGCAAAGAAGTACAAACTGAAAGTTTTTGAGGATTCGGCTCAAGCTCTTGGAGCATATTATAAGAATTATCATTCTGGAACTTTTGGTTACGGAGGATGCTTCAGTTTTTACCCTGCAAAAATTTTAGGTTGTTTAGGTGATGGTGGTGCAGTTATAACTAACAACCAATCAATTTATAAAAAAATTTTAGCTTTAAGAGATCATGGAAGACATGAAAATAATATTTCTATTTGGGGTTTTAATGCAAGACTAGATAATATAGAAGCTGCAACACTTGATTATCTTTTGAAAAAGGTGCCCGGATTTATTAAAAAAAGACGATCGCTCGCCAAGATATATAACAGAGAATTAAAGTCAGTTCGGCAGTTAAAATTACCACCAGAGCCAAAAATAAATTCAAATAATTTTGACTCATACCAAAACTATGAAATTTATGCATTAAATAGCGATAAATTGTGCAAATATTTAAAAGCTAATAACGTAGGGACTCTTAGACAATGGGGAGGAAAATCACTTAATAATTTTAAAAAATTAAAAATGGGAGAGGTGGATAACAAAAGTAACAAAATTTTTAAAGATTTGGTTATGCTCCCAATGAATATATCTGTCTCTCAGAGTGAGGTCATACATATCTCAAATTTAATTAAAAGATTTTATGATTAAAGATCAAAATAAATTTAAAAGTATTTCAAATAAACTTAGATTAAAAATTTTAAAAATAATAAATGATACAAGAGCCTCTCATATTGGTTCTATTTTCTCATGTTTGGATATAATCTTATATATTTATATTAAAATAATAAAATTTAAAAATAAAAGTCCAAATCACGATTTTATTCTAAGCAAAGGACACGCTGGACTAGGATTGTATACATGCCTTTCATATCTTAAAATAATTTCAGAAAGAAAATTAAATACATATTATAAAAATGGTTCCAAGTTAAGTGGACATGTATCGCATCATGGTGTAGAGGGGGTCGAAATTTCAACTGGATCTTTAGGGCACGGCTTGTCGATCGGATGTGGTCTTGCATATGGAAATAAGTTAAATAAAAATAAAAAAAAAACATTTGTTTTAATGAGTGATGGTGAGTGTGATGAGGGATCAGTATGGGAGGCTGCATTATTTGCTGCTCACTTTAATTTAAACAATTTAATTTGTGTAATTGATTACAATAAAATTCAAAGTTTAAAAAAAGTAAGTCAAACTATAAAATTAGAGCCATTTGTTAAAAAATGGCAATCATTTGGATGGAAAGTAATTCAAACTGATGGACATAATTATAAATCTTTAAAGAATAATTTTGCAAAAATAAATAAATCTAATAAACCAATTTGTATTATTGCTCATACTGTAAAAGGTAATGGTGTATCATTCATGCAAAACTCAGTTTTATGGCATTATAGAGCACCCAATGAGAAAGAGTATTTTTCTGCAAAAAAAGAACTTGAAAGTAAACTATAAAATTTATGAGAGATACATTTATAAAAACATTTTCTAAAATGATAAAAAAAAATAAAAAGTTAATGCTTGTTACTGCAGATTTAGGATTTGGTGTTTTGGATAATTTTATAAAAAAAATATCCAAATAATTTTATAAATGTAGGTGTCGCTGAACAAAATATGATAGGTATCGCTACTGGACTATCTAAAAAAAGGGTTTAATGTTTTTGTTTATTCTCTTGGTAATTTTCCAACATTAAGGTGTTTGGAGCAAATAAGAAATGATGCTGCATATCATGGTGCAAATATTAAAATAGTTAATGTTGGTGGTGGTTTCAGTTATGGACAACTTGGTTTTTCACATCATGCCACGGAAGATCTAAGTATTATGAGAGCAATTCCAGAGGTAAATATCATATCGCCTTTTGATGAATTAGAGACTGAGCAAGCAACAAAATTTATGGCAATGAAAAGGGGATTATTTTACTTTAGATTAGACAAGAAGCGAAAAGTTTCAGATCACATAACTCCTAAGAAGAGATTAAAGAAGAACAAATTTATATTTGGGAAAATGTCACTTTTGATTGATGGTAAAGATATAATAATTTTTTCAATTGGGGGTATTGTGAATGATCTATTTCAAGTTTGCAAAAAATTAAATGATAATAATATTTATCCATCTCTCGTTAGTTGTCATACGCTCAAACCTTTAGATAACATTGCTATAAAGAGGTTATGTAACGATAATTCAAAAATATTTGTTGTTGAGGAAAATTCTAAAATCGGAGGATTAGCAAGTGGTATAGCAGATGTATGTATGAATAATTCTATAAAACCAAAAGTTTTCCAATCATACGGTATTGAAAATAAGTTTATTAAAGAAGTTGGTGACAGAGAGCATTTGCTCAAATTATCTAAAATAGATTCAAGTAGTCTGTATAAAAAAATAAGAAATTCAATTAAATGAAAGTTTTGCAGGCTTATATTTTTTTCTCCATTAAGTTTGCAGGTGGTACTTCTGACTTAATGTTTAAATTATGCAAAGCTTTAGAAAAAAAGAATATTAAAAATACAATTTTGTGTGGTTCTTATAATTTTGATAAAAACCTTTCTTTAAAACTAAAAAAAAACGGAATTTAAAGTTTTTAAATCATATTTAGATAAGTTTGGTTTTTCAATAACACCTGGGTATATATTTTTTTTACTTAAAGAGCTTAAATCTTTTGATATAGTTCATATGCATGTATTCAGAACATTTCAAAATATAATTATTTATTTGTTTTGTAAAATTTATAAAAAAGATTATATAATGGATGCTCATGGGTCAGTTCCTTATTTTACAAAAAAAATTTTTTTAAAAAAGGCTTTTGATTTTTTAATTGGAAAAAAAATTTTACGTGATGCAAAGTATTTAGTTGCTGAAACAGAGGTAGGGAAAAAAAGAATATTTAGATTTAGATCCAACTTTAAATGAACAAAAAATAAAAATTATTTCACCACCCTTTGATACTGATGAATTTAAAAGAGTATTTGAAAAAAATAAATTTAAAAGAGAATATAATATCCCTGAAAATAAAAAGATCATTAGTTTTTTAGGAAGAATTCATTATATTAAAGGTGTTGATTTTTTAGTTAAGGGATTTGCGAAACTCATAAATAATTTAGATAAAGATTATATATTATGTTTAATTGGATCTGATGATGGATATTTGCAAGAAACTAAAAAACTAGTTAAAAAATTAAAAATTGAAGAAAATGTCAAGTTTATCGGTTTTTTGTCTGGCGATAAAAAAAATGATGCTTTATATGACTCTGATTTAGTCGTTCAACTTTCTAGATTAGAACAAGGAGCGTGGGCTCCCATAGAAGCGGTCTTGTGTGAAACTCCTATATTAGTAACAAGAAATACAGGGAGTGGTGAGGATATTAAAAGATTGGATGCAGGTGCATTGGTCAATTTTGATGATCTTGAGGAATTTAAAAGAACTGTCGAAGAAATATTTAATAATTATGATTATTGGAAGAAAAAAACGTTAAACGCAAAAAACTATATAATTAAAAATCTATCTTTTAATGCAAGAATTAACGAATATATAAATTTATATAAATAAATATGAAAATACTTGTATTAAGCCAATACTTTTGGCCTGAACAATTCATTATAAATGAAGTAGCAGAACTTTTAAAAAAAAACAAAAACGAGATAGATATATTCACAGGAAAACCTAATTATCCAGAGGGAAAATTTTACTCAGGGTTTAACTTTTTCAATAAAACATTTGATAAATACAAAAACTTTGATTTATTAAGATGTCCCGTAATACCAAGGTACAGAGCATCAAATCTATTGCTAATATTGAACTACTTCTCTTTTGTTGTTTTCGGGACTATTTTTATATTTTTTTAATTTTTAAAAGATATGATTATATTTTTGTTTATCAAACCTCCCCAGTAACATCAGCAATACCAGCAATACTTTTATCACGTTTAAAAAAAATACCATTAATAATTTGGGTTCAAGATTTGTGGCCAGAAACAATTCAAGGTACTTCTCACATAAAGTCAAAAAATATTTATAAGTTTATCGGCAGTATATCCAAAAAAATTTACAATAGTGCTGATATTATTTTTACACAATCAAAGTCTATGAAGGACTATTTAAAAAAAAAACTAAATAAAAAAAAAAATATTTTCTATTTACCAAATTTAATTCAAAAAATTATAAAACCAAATAATTCAAGCACTTTTAGAAAAAAACTCGGTTTAGATAAAACTATTAATATTATGTTTGCTGGAAATTTGGGAGACGCTCAAAATTTAAAACTTATTATTAATATCGCTAAAAAGTTTAAAAACAAAAATTTGAAATTTTTAATAGTAGGCACAGGATCTAAATTTAATTATTTAAAAAAATTAAAAAAAAAAAATAAGTTAGATAATATTATTCTATTTGGGCATAAAAAATTAAAACAAATGCCTTTATATTTTTCACTAGCTGATTTTATGCTTATAACATTAAAAAATAAAAAAGTATTTTCAATTACTGTTCCAAACAAATTAATTGCTTATATGGCTGCTTCCAAGCCAATAATATCATTTGTAAATGGAGAAGCATCAAGTATAGTTAAAGATGCAAAATGTGGATATTACATTAACAATTACACATTTAAATCAATTAACAACATTTTAAATAAAGTCTTAAAATTAAAAAAATCTGGTTTAAAAAACTTTAGTACTAATGCTAAAAATTACCACAAAAAAAATTATAATCATAAAATATTTTATAAAAGATTTTTATCAGGTATAAAAACATATGAAAATTCTAAAACAAATTTATTCTGAGTTAATAAAAGATTTACATTTAATTATAAAATTTTTTTTTTTTTTACCAAAAATAAAAAATTCTAATTCTAAAAAGTTAATATTAATAAATAACCAATATCACGAGGATTTTTCTTGGTTAAATTACATATTAGGAAATATTTTAAAAAAAAGAGGCTATAATGTAAAATTTCTTGTTTGCTCAGGAAATCAGTATTGTGAGAGAATGACTTATTCAATCAAAAAACCTAATTGTCAAATTTGCAAAATAAGTAATTTAATTAAAATTAAATCCTTTGGTCATGAATACATTATCCCTCAAGAAATAAAAAAACAAAGTGAATTGAATTTTGAGGATTTCAGTAAAAATAAATTTAAAATTCTTAAACTAGATGGAATTGATTATGCCTCAAACTTTAATGCGAGTTTTCTTCATTATTTTAAAGGAAAGTTAAAGGATATAAAATCAAATGTAAAAGTTATTAAAAAATTATACATAACCACCTTAAAAACTGCTCTTTCAATTTCAAAAATAATTGAAAAATTAAAACCTGTGAAAATTGTAACTATTAATGGCAAAAATATACAAACAGGTATTTTGTATAAACAAGCAATTCAAAAAAATATAGACTGTTATACATGGGATATATTCAATCAAGGTTTTAAGACTATGTTTTCTAAAAATGAAATAGCTCATGAACAAAATATATCTCAATCATTATGGAATAAACTTAAGAATTCAGAATTATATGATAAAGAAAAAAAAATAATTGAAAGTTATATGCACCTTCAGTCTAAAAGTCTTAATACACCTTGGAAATATTACGATGAAAATGTTATAGAAAAGAAAGATATTGTTTTAAAAAATTTAAAATTAGATTTAAAAAATGAAACAATATCAATATTTCCAAATACTGATTGGGACTCCACTAACATTGGTTTAAATGATTCATATGAAGATCCATTTGATTTCATCGAAAAAATTGTGAAATTTGCTCACGATAATAATAATTACAATGTAGTTATAAGATGTCACCCAGCTGAAAAAAAAGTTAATTTTCATCAAAGATCGTCAAGACCTCTAGACCAATTCATAAAAGAAGAGTACGCAAAGTTTATAAAAAATAATCTTTTTCTAGTTGAAGCAAACTCCAATATTTCAAGTTATACTTTAGCAAATATTTCTAACCATAGAATTGTATATACTTCCACATTGGGTTTAGAATTTAGTTATATGCGACTTAAAACATTAGTAGCAGGCAAAGCCTTTTATAAATATAGAGGGTTTACACAAGATATTATATCCCATGATAATTTCATCGAAATGATCAAAAATGGATACAATAAAAGTCTTAATAATGATGAGTTTAGTTTATTAGAAAAATTTATATATATATCTAAATTTAGAAAATTATTTAATTTAGATTACTTTAATGATGCGAAAATTACAAATATTACAATTAATGAGTTAAGCAAAATAGATAACAATAAAATATACAATAATATTGCTGATTATATTATGGATAAAAGAAATTATTTGGATTTAGATAAATGAAAAAAATATTGATTTTAGGCGTCTCAAGTATGATAGGCCATCAATTATATAAATATTTAATAAAAAACAAAATTAAAGTTTTTGGAACAGCGAGAAGTAAAAAAAATAAAAAAAATATTTATTATTATGATCCAATAAACAATTACAATGACATAAATAAAATTATCAATAAAGTAAAACCAAGCTGTATTATTAACACAATTGGAGTCATAAAGTATAGAGAGCAAATAAATAATATAGAAAATACTTTTTTTTTAAATTCAATACTTCCTCATAAATTAGCCAAAACTTCAAATGTGAATAAAATTAAACTAATCCAACTAAGTACAGATTGTGTTTTTTCTGGTGATAAAGGAAACTACTTAGAAACAGATATACCTGATGCTGAAGATACTTATGGTGTCTCAAAAAAACTAGGTGAAATAAATTATCCTAATTGTTTAACCTTAAGAACTAGCTTTATTGGTTATGAGTTAAGAAATAAAACTGGTCTATTTGAGTGGATACTTAATTACAAAAAAAAAAGGGTATACGGTTTCAAAAAGGCATTTTATAATGGTTTTACAACATTCGAGCTATCTAAAATTATTTACAAATTAATTAAGCATAATATTCCAATTGATGGTCTTTATAATTTATCATCTTATAAAATTAGCAAATATGATTTATTAGATTTGATTATAAATCACTTTGATCTTCCAATAAAATTACTAAAAAATAACGTTTTTTACTGTGATAGAACTTTAAATTCAAAAAGATTTTTTAAAAAAATAAAATATAAGGTGCCAAATTGGGATAAAATGATATCAGATATGAGATATTTAAAAAATGATATTTAAAAATAAAACTATTTTGGTAACTGGTGGTACAGGATCTCTTGGACAGAGACTTATTGAACGTATCTTAACTAATGAAATGGGCCAACCGAAAAAAATAATAGTTTTTTCAAGAGATGAAAGTAAACAACATGACATGCGTGTTAAATGGCTTAACACCTCAAAAAAATCGGACAGTATAATTTTTAACAATTTTAAAAGATTATTAGAGTTTAGAATTGGCGATATTAGAAACTATGATGATATATTATCTAGTTTAAAAGGTACTGATATTGTCGTAAACGCAGCAGCATTAAAACATGTACCTGTCTGCGAATATTTTCCTGAGCAAGCACTATTAACAAATTGTTTTGGGTCTATTAATTTAATTAAATGTATTCATGATCATGATTTAAAAATTCATACTGTTGTTGGAATTAGTACAGATAAAGCTTCATCGCCTATTAATGTCATGGGGATGACTAAAGCTATTCAAGAAAGAATTTTAATAGCCTCAAATATATTTCTAAAAAAAACAAAAATTTTAAATGTAAGATACGGTAATGTAATCGCTTCAAGAGGTTCGGTTATTCCTTTGTTTGCACACCAAATTGAAAACAATAAAAATTTAACCTTGACCGATAAACGCATGACAAGATTTTTGTTAAATCTTGATCAAGCTGTTGATACAATTTTCTTTGCAATTAAATATGGTAAATCAGGAGATACCATAGTACCCAAAGCTCCATCTTGCAAAGTAGAGGATTTAGCTAAAGTTCTTTCTAAAAATAAAAAATATAATGGAAAAATAAAAGTTATTGGTAGCAGACCAGGAGAAAAAATTCATGAAGTAATGGTAACAGAGGAAGAGGCACAAATTTGTTACAAATTGAAAAATTATTTTAAAATAGCACCAATGTTACCTGAATTGTCTTCTAATGAAAAATTAATGAAAATTAAAGATAAATATTCATCTGAAAAACCCCTACTTAATTTAAAACAAGTAGAAAAATTACTGATTACAAATAAAATAATTGATAAAAATTATAATATCTTATTAAATAAATTACCAAGTTAAATGAATTTTGTTACCATCGTAGGCACCCGACCTGAATTAATTAAATTATCAAAAATAATACCACTTTTAGATAAGTATTTTAACCATACCTTAATACACACAGGACAAAATTTTGATTATGAATTAAATGAAATTTTTTTTAAAGATTTGAAAATTAGAAAACCAGATTATTTTTTAAATATTAAATCAGAAACAGTTTTAGGTTCAATAGGAAAATTATTTATTTCGTTAGATAAATTACTAGATAAAATAAAACCTGACGCATCTCTTATTTATGGAGATACAAACAGCTGTCTGTCAGCAATAGCTTTAAAGAAAAAAAAAATTCCAATTTTTCATTTAGAAGCAGGTAATAGAAGTTTTGATGAAAATGTGCCTGAGGAAGTGAATAGGAGATTAATTGACCATATAAGTGATGTTAATTTAGTACTTACAGAACACGCAAGAAGATATTTAATAGGCGAGGGTATTAGACAGGATTTAATAATTAAGGTTGGCTCATGTATGAAAGATGTTCTCTCATCTAACCTCTTTAAAATAAAAAGATCTAAGATCCTTGAAAAATTAAAACTAAAAAGAAAAAATTTTTTTTTATTTAGTTTTCATAGAGAAGAAAATGTAGATGATAAGTTAAGGTTAAAAGAAATAATTAGTTGTATTAAAAAAATTAGCAAAAATTATAAAAAAAAATGTATAATTTCAACTCATCCAAGAACCAAAATAAGATTAAATAAACTAAAGTTGCTTAAAAGTGATAAAAATATAATTTTTTCAAAACCATTAGGTTTTTTTGATTATAACAATTTGCAAGTTAATTCTTTCTGTACTTTGTCCGATAGTGGAACCATTACTGAAGAGTCTGATCTATTAAATTTTCCTGCATTAACTATTAGAGACTCTCATGAGAGACCAGAGGGTATGGACGCTGGGACACTTGTCATGACAGGAATTGAATATGATAGAATTATTAAATCCATTAAACTCGTCACGGATAATAAAAATTTTACTAAGAGGGATAAGGTGGTAGATTATAACTCTAATAATACATCTCTAAAAGTACTAAAGATTATTTTAAGCTATACTGACATTGTAAATAGGAGAATTTGGTTTAAAAATAGTTAATGTTTCAATATTTTCTATTATTTTTTTTTATAAACACTTTTATAATTTTTATAGTATCAAAATTTAACACAAAAAATTTATTCTTGGATAGAATTGATAAAAAACATGCTATTCATGATTTGAAAGTTTTTAAATTAGGTGGTCTATTAGTATTTTTTAATCTTATAATATTTATTTTTTTAGAGCTTTATACTCTACCAAGCAATCTATTTAATTTTTTTATTTTTGCATTAGCTGTATCTTCGATTGGGATTTTTGAGGATTATAAATCTACCGACAAATTTACATGGAGATTATTTTTAATATTAATAATTTCTACATATTTTGTAATGAGTAATAACTTTTTTATAAACAATTTAAATCTTGGCTTAAATTTAGTTGATAACCTCTATAATAATAATAATTATATTAAGATCTTAGTAACTATATTCTGTATAAATACTGTCATACATAGTTTTAATTTTATTGATGGTGTAAATGGCAATCTTAATATCTATATTCTATCCATTTTAACCTCAATATTTATAGTTCTTAATTCAGAAAAAATATTTATTTATGAATTCAAAATTATTTTTGAAATTATTTTATATTTAGTTATTTCTCTTTTCTTCTTTAATTATCCAAAACCTTTAATTTTTATGGGTGACGGTGGTGCATATTTTTTTGGTGCACTTGTTTCATCTTTCGTTATCTTATTATCTATTAATATTTCTTATGATAAAATTTCTATATGGTATTACGCTAATTTAATGATTTTTCCTTTTACCGAAATGTTTATAAGTTTTTTTAGGAGAATATTTTTTAATAAAAAAAAACCTACTTCCGCAGATAATAAACATTTACATCATTTAATCCTAAAAATAATTGAAAACAAACTTTTTTTTGTTAACAAAAGTAAAAACATTTTAAATTCTTCTGTAGCTTTAATAATTTTAATTATTTATTTTCCAACAATTTTGTTTTCTACTTTTTTTTATAATGATGAGATAATACTTAAATATATATTTTATACTTCATTTATATTTTTTATTTTAATATACAATTTTTTACGTAACTTTAAAAATGACTAATCAGAATGTATTAAAAAATTTTGTATATTTTTTTCTATTTTTGATACCAATAGGATTTGTTTTTAGTGTTGTAATTATTGAAATGTTATTCCTCTTATTTTTGATAACATTTTTTTTCTTTAGCTTTAAAAAATATTTTTTTTCTAATGAATTTGAAAAATATTATATTATCTTTTTTTTTATATTTTCATTATATATAGCTTTAAACGGTTTAATAAATATTGAAAATGATCCACATTTATTAAAAAGTTTTACATTTTTCAGGTATTTTTTATTAATAACATTATTTTTTGTTATTAAAAAAATTTATAAATTTAAATATTTTTCCTTCGTAAATTTTTTTATTTTTTGTTTGTTTGTTTTATCAATCGATGTACTTATTCAATCTGTATTAGGTTTTAATATTTTGGGATACAAAGTTGATAGTGGTTACACATTTTCAAGAATTTCTGGCTTGTTTAAGGATGAGTTTATTCTGGGTTCATTTTTATTTAATTTTTCTTGGTTGATTTTTATTTTTTTATTTAAAAATAAAAAAAAAAATCAAATTAAAAATATATTAGTTTTGGGATTGTTAATTTGTGCAATTATTTTTACCGGTGAGAGATCGGCAACTATTAAATTTTTTATGTTTTTTTGTTTAATATTTCTTTTTGTTTCAGAATTGCGATTGATGTTAGCCAAATCATTTTTGGTAGGAATTTTAATATTTACCTCTGTTATCTTTATTCAGTTTAATTTCACTTATGAAAATTATTATAAAAAAGCTTCTTTGAAACTTGTAGATAAGAACTCTAAAATTACAATAAAAAACGTTTTTGATAGATACTATTTCTTGCCAGTTATTAAAGATCTCAAATTCTTAAAAGTAAATGTCAATAATACTAAAATAAATTTAGAGGATAAATCTTTAAATAAAAAAAAGCCTGAATTAAATAAGAATAAAAATCAAATACAAGATTTAAAAATAACAAATCTTGAGATTAAAGATAATAATAAATTAATTAACCCATTATCAGGACACCTAGATTTATTCGAAAATGCGATATTAATTGCAAAAAATAACATAGTTTTTGGCACAGGCCTAAAAACTTTTAGAAATATGTGTTTTGGAAAAATATATGAATTTTCTAATAGTAACTGCAGCACTCATCCTCATAACTATTATTTAGAAATTATAAGTGAACTTGGAGTAATTGGTATTATATTATTTCTAATATTTATTATTCTAATTTTTAATAAAAAATTTATTATTGAGAACAAAAAATATAAAACTTTGCTAATTTTATTTCTTGTTTGTTTTTTATTTCCGTTTCAAACTACTGGAAGTTTTTTCAATAATTATAACTCATTCATATTTTTTTTTATTTTAAGTAATTATTTTTATTTATCTAATAATAGAGTCTAAATTCTATTTCTAGTATAGTTTCCGAAACCAAAGTTGGCATATCTTGATTGAATATTAACAATTTCTCTTTTTGAGTTATTTGAATAAGGTCTTCTACCATGCATGAATCTATAATTATCTATCATCATTAAATCATTTTTTTTCCAATTAAAATCTATGGTAATTTTTTTTGCAATATTCTTTATTTCTTTTAAGATTTGTATAGGTATTCTTTTACTATTACTTAAAGTTCTTGATATTATTTGAGGTTCACTATTTAAATCAATCATGAGATGATTAGCAAAACATAATTTATCTGGAATTCTACTTTCTGTAACAGCAAACCTTAAAAGTGAAAATTCAATTTGGCTTTTTCTGTAATTATATTCAGCATCAAAAGTTCCCAAGGAAGACAAAATCCACTTTTTTTTCTTTTTATTTTGGGCTTTCATTCCTGGAATTGGTATTTTCAATTTATATTTAATTGGATTTTTCAAGAAAAAATTTTTTAAATTAAAATCAAAAAGTTCCCAAAGTTTCATCCCATCACAAATTGTTGTTTGACCGTCTTTCTCCGCCTCAATTTTACAATAGAACCAAATAATTTCAGGCCTATTTGTTGAAAAACTAGTCTCGCTATGTAACTTTATTTCTTTAAATCCTTTATCTACACTTTTAATTTTCTTTGAACCAAATTTATCCTCTCTTCTTGTTGCATCATTTGAATATTGATAAGTAAATTTATCTGTAAAGTTAAGAAGATTATTTGGGTTAAACTTGCAATTTCTAAAAATTATTAAACCCTTATTTTCAAATATTTTTTTGATATTTAAAATATCTTTATTTGAAAATTTATTTTTATTTTCTATTATTATACCATTTCCATTAATCTTATTCGAAAAAGGTTTTGATTCCATAAATTATTCATATAAATTAAATTTTTTGTAATGTCATTAATTAGTTTTTCCAATACTATTTTTATTTTTGTGCTTGGATATGTTTATCTTTTCTCAACACTTGGGTATGGATATATTGTAAGAAAATCGTTTTTAAAACATTCAACAGCTCCGTTTTCCTGCAATTTTTTTTTAGGTTTTATAGCTTTAATATTAATACAGTATTTTATTTACGTTTTTTTTAAAATAAATTCACTTTCAAATATTGTTGTTTTATTTTTAGGTTTTGCAATATCACTTAAATTCTTTTTAAAAAAAAATTTTTTTTTTAATTACTCATTAATATATTTTTTATTATTTACTTGTATTATTGTCATTAAGCCACACGATGATTTTCATCATCATTTTAGTTCTGTATTAACTTATCTGAACAAGGATTTGACATTTGGATTGCATAATTTGGATCCTGTATTTGGTTATCAACCACTTACTGTATTTTTACAAACTTTGACAATTATTCCTCCATTATACGAAAATTTTTTTTATATATTCAATTATACGATTTATATATCATTTATAATTTTTCTTTATGAAATTTACGACAATAAAAAACTTCAGGATATATTCAAATATATATCAATTGTAATTTTATTTTTTTTTTTAATTAAACTTAATAGACTAAGTGAGCATGGTAATGATCTTCCTGGACAAATATATTTGTTAAACTTTTTTATAATATTTTATATAATAGATAGAGATTATAACAATTTTGATAATTTTATAATTGGTTCACTTTTTTTTATATTTAGTATTTCTATTAAAACTCCAAACATAATTTTAATGCCTTTGTATCTTTTCGTTCTATACAAATACTTTAAGAATAAAAAAATATCCAAAGATAATTTATATAAGTATTTCTTTTCATGTGTTTTTTTTTCGCTAGTTATACTATTTAATAACTTCCAAAAAGAAGGATGTTTTATTCCTTTGGTTACTTTTACTTGTCTTGATTTAAACTGGGGTGTGAATTTAAGTGATTTAAAAGAGAAGCTCAATTATTTTGAGCTAGATACCAAGGGTTTTTACAACTCTAATTTACACAATATTGAAGATCCTCATTTATATCTTAAATTTTATAATTGGTTTCCAGTCTGGTTAAAAACTCATTTTTTTTATAAAGTTTTTGAGTTTATTTTAACTTTCCTAACAATTTTCTTTATTTTTTTCTTTTTTGCAAAGTTTGAAATAAGTAAACAAAATTTTAAAAATAAAAATGAAGTAACTTTTATAATATTTTCAGCATTTTCAATTTTAATTTGGTTAAATATTTTTCCTCAAGTAAGATATTTCTATGGTGGTTTATTAATTTTTCTAGTTTTAACTAGTTTTTATTTTATCAAATACGAGTTACATCTTGATAAAAAAAAAATTAAAGTTTTGATCATAATAATAATAATATTTACTAATATTTCTAATTTAAATAGAATTATTAAAGAACACAAAAAATATGAAAATTATTTAATTGATGTTCCTAAAATTCACTATCCAATTAAAAAAATTTCAATGATTAATGAATACCAAATGCTGTGTAGGACAGATTATAAATGTGAGTATAAAAAAGATTTAATTTTGAAAAAAAAGAGATTTTACAACATTCTCTATTTAAAATAGTGATAAATATTAATTAGGTGGAAAATTAGAATATTAAACTATTTGACTTTTTATATTTCAATTTGTATATGTTTCATGCCTGGTAATTATTGCGAAAGTGTAATACCCGATACCATTCCGAACTCGGAAGTCAAGCCTTTCAGCGCCGATGGTACTTTGTCTTAAGACATGGAAGAGTAGGACATTGCCAGGCTATAACCCTAGATGAAAAATTATATAGTAGTTACAGGAGGCGCTGGGTTTATTGGTTCAAATTTATTAGAGCTTTTATTAATAAAAACAAAACTCAAATTGATAAGTATAGACAACTATTCTAGTGGGTCGAAAAAAAATCATATAAAGTCAAAGAGAATAAAGTATATAAATGGAGAAACATCGAAAATATTTAAAATTTTAGATAAATATAAAAATAAAATATCATGCATTTTTCATTTTGGAGAATTTGCAAGAATATTTCAAAGTTTTAAGTATTTTAACCAATGTTTTCATTCAAATTCAATTGGTACAAAAGAAGTTTTCAAATTTTGTTTAGATAATAAAATAAAATTAATTTATTCAGCAACTTCTGCTAGCTTAGGAAATAATGGAAATGATAAAAATTTGTCACCATATGCATTTACAAAATCAAAAAATCTTGAATTATTAGAAAATTTAAAAAAATGGTTCAAACTGAAATATGAAGTAATATATTTTTATAATGTTTACGGAAAAGGACAAATAAATTCTGGAAAAATGGCAACAGTAATAGGAATTTTTGAAAATCAGTTTTTAAATGGTAAACCATTAACAGTTGTTAGACCAGGCAATCAATCAAGAAGATTTACACATATTTCAGATACAGTGAAAGTGTGTTATGAAGCTTGGAGATTAAATAAATGTGCTCATTACAGTATTTCTCATAAAAAATCATATAAAATTATAGATGTGGCAAAAATGTTTAATACCAAAATAAAATATCTACCCCAAAGAAAAGGTGAAAGATATGCCTCAGCTTTAACAAATATGTCCTTTAATAATAGAGTTTTTAAAAGATTTGGAAAAATAAGTTTGAAAGATTATGTATCTTCGTTTATGAAGACTAAAATTTAGTTTATGAAAATTGCAAGTTCACTTAAATCATTAAAAAAAAGAGATCTTAACTCAAAATTGGTAAGAAGAAGAGGAAGAGTATATATAATTAATAAAAAAAATCCTAAATTCAAAGCAAGACAGAAATGATTTTGAGACCAAATTTGAATAAAATATGATCATTGGTTCAATATCAGAAAATAAAAAATTTGAGAATAGAGTTGCTATAACCCCAGATGTTGTAAAAAAATATAAATCTTTGGGACTTGATGTTAATTTAAGCAAAAATTATGCATTGCATTTAGGTATAAGCGATAAAGAATATGAAATTGAGGGAGCAAGTATACTATCAGATGATGTATCAGTAATTAGTGAATCTGATGCAATTCTACAGATGAATATATTAAGTGATGAAAATTTATCAAAATTAAAAGAAAATCAAATTTTAATTGGAGTACTGAATCCATATTTAAATGAAAACAAATTAAAAGATGTATCTTCCAAAAATATTAACTGTTTTTCTCTTGATCTTTTGCCAAGAATTACAAGGGCACAATCAATGGATATTTTATCTTCCCAAGCAAATCTAGCTGGATATAAAGCAGTTATTGACTCGTTTTCATATTTTCAAAAAGCAATACCAATGATGATGACTGCTGCTGGGACTATCTCTGCAGCAAAAGTTTTAGTAATTGGTGCGGGAGTTGCTGGTTTACAAGCAATTGCAACTGCGAAAAGAATGGGTGCCATAGTTTTTGCAACTGATGTAAGGAGTGCCTCGAAAGAGCAAGTGGAAAGTTTAGGTGGTAAATTTTTAATGGTAGAAGGAGCAGAAAATTTAGAAACCGATGGTGGATATGCTAAAGAAGCGTCTGAGGAATTTAAAAAAAAACAAGAAAATTTATTAAAAGAGACTCTAAAAAAAATTGATATTGTTGTTTGCACTGCATTAATACCAGGAAAAAAAGCACCTATTATAATAAAAAAAGACATGATTGATGTTATGCAGAATGGTTCAGTTATTTATGATTTAGCAGCAATACAAGGTGGGAATTCTGAGTTAACAAAAGTAAATGAAATTGTTGAAAGTGATGGAGTAAAAATTATGGGTGAAGCAAATATATTAAATAAGTTACCTGTTTCAGCTTCAAATCTCTATGCTAAGAATATATATAATTTTATAAACAATTTGTTCGATAAAGAAAAAAAAACTTTTGAAATTAATTTAGAAGATGAAATAATTGAAAAAACAAAAATAAAGTGATGGAAATAGATCCTTTTATATTTAGATTAAGCATATTTATCTTATCAATTTTTGTTGGATATTATGTTGTGTGGAGTGTAACTCCATCATTACATACGCCACTAATGTCAGTTACCAATGCAATTTCGTCTGTTATAATTGTTGGGGCTATAATTGCTGCTTTAGCAGGTGCATCAGAAAATATTTTTGAAACCTCCAGCATTTTTGGTTTTCTTGCAATAATTTTAGCGGCAGTAAACATATTTGGTGGTTTCCTTGTCACCCAGAGAATGTTGCAAATGTATAAAAAGAAAAAAAAATAGTATGTCTGCAAATTTATTAGCATTATTTTATTTAATTTCAGGAATTCTATTTATTTTGGCTTTAAGAGGTTTATCTTCACCAGAAACATCTAGACGAGGTAATTACTTTGGTATTGCAGGTATGGCAATTTCAATTATTGTGACTTTTCTAGCTGCTGGAAATTTTGGAACGGGATTTATATACGTATTAATTATGCTTGTAGTTGGTGGTTCAATTGGTGCGTTTATAGCTTTTAAAATACCAATGACTGCAATGCCAGAACTTGTAGCTGGATTTCATAGTCTAGTAGGTCTTGCTGCTGTTTTTGTTGCAATTTCTGCTTTTTTAAATCCTGAGGCTTTTAATTTAGGAGTAGTTGGTAAAATAAAGTTAGCTAGCCTTATTGAAATGTCTCTTGGTGCAGCGATTGGAGCAATTACTTTTTCTGGATCTATAATTGCATTTTTAAAACTTAGGGGAATAATGTCAGGTGCACCAATTACTTTTAAAGGTCAGCATTTAATAAATTTAATATTAGGTTTAGCCATAATACTACTGATATTTTATTTATGTAAATCTCAATTATCCAGTGTATTTTGGTCTGTTGTTTTAATATCTTTTTTGGTTGGTGTATTGTTAATCATTCCAATTGGTGGAGCAGATATGCCAGTGGTTATATCGATGTTAAATTCATATTCAGGTTGGGCTGCGGCTGGAATAGGTTTTACTCTTGAAAATACTGCATTAATAATCACAGGAGCACTAGTTGGATCATCAGGAGCTATTCTTTCTTACATAATGTGCAAAGGTATGAATAGATCTTTTTTTAATGTTATTTTAGGGGGGTGGGGAGCAACTGATCAAGCTACAAATTCTACAACTCAAGAACAAAAACCAGTAAAAAATGGGAATGCAGATGATGCGGCATTTTTAATGAAAAATGCATCCTCAGTTATCATTGTTCCAGGATATGGAATGGCAGTTGCGCAAGCACAACACGCCTTGAGAGAAATGGTAGATGCATTAAAAAAAAATGGAGTAAAAGTTTCATATGCTATTCATCCAGTTGCCGGTAGAATGCCAGGACATATGAATGTATTATTAGCGGAAGCCAATGTGCCTTATGATGAGGTTTTTGAATTAGAGGAAATAAATAATGATTTTGCAAATTGTGATGTTGCTTATGTGATAGGTGCAAACGATGTTACAAATCCTGTTGCAAAATCAGACCCGCAAAGCCCAATTTATGGAATGCCAGTATTAGATGTAGAAAAAAGTAAGTCGGTATTATTTGTAAAAAGAAGTTTGTCTCCTGGATATGCGGGTATTGATAATGATCTTTTTTACAGAGACAATACGCTGATGTTATTTGCAGATGCAAAAAAAATGACAGAGGAAATAGTAAAGAGTTTGTAACTGACTAAAATTTTTTGCGATATTGCAGATTAAAAACTTATTAGAAAATTTAATAATAAAAAGTTTGTAAAAGGTTTTTTAAAAGACACAAGAAAATCTAAATTTATAATGTAGGATTGGTTGCGGGGGACGGATTTGAACCGCCGACCTCAAGGTTATGAGCCTTGCGAGCTACCAGGCTGCTCCACCCCGCGGTTTTAGATTCTATTCTTTAACTTATTTAGTTTTTTAACTCTTTTTATATTCTCTTGAAGAATCCTTTTCTTTTTTTCAGAAGGCTTTTCATAAGTATTTTTCAATTTTATGATTTTAAAGAAACCATCACGTTGAAGTTTTCTCTTTAAAACTCTTAAAGCTTGTTCAATATTATTGTCTTTTACTTCTATTTTAATAACTACCTCCAAAAAGGGCAATAGGTAGCACTTTATATTTTATTTGTCTATAATAATTCATATTTTTATTTACCAAGTTAAATTTTTTCTTTTTCTTTCCTCTCTCTTAAAACTCTTCGTTCCGCTTTTTCTAAAGCTTCTAAAAGATCTTTCTGAGAAAATAATCCCATCGCCACAGGATCTTTAGAGTTCAAATTATTGTAGTTCCAATAACTTTTATTTCTTATAGATGTGACCGAATTTTTTGTAATTCCAACTAGTTTAGAAATCTGAGAGTCCTTTAAATTTGAGTGATGTTTTAGCAACCAAAGCGCTGAGTCTGGTTTATCTTGTCTTTTAGATAGTGGTATATATTTTTTTGTTTTTTTATTATCACTATCTATCTCAATTTCGTTCACTTGAAGATTTAATGGTCGGCTCGGGTCTTTTGAAGAAAGATTTATTTCTTCTCTGGTTAACTGACCAGCTATTATAGGGTTATAACCAACAATGCCTTTTGCAACTTCACCATCAGCTATGCCCTGTATTTCAACCTCGTGCAACTTACAAAAATTTGCAATTTGTTCAAAAGTTAACGAGGTATTTTCAACTAACCAAACAGCTGTGGCCATTGGCATTAATGGTGCATTATTCATTATTTGGAGTCGGATCTAAATTTTTGAAACTTTTTGTTAAATTTACTTACTCGTCCCTTGTCTAGAATTTTTTGTTTTCCACCAGTCCAAGCCGAGTGAGATTTTGGATCAATTTCAAGTTTTAAAATTTCTCCCTCAGAACCCCATGTTGATCTAGTCACGAATTGACTACCATCTGTCATCTCTACTTTTATTTCGTGGTAGTTAGGATGAATATCTTTTTTCATAGCCGGTTTTATAGCAAAAAGTCTAATAAAAACAATTAAAAGTTAACTAATTTTTCCATCATTTTAGCATATATACTAGTACTAGCGGCTCTTATATTAACACAATTCTCTTTATACTTAGTTAAATCATTAGTAGCTCCCCCAGCTTCATTAACTATTAACACTCCAGCAGCAATATCCCATAGATTAATTTTATTTTGAAAAAATCCATCCAATCTTCCAGATCCCACATAAGCCAAATCTAGAGCTGCACATCCTGAATTTCTCATATTCAAACTTGGATATATAATCTTCAGACCTTCAGGGTTAGATGAGAATAAACAATCTTCAATATCACTTTTCTTTGAAACTCTTATTCTATGGTTATTCAAATATGCTCCACTATCTTTTTCGGCAAAATATATCTCATTTTTAATCGGATCATGTATTAAAGCAGATTTTATTTCGTTATCTACTTTTAAAGCAAGTGAAATAGCAAAATGAGGTATTCCGTGCAAAAAATTTGTTGTTCCGTCAATTGGATCAATAATCCAAACTTTATCTTTGTCACTATTATCAATTTTTCCGCTTTCCTCAGTTAAAAAAGAATAGTTTTTTTTTGCTTTAGTTAATTCTTCAATTAGAATTTCTTCCACTCTTTTGTCAGTCTTTGTTACAAAATCTCTTGGTCCTTTTTTTGCAACTTGCAAGTTTTCAATTTCTCCAAAGTCTCTAATAAGTACTTTTGATGCCTTTTCGCATGCCTTGATCATGATATTTAAGTTAGGGGATATTGAATTCATTAACTAGATTTTTTTAACGTATTCAATTGTTCTTGTATCTAAAATAATTTCATCATCAGACTCTATAAATGGAGGAACTTGTATTTTAATTCCGTTGTTAAGTATTGCAGGTTTGTAAGATGATGAAACAGTTTGACCTTTTAAAGCTGCATCAGTTGTGGCAATTTTACAATTTATTTGATTTGGAAGTTCAATTGAGATTGCTTGATCATTATAAAAACTAACTGAAACCTTAAGATTTTCAGTCAATAATTTACCTTTTTCTCCAATTATATTTTTTTTAATTTCAATTTGTTCAAAAGTTTTAGGATCCATAAAAAAATAGTTATTTTCATCTGAATAAAGATAATTGAAATCTATTTCTTCCAGTGATGCTTTCTCAACTGTCTCACTGGACCTGAACCTTTCATTCAATTTTGTATTTTTCCCAACACTTTTCATTTCTACTTGTGCAAAAGCACCACCTTTGCCTGGCTTGACGTGCTGAGTTTTCAAAACTTGCCATAAGTCATTTTTATACTCTAAAAGCATTCCAACTCTAATTTCTCCAGCATTAATTTTCATCTTAGTATTTCTATTGCTTGTTGTGGTTTATATTTTTTATTATTCCAGATGTAGCTTGAAATAGCTAAAAAATTAGCTTTATTCAATAATAGATTTTTATAATTTTTAGAATTAATTCCACCTATTGCTACAATGGGTATTTTGGTTAATTTATTTACTTCGTTTAAAATCTTGGTAGTTGCTTGATATTTTGTTTTTTTTGTTTTTGTTGCATTAAAAGCACCAAAAGCCAAGTAATTAGCATTAGATCTGATTGCAATTTTAGCAAGTTTAATTGAGTTATGACAAGTAATACCAATTATTTTATTCCCAATTATAGCACGGGCTTCTTTGATTTTCATATCATTTTGACCTAAATGACAACCATCAGCATCAAGTTTTTTTGCAAGCAAAGGATCATCATTTACTAAAAAATACACTTTATTTACTTTACAGATATTTTTAATTTTCTTACCGATAATCATTTTTTGCTTCATCGAATATGTTTTTAATCTCATTTGAAAAATACTCACTTTGTTTGTTTTAAAAACTAGATTTAGATTTTTATAGAAGTTTTTAGTTATTCTATTTGGAGAAATAAGATAAATAAATTTTTTTTTATTTATTTTCAAGTTCGTTCGACCATCTTCCTTTAGCAGCTAAAGAACACATTTTAACTCTGTGGTTAAAAGTATTTTGTGTTGATTGTATATCTTTAGTATTTTTCGACCAAACTTTTAGAGCGTTTTGCTGTAAAGCTCTTCCGTATGAGTAAGTCATTATGAATTTAGTATCGTTATTTTGATTTATCAAATTTAGGTTTTCTGTAGCCTCTATTTCTGATTGGCCTCCAGATAAAAAAGCAATTCCTGGTACTTCAGTAGGAACTGAGTTTTTTAAACATTCTAGTGTTTTTTGAGAAACTTCCTCACTAGAGATTTTATCATTTGAATGGTTGCCAGGTAATATCATATTTGGCTTTAAAATGATGCCTGTAAGATCAACATTATGCGATATTAATTCGTCAAAACATTTTTTTATAACCTCTGATGTTTTTTTTAAACAAGTATCAGCTGAATGATCACCATCCATTAATATTTCTGGTTCGACTATTGGTACCATTTCACTTTCTTGCACTAAGGCTGAATAGCGCGCTAGTGCATGAGCATTACTGTTAATTGCTAATTTACTAGGATACTTGTCACCTATATTATAAACACCTCTCCATTTTGTAAATCTTGCCCCAAGTTCATAATATCTTTTTAATCTTTCTCTAAGTCCATCTAAGCCCTCAGTTATTTTTTCCTCAGAAGAATTTGCTAAATCTTTTGCGCCAGTATCAACCTTTATTCCTGGCAGTGCACCAGAAGAGGAAATTAAATTAGGTATTGATTTTCCAAAACTTGTTGTTTGATTTATTGTTTCATCATAAAGGATTACACCACCTATGTATTTTTTTAAACTTTGAGATGAAAAAAGAATTTCCCTAAATAAGAGTCTATTTTCTGGTGATGAGGTTATATTTACTGACTCAAGTCTTTTAGTCATCGTTCCATTACTTTCATCTGCAGCAAGAATACCTTTACCATCCGAAATTATCTTAAGAGCAATTTTATTAAGTTCTGACATATCAATTTAAAGCAATTATACCAGGTAGTTTTTTGCCTTCAAGATATTCTAAAAAAGCTCCACCAGCGGTTGAAACAAAATTAAATTTATGAATAACTT
>CACLPR010000008.1 GCA_902608845.1 uncultured Pelagibacteraceae bacterium
TTCTTGATACGTTTCTTGAGGCGTTTTGTCTTTTAATAATTCCTGTTTTTGCAATTGACATTAATTCAGAATTTAGCTTTGGTAGAAATGCTAAAGCCTCTTTTTTATCTTTTTTTTCAATTATAGAGTTCATTTTTTTCAATGCAGTTCTATAACGACTCTTTCTAGATCTGTTAACAGCTGTTTGCCTTTTAATTTTTCTAGTTCGTTTAATTGCTGATTTCGTATTCGCCATAAGCGTGAGTGTATATCTTCAGATAATGATTGGGTCAATACAATAATTGCTTATTTTTGACATAAATTACAAAAAAAACTAGACCTATTTGAAATAAATTTTTTAAGTATTGTTCCTTCGCAATTATATTTTAAACATTTTTTATTTTCTCTTTGATAGACATTAAAATTTTTTTGAAAAGAACCTTGGTCTCCACTTGTATTAATAAAGTCTCTGATACTAGATCCTCCTCTTTCAATTGCTTTTCTTAAAACTACTTTTGAAAAATGAGAGATTTTTTGACAGTCACTTAAACTAAGTAAACTCACCTTCTTGGATGGTAAAATCTTACATAAAAACAATATTTCACTTGCATAAATGTTGCCGATTCCTGAAACAAAATTTTGATCAATTAAAAAATTCTTAATATTTTTTTTTTTATTTTTAAAAAAATTATAAATATAATTCTTATCAAACAAAGGATCAAAAGGTTCTGGTCCATATTTTTTAAAATTATTAATTATTTGTTCATCATTTTTAAAATAAGAAAAATAGCCAAATCTTCTAGGATCATTATAAATCAGTTTAAAGTTATCAATTTTGATTTCTACATGATTATGTTTTTTAGGTAACAATGGAGAATGATAAAAGCTAGTGTTTGTTATCGAATTTTTTTTTCTAGATTTATTTATTAAATGAATAGTTCCCGACATTCCAAGGTGTATCATTAAATTTGAGCTATCCTCAAATTTGAGTATTAAATGTTTTGAAAACCTGTCTACTTTAATAATTTTTTTTTTTATTATTTTTTTTTCAAAATTTTTTGGGATCTTAAACCTTAAATTTCTATTTTTTATTAATATGTCTCTAATAATCTTTCCTGTAATACTCTTATTCAAAGATTGTTTAACAATTTCTACTTCTGGTAATTCAGGCATTTCATACTATATTAATGTTTTAATATAATTTATATGCAACAAAATCTTCAAAATAAAGCAGGACTCGTCGAAGGAGTATTTAATAAAGTCTACGATAAATATGATTTGATGAATGATTTTATGTCATTTGGAATTCATAGACTTTGGAAAAAAAACCTTATGAATTGGATGAATCCAACGAAAGACAAAAAGTATTTAGATGTTGCTTGTGGCACTGGTGATTTAGGAAAACTATTTTTAGATTATACAGATAAGAATGGAGAAATTATCTCTTCAGATTCAAACGATAAAATGATTGAAAAAGGTAAAAAAAGACTAAGGAATTACAAAAATATAAAATGGGTTGTAGCAGAGGCAGAAAAATTACCATTCGAAAATAACACTTTTGATTATTATACAATTAGTTTTGGTTTACGGAATACAAAAAATTTAAATAAATCTTTATCAGAAGCGTGCAGAGTTCTTAAACCTGGTGGAAGATATATGTGTTTAGAGTTTTCAAAAATTCAAAATTCTAATTTAGATTTCTTATACAAAAATTACTCAAAGTTAATTCCTCACATAGGAAAAGCAGTTGTTGGTGATAAAGACCCTTATGAATATTTGACTAAAAGTATAGAAGAATTTGTTAATCAGGAAGAATTGATAGATTTAATGAAAGAAAATAATTTTAAAAATTGTTCATATAGAAATTTATCTGGCGGAATAGTAGCTATTCATTCTGGTTGGAAAATATAATGTTCAAAAGATTAATTACATTATTTAAACTTGGTAGAAAACTCGCTAAATCAGATGTTTTAACTATTGTATCAAAATTTAATAAACCACCTTTACTTATAAATGTAATATTTAAATTACTTTCCCTTTCTTTTACAAAAAAAGATGTGTCATTAAATAATTTAAGTGAAGGTGAAAAACTATCTAATTCATTAGCATCAATGGGTACAACATTTATTAAACTTGGCCAGTTCCTAGCAACAAGACCTGACATAATAGGTGATAAATTATCAAAGGAATTAGAAAATTTACAAGATAAGCTTCCACCTTTTTCACAATCCAAAGCAAAAGAAATGATTAAAAAGGATTTAGGTGATGAATTATATAATTCAATAATAAATATAAGTGAACCAGTTGCAGCGGCCTCAATTGCTCAAGTACATAAAGCTCAAATTAACGATAATGGAGTTATTAAAGACGTAGCAATAAAAATATTAAGACCAGATATAAAAAAAATTTTTAACGAAGAAGTAGATGCTTTGATGCTTTTTGCCTATATCGTTGAGTCATTTATCAAAAAAACCAAACGATTAAAACTAGTTGAGGTAGTTTTTCTATTGAAAGAAATTACTAGTCTTGAGATGGATTTAAGATTTGAAGCCGCTGCTGCTAACGAATATGCAGAAAATACCAAAAATGATGCGGGTTTTGAAGTTCCTAGGATCTATTGGGATTATACAAGTGAGAATATAATGACACTTGATTGGATCGACGGAGTATCTATTAGAGAAACAGAAGAGCTAGAAAAAAGATCAATTGATACAAAAAAAATCGCCACTGATATAATTCAACATTTCTTAAGGCATGCTGTAAGAGATGGTTTTTTTCATGCAGATATGCATCAAGGGAATATTTTTGTAAATGACAATGGTCAAATTGTTCCTATAGATTTTGGCATAATGGGTAGGTTAGACAATGTTAGTAAAAGATTTTTAGCTGAAATTTTATTTGGTTTTATACAAAGAGATTATAAAAAAGTTGCAGAGGTACATCTTGCAGCAGGACTAGTCCCTAATAATGTGCCTGTCAATGATCTTGCTCAAGCATTAAGATCAATCGGTGAACCGATTTTTGGACACTCTATAAAAAATATCTCAGGTGGAAAACTTTTAAAACAACTTTTTGATGTTACAGAAAAGTTTAATATGCAAACTCAACCTCAGTTACTCATGTTACAAAAAACGATGGTAGTGGTTGAAGGAGTTGCAAGAAGATTAAATCCTGAAACAAACATATGGGAAACGTCCAAACCTGTTCTAGAAAAATGGCTAAAAGAAACTAAAGATCCTATTAATTCAATTAATGAGACATTAAAAGATTCTGTGGAGGTATTAAAACGTCTTCCAAATTTACCTGAAGTAATGGATAAAGCAAACCAAGCCCTTAATTACCTTGCAAGTGGTCAAATACCCCAAAATTCAAATTCTTATAGTGAATTAAATACTAAAAAAGAAGAAATGAAGTCATTTAGAAACCAATCTATTATTGGCTTATTATCTCTTGTAATTTTAACCCTATTGGTATTTTAATTCTTCTCATGACAAATAAAAAAATACTTCTTATCATATGTGGTGGGATATCTGCATACAAAAGCTTAGAAGTGATAAGGGGTTTAAAAAAAAAGGATGTAAACGTTAAAACAATACTTACAAAGAGTGGTAAAAACTTTGTAACACCTCTATCTATTTCATCACTTTCGAAAGAAAAAGTATATGAAGACATATTCAGTGCAGAAAATGAGGCTGAAATGGATCATATTTCACTTTCTAGATGGGCAGATTTGATTTTAATTGTGCCTGCAACAGCAAATACAATATCAAAATTAAGTTATGGTTTAACCGACGACCTAGCTAGCACTGTTGTTTTAGCATCTGATAAACAAGTGTTTTTGGTCCCAGCTATGAATGTCAGAATGTGGGAACACAAATCAACTAAAAAAAATTTATTAAAATTAAAAAGTTATGGTTATAAGATAATTGGCCCTGAAATTGGGGAAATGGCTTGCGGAGAGTATGGAAAAGGCAAAATGTCAGAACCTTCATATATATTAGAGACTATAGAAAATTATTTTAAGAATATTGAAAAAAATAAAAAATATAAGGCATTAGTTACAGCTGGACCTACTAAAGAGTTTATAGATCCCGTAAGATTTATAACTAATAAATCAAGTGGTAAGCAAGGTTATGAAATAGCTAAATCATTAAGAGATAATGGTTTTGAAACAACACTTATTTCTGGAGAAACAAATTTAGATCCAGTTGAAGGAGTAAAATTCATTTCAGTTAAAACTGCAGAAGAAATGTTTAGGGAAACTCTCAGAAATCTACCAACTGATGTTGCTATTTTTAATGCAGCAGTAGCAGATTTTAAAGTTAAAGAGATCAATAGTGAAAAAATTAAAAAAAGCGAAAATTTGGATCTTAAGTTAGAAAAAAATATTGACATTTTATCAAACATATCAAATCATAATTCACTTAGACCAAAGATTACAATTGGATTTGCAGCAGAATCACAAAACCTTGAAATAAATTCAAAGAAAAAATTAGACCAAAAAAATTGTGATTGGATTATTGCAAATGATATTTCTGATAAAACAATAGGTTTTGACTCAGATGATAATGAAGTTTCTATATTTTATAAAAATAAAAAAAGTGAAAAGTTATTAAAGAAAAACAAATCTTTAATAGCATCTGAGATAGTGGATAGAGTTATCTCTGAGCTTAATTAATCAATGGTAAAGGTTTTATTTAAGAGACTTAACCAAAAAGCAAAACTTCCAAGTTATAAAACTAGTGGATCTTCGGGCATGGATCTGATGGCATGTGTAGATGGACCTATAACAATCAAACCAAATGAGTCGATGTTGATACCAACAGGTATTGCGATTGCAATTCCTGAGGATACAGAGGTTCAAATTAGACCAAGATCTGGTCTTGCCGTAGAATCAAGTATTAGTGTGCTAAATACACCAGGTACAATTGATAGTGATTATAGAGGAGAGCTAAAAATTATTTTATTTAACCATGGTAAAGACGAATTTACTGTCAATGATGAAGATAGAGTTGCTCAAATGGTTTTAATGCCAATTTTAAAAGTAGAAATTGAAGAAACAAATGAATTACCAGAGACAGTCAGAGGGTCTGGAGGATTTGGATCTACTGGTAAATAGTAAATGTTTAGTAACAAGGACCTAGAGAGATATTCAAGACAGATTGTTTTAAAAAAAGTTGGAGTTTTAGGTCAAAAGAAAATTCAAAATGCTAAAGTTTTAGTTGTTGGGTGTGGTGGCTTAGGGACACCAGTTATTGATTTACTTTGTCGAGCAGGTATTGGTACAATTGGTATGATGGACCATGATAAAGTGAGTATTTCAAATTTACATCGACAAGTTATGTTCAATTCTGATGATGTTGGAAAATATAAAGTTAATATTTTAAAAAAAAAAATTAATAAAATTAATAAAAAGATAAAAGTAAAAATATATAGAATTAAAGCAGAGGATAAAAATTTAGGAAAAATTCTGAAACAGTATGATGTTATTGTTGACGGCACTGATAATTTCAAAGCAAAATTTCTTTTAAATAAATTTTCGTTAAAGTATAAAAAAAAACTTATTATTGGAGCTATAAGTAAATTTGAGGGACATATTTTTACATTTGATTTTAATTTAAAGAAAAGTCCCTGTTTGAAATGCTTCTACCAAGGTGAACCAGCAGAGGGAGTTTTGGATTGTGAAACAGACGGTATTTTAGGATCAACCGCAGTTGTTACTGGAAGTCTACAAGCTAATGAGGTTTTGAAATCAATTTTAAATGTCGGTAAAAATTTAATTTCACATATTTTGATTGTAGATTTATTAAATCTTAAATTTAGAAAAGTGTTATTTAAAAAAAGAGAAGGATGTATATGCGAAAATATTTAATACTTTTTGTTATATTATTTTTTCCAATTACATCATTCGCTCAAAAAATAAATTATTATGTTACTTTAAAACATAATAAAGTGCATGTTAGGTATGGGCCGGGTATGGACTACCAAATTAAATATATTTATAGAAAAGCTGGCTACCCCTTAAAAGTGATAGATAGGAAGGAAAATTTTAGAAAAATAATTGATCATAAAAACAATAGTGGCTGGATACATTGGACACAATTAGACAATAATATATCATTAATCACTACATCAGAAAAAATTCTCTTTAAGAAACCAACAAAATTTTCAGAGCCTTTAGCTAAATTAAGTGAAGGTAGACTTTTGATTGTTATTAAATGCCAAGATAAATGGTGCAATATCAAAACTGAAGATTATGAAGGTTGGATATTGAAAGATGATAATCTTTGGGGAAAAATTAATTAAAATCTGGGGATAAAGCTTTAATATTATCTTCCGAAAATTTAGTTGTGTGTGAATATTCTTTATGATCAATACCTACTTCAATTGAATTGTTTTGGTCTTTGAACTTGTTTATTTGATCATCTGAGAATTTAAAATGAATAAACTGAACTGAAGATGCTTTTCCGTCATCTGAAGTTCTATCTACATCCATTTCTGGAACTGCATAAATTTTTTCATCTTCAACTTTAATAAATATATTATTTTCTACTCCACCTAGCTTTCCAAGAAATTCTGCTCTTACAATTGGATTGTCTATCTCAAACATTAAAGTGGCTACTAATTCTTTCCCATTTGGGATTAAAGGATTGTATGCAGCAAGTTCATCTGCAACTTGTTCATCTCCACCTTTTTCAATGTAAAGCATTTCTTGAACCTGGGCAATCATAGTTTCATAACATTCAAAATAAAATGTTGCATAAGGCCCTAAAAGAATTCTTCTATTCTTTTTAAACTCAACTAATTCTTTTCTCATCTGCCTTCTAACATTTGTGTATGCATCTAAAGGTAGAAGATCTTCTTTTGTAATAATTTTTTGTTCTTTTGGCATTCTATAATCCATAACTTTTTGAGACTATCTCGATTGGATGCACAGCTTCATCATTTATAATGTTTGTGTCATCAGCCAACTGCTTAATATGCTTACCAGCCAATGGACAGTCAGATGCCATATATTTATTATTTTTTCTTTTAACAGTGCTTGCGGTAGTTTTGCCCACCTTATTTGCTATATCATGAGTTTCTTTCATAATGCCAAAGGTTCCACCATGACCAGCACATCTCTCAACAACATCTAATTTAATATTTGGAATTAATTTAAGCATATCTCTTGCCTTATTCCCCATATTTTGTGCTCTAGCGTGACAAGCATTATGAACAGTTACTCCTCCATCAATTTCTTTCAAACCATCTACCAGCCCTTCTTTGTTGGCAATATCCATTACATATTCATCAATATCGAGTGTATTTTGTGAAAGTTTCTTAATTACTCCATCATTTGGCATCAATAAAGGCCATTCAAATTTTAACATAAGACCACAACTTGCTGTTAAGGTTACTACTTTATAACCTTTTTCGACATATTTAATTAATTCTCTAGAAACTAACTCTGCTTGTTTTGTAACTTGATCTAGATCTGCTTGTTCTAGATAAGGCATGCCACAACAACCTGCATAAGAATGCTCTACTTCTACATTATTATGATGAAGTACTTTCAAAGCTGCTTCTCCGGTTTTTTTCTTATTAAAATTTACAAAACAAGTGGAATAAATTACAACTTTTCTTTCTTTATACTTTGATAAAATATTTTTTTTAAATTTTTGAAAATAATTTGCGAATGTTTCTTTGTTATATTTTGGTAAAATAGCTCTTTTATCTATTCCAGTAAAAAATTCTAAAACCTTTCTAGCAAATTTATTTTTGACATTGGTAATCCAATTTATAAAAAAGCTAAAAAATATTCCTATTTTTGAATTTCGATCAATTTGAGTTAATTGGTTAGCAGTTTTTGATATATCACCATTTTTTCTTTGAGCCGTTCTATATCTCAACATCAAATGCGGGAAATCTAAATCAAATTCGTGTGGTGGTACATAAGGACATTTAGTCATAAAACACATGTCACACAAAGTGCAAGCGTCTACAACAGGTTTAAATTTGTCACTTGAAAGGTCTGATACCTCTCCACCGTCTGTCTCATCGATAAAATCAAATAATTTTGGAAAACTGTCACACAAATTAAAACATCTTCTACATCCATGACAAATATCAAACACTCTTCTCATCTCCTGATCAATTTTCTCAGGATTTATAAAATCAGGATCCCTAAATTTTAATGGGTGTCTTATAGGTGCTTGTGTGCCGCCTTCTTTACTCATAGATTTTTTTATAAATGTGATTTTTGTGGACGAGAGGGGTTTCGTCCACAAATTTTGTTTAAGCGATGCTTTCTAAAGTCTTTTGAAATTTACCAGCATGTGATTTTTCAGCTTTAGCTAAAGTCTCAAACCAGTCAGCAATTTCATCAAAACCCTCGTCTCTAGCTGTTTTAGCCATTCCAGGATACATATCCGTGTACTCATGTGTTTCACCTTGAATTGCAGATTCAAGATTGGCTTTTGTTTCACCAATTGGCTTACCAGTTGCTGGATCACCTACTTCTTCTAAATATTCTAAGTGGCCATGAGCATGTCCAGTTTCACCTTCTGCAGTTGATCTAAATACCGCCGCAACATCGTTAAAGCCTTCAACATCCGCTTTTTGAGCAAAATAAAGATATCTTCTATTTGCTTGGCTTTCCCCAGCAAATGCTTCTTTTAAATTTTCCTCTGTTTTACTTCCTTTTAATGACATATTTACTCCTACTATTAATAATGATTCTAAAGTGGTTTATATATAGAGGAATTATAATATGTCAACAGTTTAGAATAAATATAATATATTATTTAAACTATTGATATTATTGAATTATTTTTGAGATTGATTATCACTCACAATTTTAGCAATAACTTCTACTGATCTAATTTTTTTCCCAGGGATTGTTCTTTTAATATTAACTTCGTCAACTTCATCTTGATGAATATCAATCAATTTATTTTCGTCCTCGTCAAAGAAATGGTGATGATGAGTTACATTTGTGTCGTAATAACTTTGTGAAGCATTAAGTGGAATCTCTTTTAAATAACCCTTCTTCATAAATGCGTGTACAGTATTGTAAACAGTTGCTAAAGAAACCTTAATATTTGCTTGATTTTCAATGATTTTAACCAGTTCTTTTATTGTAAAGTGAAAAGTCTTTTCAGCATCAAACAACACTTCACAAATTTTAATTCTTTGTTTTGTTGGTCTTAGACCTGATTTTCTTAATTTATCTATATATTGCTCAGCGTAAGTCATTACTAATTATAATTATTCTAAAGAATATCTATATTATAATGTTTGTAAATCAAGTAATAAGATTAAAAAAATTATGAAAAAAAGTTCCTTTAATTATGATGAATTAATAAGCTGCGCAAATGGCGAACTTTTTGGCCCTGGAAATGCAAAATTACCTTCTCCACCAATGCTTATGTTTGATAGAATTACTGAAATTAGTGAAAAAAATGGAGCTTTTGACAAAGGGATAATGAAGGCTGAACTTGATATAAAAGATGATCTGTGGTTTTTTGATTGTCACTTTAAAGAAGATCCAGTAATGCCAGGATGCTTAGGTTTAGATGCTATGTGGCAACTGGTGGGGTTTTACTTGGGTTGGCTTGGAAATCCTGGAAGAGGAAGGGCTTTGGGAGTAAGCACGGTAAAGTTTACAGGAGAGGTTTTAAAAGATGTCAAAATGGCAACATATATTATTGATATGAAAAGAATATTGATTAAAGGTGAAACAACAGTTGGGCTAGCAAATGGTATTCTTCTTGCTGATGGCAAGAAAATATATTCCGCTGATAGCCTAAAAGTAGGATTATTTAAATAATGCGAAGAGTAGTAATTACAGGTTTGGGAATTGTTTCATGTCTTGGAAATAATCAGGAAGAAGTTCATCAATCTTTATTAAATACTAAATCAGGTATTTCTTTTTCGGAAGAATATAAAGAACACAATCTTAAAAGTCATATACATGGAAAACCTAATATCAAACTAGAGGATCATATAGATAGAAAAACAATTAGATTTATGGGTTCGGGATCTGCTTACAATTATATTGCAATGAAAGAGGCGATTGAAGACTCTGGGTTGGAAGAAAGTGAAGTAAGTAATTTCAAAACAGGAATTGTTATGGGTTCAGGCGGACCTTCAATTGAAAATGTTATTTTAGCAGCAGATAAAACTAGAGCTAAAACTCCAAAATTAATGGGACCTTTTATAGTTCCAAGAACAATGGCAAGTACCGCCTCAGCAACACTGGCTGTGCCTTTCAAAATTAAAGGAACAAACTATACAATGAGTTCAGCCTGTGCAACTAGCGGACACTGTATTGGAAATTCTATGGAACTTATTCAGATGGGAAAACAAGATATTGTTTTTGCAGGTGGTAGCGAAGAGATACACTGGGCAATGACAGCGATGTTTGATGCGATGACAGCATTATCTTCAAAATATAATGATACACCTGAGAAAGCATCAAGAGCTTACGACAAAACTAGAGATGGCTTTGTAATTGCTGGAGGTGCAGGAGTTTTAGTTCTTGAGGAATATGAACACGCTAAAGCTCGAGGAGCCAAAATATACGCAGAATTAACAGGTTATGGAGCGACTTCAGATGGATATGATATGGTAGCACCTTCTGGTGAAGGTGCAGTAAGATGTATGCAAATGGCAATGGCAACTTCAAAAAATAAAGTAGATTATATAAATACTCATGGAACTTCTACTCCAGTTGGAGATATTACTGAATTAAATGCTGTTAAAGAAACTTTTGGAGATGAAATTCCAAAGATTAGCTCAACTAAATCTTTATCTGGTCATCCGTTAGGAGCTGCATCAGTGCATGAAGCAATATATTGTTTAATTATGATGAAAAATAACTTCATTACCGGTTCAGCTAACATAAGCGAAATGGATGAAGAGGCTAAAAAATTTCCAATAGTCGCTAAAACAGAAACAGAAGCAACATTAAATACTGTCATGTCTAATAGTTTTGGTTTTGGTGGAACAAATGCAACTCTAGTATTTGAGAAAGTCTAACTTATGTCTTTAATGAAAGGTAAAAAAGGACTGATAATGGGTGTTGCTAATGAAAGATCTATTGCATGGGGTATTTCTCAGAAACTTTCAGAGGCAGGTGCTGAATTAGCTTTTACATATTTAGGTGATGCTCTTAAAAAAAGAGTGGTTCCTCTTGCAGAAAAACTAAATTCTAATGTTACATTTAGCTGTGATGTTGAAAAAAAAGAAGATGTAATAAAATTATTTGAGGATGTTAAAACCCAATGGGGCGAAATAGACTTTGTAGTGCACGCAATTGCTTTTTCAGATAAATCTGAACTTTCAGGAGAA
Organism: uncultured Pelagibacteraceae bacterium; assembly: GCA_902608845.1. Classification (GTDB taxonomy): domain Bacteria; phylum Pseudomonadota; class Alphaproteobacteria; order Pelagibacterales; family Pelagibacteraceae; genus Pelagibacter. The sequence continues at coordinate 11,314 of CACLPR010000008.1, forward strand.
TATCTAAATACTACAAGAGAAAATTTTTTAAGAAGTATGCTAATTTCCTGTTTTTCATTTACAGAAGTTGCAAAAGAAGCCTCGAAAGTGATGAAAGAGGGAGGAAGTTTGATTACACTTAGCTATGAAGCTAATAAAGCAATCCCTAACTATAATGTAATGGGTGTCTGCAAAGCTGCATTAGAGTCTAGTGTTAAATACTTAGCTAGAGATTTAGGAGCTAAAGGAATAAGAGTTAATGCAATAAGTGCGGGTCCAATAAAAACATTGGCTGCGTCAGCTATTGGAGATGCTAAATTCTTATATAAATGGAATGCAGATCATTCTTTTTTAAAGAGAAATGTAGATAATACTGATGTTGGAAACTCAGCATTATATCTCCTAAGTGATATGGCAGGTGGAGTTACAGGTGAAATTCACTATGTTGATGCTGGTTACAATAAAGTAGGTATGCCAGATCCAAAAAATATATCCTAAAATTTTATCATTATGTTAATTTTAGTTTGGTTTGCAGTTTGTATAATATTTATTTTTGTTCAATTAATTCTCGAGGGTTCTGGTCACGCTTTAGAAGTTTTTGCCCTATTGACTGCAATAGCTTTATTCTTAATAAATAAATTAGGTAAAAAAAAAAATAAATAATATTATCTATCGTGAGAAGAAATTTTTTAAAAATTACTGGGGCTTCTATATTGGGTTTTATATTTTATCCTTTAAACACGTTAGCTAGTAATTTGGTGGGATTTAAAAAAAAATTAAAAAAAGATGAAAGTGAGTACAATATAATCAATCCTGATCTTACAAATGAACAAAAAATAATAATGTTTGAGGAAGGCACCGAACGTGCTGGAACTAGTGAATTAAACTATGAGAAAAGAAAAGGATCTTATCATTGCGCTAATTGCGGTGTGAAATTATTTGAGTCTGTTAAAAAATTTGACAGCGGAACCGGCTGGCCCTCATTCACTGAGGCATTACCTGGTGTATTTGTCACGAAAACTGATTATTCTTTTGGCATGAAGAGGACTGAATATAGCTGTGCAAATTGTGGCGCTCATCACGGCCATGTATTCAATGATGGTCCAGATGGTGGAAAAAGATATTGTAGCAATGGTCTTTGCTTGCTTTTTATCCCAGAAAGTTAGTAATTATATTTTTCTAATATAACCAACATTTGTAGTTTTAAAATGCTTGAAAGGTATATTTGTATCTTTAATTGCCTTGATAGTCTCTTCCGTAATATTTCCATATACCTCTATTTCGAACCTATCCGCAATTTTGTTGTGCTTTTCAACATAAGCTTTGACTGGAGCATTATTTAGATGATGGAGCATAGCTTCACTATTTCGGTAAACTTCACTCCAAGTAAACTCTAAAGAATCAGTTGGATCTTGATCAAAAGTATGAATAAGCATGTCTGGCTCTGATGCATTAACAGCATCATCAGCTTCTTTTGCTATCTTGAGATACTCTTCGACCTTTCCCTCTTTAACACGTATTCTAGCAATTAAAATAAATGGGTTGGACATTTATCTATATAGCAGCTTGCTTTATAGACAATTTAACTTTTCCTCTATCAAATCCAATAACTTTTACTTTTACTTCGTCACCTTCATTGACAACATCCGTTACTTTTGCAACTCTTTTATCTGCAAGCTCAGAAATATGAACAAGTCCATCTTGCTTTCCAAGGAAATTAACAAAAGCACCAAATTCCATAATTTTCATAACTTTTCCATTATAAATTTTATTTAATTCAGCTTTAGCAGTGATGTCCTTGATCATTTGCATAGCAATGTTTCTCGACTCCTCATCTGGAGCAGCAACTGTTACAACGCCTTCATCATTTACATCAACTTTTGCACTTGATTTTTCTACTATTTCTCTGATTGTAGCCCCACCTTTTCCAATCACGGCAGCTATATCTTTTTTATCAACCGTAATTTTTTCCATTTTTGGAGTATGTTTTCCAACATTATCTCTAGATTTGTCTAATGCCTTATTCATTTCACCCAAAATATGAATTCTACCATCTTTTGCTTGGTTTAATGCCTGCTCCATAATTTCAAATGTAATTCCTGTAATTTTAATATCCATTTGTAAAGATGTAATTCCATCTTTAGTACCTGCAACTTTAAAATCCATATCTCCAAGGTGATCTTCATCACCAAGAATATCTGATAACACAGAGAAATCATCACCTTCTTTGATTAAACCCATTGCAATTCCTGCAACTGGCTCTTTAATCGGAACACCTGCATCCATAAGAGCAAGTGAAGTTCCACAAACAGTTGCCATTGAAGATGAACCGTTAGACTCAGTTATTTCTGATACAATCCTAAATGTATAGGGAAAACTTTCCTTTGATGGAAGTGAAGAGTTAATTGCTCTCCATGCTAACTTACCATGACCTATCTCTCTTCTACCTGTGCCTATTCTTCCTGTTTCGCCAACTGAGAATGGAGGAAAATTATAGTGCAACATAAATCTCTCTTTTTGAAGACCATCTAAACTCTCTATTCTTTGTTCATCATCTGAAGTTCCAAGTGTAGTTGTTACAATGGCTTGTGTTTCACCTCTAGTAAACAAAGCTGAACCATGAACTCTTGGTAAAATTCCGACTTCACACATAATTGGTCTTACATCTGCTAGACCTCTTCCATCTATACGATTTTTATTTTTAAGAATATCAGTTCTTACTATAGATTTTTCTAAATTTTTAAGTTGAGAATTTACATCTAAATCAGTGTAGGCTTCATTTTCCTCATATAAATTTTTAGCTTTTTCAGTAATTTGAGAAATTTGATTTGATCTGTCTTGCTTATCTCTTGTGGAGAAAGCTTTTTTTAAATCATCAGTAAATTCCTCTTCTAATTTCTTTTTTATCTCAGAAAGATCTTTTTTCTCAACTGTCCACTCTGGTTTTCTACATTCTTTTGCAAGTTCTTCGATCATTTCTATTATCGGAACAAAACCTTCATGACCGAATTTAACAGCATTCAACATTTCCTCTTCAGTCAAGCCGTTTGCTTCAGACTCAACCATTAAAACTGCATCTTTAGTTCCTGCTACTACCAAATCTAGCTTAGATTTCTCTAATTCAGTCTTTGATGGATTGAGGACATATTTCCCTTCAATAAAGCCAACTCTAGATGCCCCCACAGGACCCATAAAAGGCATTCCTGAGATTGCTAAAGCTGCTGAAGATGCAATGATAGATAAAATATCTGCTTCATTCTCTTTATCATAAGATATTACTGTTGGTAATAACTGTACTTCGTTTTTAAATTCATCTGGAAACAATGGTCTGATGGGTCTATCAATTAATCTTGAAATTAGAGTTTCACTTTCTGTAGGTCTAGCTTCTCTTTTAAAATATCCACCTGGTATCTTACCAGCTGCATAATATTTTTCCTGATAATTGACTGACAATGGAAAATAATCCATATCTGGATTTACTTTCTTTGCACCAACAACTGTTGCTAAAACAACTGTCTCTCCACATTGAGCTATAATTGCTCCATCCGCTTGTCTTGCTATCTTTCCTGTCTCCAAACTTAATTTTTTTCCACTTACTTCTATTTCTTTTTTTACTAACTTGAACATTTATTTCCTTAAATTTAATTTTGTTAATACTGATTTATAAGACTCCATATTATTTTTCTTTAAATAGTCTAATAATTTTTTTCTTCTATTTACTGCTCTCAAAAGGCCTACAGAAGAATGTTTATCCTTTTTGAATTGTTTAATATGTTTTGACAGATTCTCAATTTTTTCAGTTAATTGAGCAACCTGAACTTCGGAAGATCCAGTATCTTTGTCATGGATTTGAAGTTCTTTTACTTTTTCTTTCATTTTTTTCCTTATTTATTTATTTGTTTGTTTAATTAAATTTTCTATTTTTTCTGCATAATCAAAAGAATCATCTTTCACAAAAAAAAGTTTTGGTAAAAATTTCACGATAATTTTTTTAGATAAAACTCTCCTTATCATGAATGAAGCAATTTTTAATTTTTCTATGATTTCCTCGGTGTTCTTTCCTCCCAAAGGCATAACAAATATTTTAGCTGTTTTTAAATCTGGTGACATTCTAACTTCTGTAACCGTAATTTCTTTTGTTGATAAATTTGGTATTTTTGCTTCATCTCTAATAAAAAGTGTACCTAGGGCTTGTTTTATCATTTCGCCAACCCTTAATTGTCTTTGAGTAATGGGTTTTCCTAGGTGTTTCATTTAAATAGTTCTCTCGGTTATTGTTGAGTTATATACTTCTATAATATCTTTTTTTTGATAATCAGCGAAGTCTTTAAGAGTAATTCCACATTCTAAACCTGCCGATACCTGCTTGGTTTGATCTTTTTCTCTAAATATAGAACCAATTTTCCCATTAAATATTATAGCTCCATCTCTAATAACTCTTGCACTAGAGTTCTGTGTTATTTCACCCTCAACAACTTTTGACCCAGCTACTTTTCCAACTTTTGAAACCTTAAAAATTTCAAGAATTTCTGCACTTCCAATAATTGTTTCTTGTATATTTGGAGATAATAATCCTGCCATCCTCGCTTTTATAAAATCTAATACTTCATAGATTATGTTATAAGAGGAAATTAAAATTTTTTCTTGTTCAGCTCTTTTCTTTGCCTCTTTGCTTGGTTTAACATTGAATGCGATTATTACAGCATTTGATGCTTTTGCTAAAGTTACATCTGTTTCAGTTACCATTCCTATATCTGAAAGAAGAATTTTAGGTTTTACTTCATCGTGTTTTATTTGATCTATTGCATTTTTAATGGCCTCAGATGAACCATGAACGTCAGATTTAATAATTATATTTAATTCCTCAGACACTGAACTCTGAAAAGCTGAATCTTGAGTGACAAAATTAAGAGGTATTTTATCATCTTTTGACTCTTCTACTCTTGCTTCACAAAGGGATTTAGCCTTTTTTTCATTTGATAAAACAATAAAATCATCCCCAGATTTTGCTGCTCCATTAATACCTATAATCTCAATTGGGGTAGCTGGTTCAGCAATGTCAATATTTTTACCTTGGTCATTAATTATTGCTCTTACTTTTCCCCATTTTAATCCACTAACAAAATAATCACCTTTTTTAAGAGTACCTGTAGTTATAACAATATTTGCAACCGGACCCCTTCCAATATCTATTTTTGATTCTAGAACTATACCTTTTGCATTTGTTTCAAAGTCCGTTTTTAAATCTAGTAATTCTGCTTGTAACAAAACTGACTCAACTAACTTATCTAAATTATTTTTAGTTTTTGTTGAAATTTCAACCATTAAAGTATCACCGGATAAGTCTTCAGCGATTAATTCATATTCCAAAAGTTGGTTTTTAATTTTTTGTGGATCTGCTTCAGGCAAATCACATTTATTTATAGCTACAACTATTGGAACTTTTGCAGCTTTTGCATGCTTAATGGACTCAATAGTTTGTGGTTTAACACCATCATCTGCTGCAACAACTAAAATTACAATATCTGTTAGCTTAGAGCCTCTAGCTCGCATCTCAGTAAAGGCTGCGTGTCCTGGAGTATCAATAAATGTAATTTTATTATTTTGGTGATTAATCTGATAAGCTCCAATGTGCTGAGTTATACCTCCAAATTCCCCTGATACTACGTTGGCTTTTCTTAACACATCCAAAACTGAAGTTTTACCATGATCAACGTGTCCCATAACTGTAACAATTGGAGGGCGATTTTGTAAATTTTCTGATTTAACCTCTTTTATTTTTTCAATTATTTCTTCAGCCTTTGTCTCTCTTATTGGATTATGGCCAAATTCCTTAACTAAATATTCTGCTGTATCAGCATCTATTGTATTGTTTATTGTAACTGTTACTCCCATACCAATTAGATGTTTAATAATACTGCTAGATTGTTCGGCCATTCTGTTTGCTAGCTCTTTAATCGTTATTACCTCTGGAAGATTTACATTTCTTTTAACTTGAGTAAAACTTTCTTTATTATCTTCTTGATTTAAACTTCTATTTTCTTTTTGTTTTGCTCTTTTTAAAGATGCTAGACTTCTTGATTTTATCTCTGCATGATCCTCGCTTAAAGCTCTAGAAATTGTTAATTTTAATTCTCTTCTTTTTCCAGGAGTTTTATTTGATTTATTTTCTTTTGGGGTTGCTTCTCCTTTTAATCTTCTTGTAGCTCTTTGCTCTGCTAGTTTTCTTTTTTCAAAATCTGAAGTCGGGGGTGGCGATACAGGTCTGCTAAGATTATTAGGCTTTAAGGAAATATTTCTGTTTGGCACAAAACTACTATTATTTGTTCTAGAAAATTGAGATTTTCCCTGAAATTTTGAACTTTTTTTCTCAATTACAACAGTGTTTTTTGATTTTGATTTAGCCTGCTCTATACTACTATAAGTCTTCTGAGAACTTCCTTTTATCGATAACTTTAATTTTTTTTTTTCCATTTTCCATCTTTCAATCTTTATAAACTTTGTCTCTAGCTGACATAATTAAATTATCTGCTTCTAACTTTGATAGAGCAAAGTCCTCTAAATAACCTTTAATCTTGACTCTTTCACCTTTAACCACATCATAAGTACCAGTTAACTCATCAGATGCTAGATCAGCTAAATCTGTTAAAGTTAAAATCTTCTGCTCACCTAAGGTAACTAACATACCTGCTGTAAGACCCTCATGATTAATTAAATTGCTGTCTAATCCTAAATCTTTTATTCTTTTTGATATTTCTTCTTGATCTTTTTCATAAAATTCTTTTGCTCGTTCAATTAGTTCTTTTGCAGTGTCTTCTTCAATACCCTCTATTTTTGTTAATGCATCTGGGGAAGCATCTTTAATATCATCAATTGAAGAGAATCCTTCAGCTACTAAGAGTTGTCCAAGTGTTTCGTCAAGCTCTAAGTTTTTAACAATGTTGTCTGTTTTTTCTTTAAATTCTAGTTGTCTTCTCTCGGAGTCCTCCTGCTCTGTCATTATATTAATTTCATAATTTAATAATTTTGTGGCTAATCTTACGTTTTGGCCTCTTCTTCCAATAGCTTTACTCAAGTTTTCCTCGGTTAAAATAACATCAAGTTTTTTTGCTTCATTGTCAACATTCACTCTTTGAACTTCAGCAGGTGATAACGCATTAGCTACTATAATAGCTGGATCTTCAGACCAATTTACGATGTCTATCTTTTCACCTTGTAACTCATTCACAACAGCTTGGACTCTGCTACCTCTCATTCCTACACATGCTCCTACAGGATCCAACGATGTATCAATGGCTTTGACACAAATTTTTGCTCTGCTGCCAGGATCTCTAGAGGAGGATTTAATTTCGATTAATCCATCATATATTTCTGGGACCTCTTGGACAAAAAGTTTATCCATAAATTTTGGATGAGCTCTTGATAAAAAAATTTGTTGTCCTCTCGGCTCTCTTCTGACATCTAAACAGTAGGCTTTAATCCTATCTCCAGCCTTAATGTTTTCTCTAGGTATCATCTCATTTTTTTGAATTATTGCTTCAGTTCTTCCAAGATCAACTATTACATTTCCAAATTCTAGTCTTTTAACTATTCCACTTAATATAGTGTCCTTTTTATCAATAAAATCATTATACTGCCTCTCTCTTTCTGCTTCTCTTACATTAAAGCTTATAACCTGTTTAGCTGTTTGAGCTGCAATTCTTCCAAAATCAAATGATGGCAAAGGTTGCAAAACCTCGTCCCCTATTTTTTTGTCTTTGTTAATTTCATTTAACTTTACTGCATCTGCCAGAGTAATTTCAATGTTTGAGTTTTCAGGTTTTTCTGTAATCAATAATTTTCTAAATATCCCTATATTTCCATTATCTCTATCTATTTCCACTTTTATCTCGTTATCAGATCCAAATTTTGATTTTGCCGCTTTTGCTATACCTGTTTCCATAGAACTTATAATCAGTTCTTTATCAATAGATTTTTCTAATGCTACAGCCTCAGCAATTCTTAATAATTCTAATTTGTCAGCTCTTCTATTCAACATAACTTTTTAGCCAAAAAAAAATGGGCCTAAGCCCATTTTTGAAATTTCAACAATGTTACTGGAATATAGTTATTTTTTATTTATTTACAACAATATTTACTTGGCAAAAACTCCAGATTTATCTGTTTTTTCCCATGAAAATGATCCATCATCTTCTGGAATTCTTCCAAAGTGACCGTAAGCAGCAGTTTTTTCGTAAATAGGTTTGTTTAAACCTAACATTTCTCTAATCCCTCTTGGGCTCAAATCAAAGTTTTCTTTGATAAGTTTTTCAACATGCATATTCTTTTCATCATCATTATCAAACAAATCTACATAAATTGATAGTGGTTTAGATACTCCAATAGCGTAAGCTAATTGAATTAAACATTTATCAGCAATTTTTGATGCCACAACATTTTTAGCTAAATATCTTGATGCATAAGCAGCTGATCTATCAACTTTTGTAGGATCTTTTCCAGAAAACGCACCTCCACCATGTGGTGCAGCTCCACCATATGTATCAACAATAATTTTTCTTCCAGTTAAACCACTATCTCCGTCCGGTCCTCCAATTACAAAGTTTCCAGTAGGGTTTATGTAAATCTCTTTTTCATCAAGACTTCCCAATAAATTTTTAGGGATAGATCGATCTATATAGGGCATACAAAGTTCTTTAACTTGAGCTAAGTTAACATCTTTTGAATGTTGTGTAGATATAACTACCGATGTTACGGCTGAAGGCATACCATCTTTATATTCAATAGTGATTTGACTTTTTGAGTCTGGCTCTATTCCATTCAACTTTCCTGATTTTCTATCCTCAGCCATCAGTCTTAAAATTTTATGAGAATAATGAATTGGGGCTGGCATCAAAACATCTGTTTCATTACAAGCATAACCAAACATAATTCCTTGGTCTCCCGCACCCTCGTCTTTGTTTCCAGCCGAATCTACACCCATTGCTATATCTGCTGATTGAGAGTGTAAATGTGTTTCAATTTTAGTTTGATCTCTCCAAGAAAAACCATCTTGGTCATAACCTATATCTTTAATACAATCTCTTACTTTTGAAATTAATTCTTCTTCTTTTAGTTCTGGACCTCTTACCTCTCCAGCTAATACAACTTTATTTGTTGTTGTTAAAGTTTCACAAGCAACTCTTGCCTGGGGTTCGGAAGCTAAAAAACTGTCCACAACCATGTCTGAAATTCTGTCACAAACTTTGTCTGGGTGTCCTTCAGACACTGACTCACTAGTAAATAAAAAATTTTTCTTCATTAATTCTCCCGTATTTTTAAAAAAAAAATTAAACTAATATAAATAGATAGAAAATAAAAGAAGATCTTATTACCGTGAGAGCTAAAAATTGTTTTATTGGACTTTTTGAAAGACTGAATCTCAATAAATCCCTTATCGGTTGTTAAAATTTTGTCAATTACCTGTCCTTTTGGATTTATAAAAGCTGAAATCCCATTGTTTGATGATCGGATGACTGGTTTACCTTCTTCTATAGATCTGAAAATTGAGTGAGAGTAATGCTGGTATGGACCGATAGAATTTCCAAACCAACCATCCTCAGAGATATTTAATATAAAATCATAATTTTTTTTGCTGTTATTTATTTGACCAGAATAAATAATTTCATAACAGATAAGTGGGATAAAGCTGTAATCATTGAATCTAATTAGATCTCTTCGATTATCTCCAGAAAAAGATTGGTAACCTTGAGTAATTTTTTTAAATCCCAGATTACTTAATAAGTTTTCAAACGGTAAAAACTCTCCAAATGGTACCAATTTATTTTTGTAGTATTTTTGCACAACATTAAGATCATTATTCATCACTAAAAGTGAATTATAAATCTTTTGTTTTTCATTTATGTTTATACCCAAAATAATCTTATGTTTTTTTGAAAAATTGTTTGAGATAAGAGTTTTAAATTTTTTAAGATCCTCAAAATAAATACTTGAAAGAATACCCTCAGGTAAAATAAATAGTGTTTCGATTGATGGATTCGGCTTAGAAATATTAATCAATTCAAGTATAAGTTCATTGGGATTTTCATTCTGAAAATATCTATTAATATTAATGGTAGGAGAAATTATCTTAATATTAAAACCTAAATCTTTTTTTTCAGTCAATTCAAACTGTCTCAAATTTGAGTTACCCCAAAAATAATTAGTGAAAAGAGCTAAAAGATAAACAATAAATATACTTATTTTTATTTTTCTTTTGTAATTAAAGAATAAAATAGTTGGAAATAAATATAATAAAATAACTAGTGAATTAAAAGCATAGGTCCCAGTTATAGAAAGTATTTGAATAAATTCTAAATAATTTACAAAGCTAAAAGCAATTAAGTTCCAAGGAAAACCACCAAATAAGAAACTTCTGATATATTCAAATACAGACATAGCAGTAGCTAAAATTAAAATTGATAAAAAATTTTTTTGTGGATTTAAAAAAGAAAAAACCAAAGTTGAAAAACCATAAAATAATCCTAAAAATAATGGTATTAAAATTAAAGCAAATGGTATTAAAGGTTTAAATATATCTTCAAAAGTTAACGAATTCGTTATCCAATATAAATTTGAAATAAAATAACCAAATCCAAATACCCATCCAATATTAAATGAAACAATCTTATCTTTTGAATAAAATAGTAATGTCCACAAAAGAGCGGGGTATGAGAAGAAATTTACGTAAAATAAATTGTAAGGTGGAAGGCTAAAAGAAGATATAATACCGAATGAAAAAATAAATAAGTATAATAGAATTTTATTTTTGTTTAGTAAAGTCAATTTACTTTGTGAAAATAATTTAATATTAATTTTTCTTTTTTATACATTTTTTTAAAATCATTTAATTTCTTATGATCATGACCAATCAAATGAAGATATCCATGTATCCACATTTTATCAAACTCTAAAAAGAAATTTGTTTTTTTTGATCGCTCTTTTATAATTTCATAGCTAATTGCTATATCACCTACATATAGTCTTTTTTTTTCTTTTATTTTCATTGGAAAGGATAAAACGTCGGTAGTTTTATTTTTTTTTCTAAATTTAAGATTGAAATATCTCATTTTCTTATCATTAGTTAAGAGTATCGAGAATTCATGGTTCTTTTTTTTGAATAAAGGTGCTTTGGATAATATTTTAAGTCTTTTCTTTAAATAATTATTTGGTTTTTTTATAATTTTTTTCCAATTTGAATAGCCAGATATTACATTGGCTTTTATCATCCGTCTGAGCTTTGATCTGAATATGCCTTAATAATTTTTGATACAAGTGGGTGTCTAACTACATCTTTATGATTAAAATCAACTACAGAAATTTCTCTTAAATGCCCAAGTAATTTTTTTGATCTATATAAACCTGAAAGTGATTTATTAGGTAAATCTATTTGCGAAGGATCACCATTTATCACTATCTTGGAGTTCTCTCCAATTCTAGTTAAAAACATTTTAATCTGGGTATCTGTTGCATTTTGTGCCTCATCAAGAATTGCAAAAGAATTTTTTAAAGTTCTACCTCTCATAAAAGCTAGAGGGGCAATTTCTATATCACCTACTTCAATTTTTTTTTGTATCTTTTCAAAATCCAATAGATCATATAAAGAGTCATATAATGGTCTAAGGTACGGGTCCACCTTATCTCTCATATCACCAGGCAAAAATCCAAGTCTTTCTCCAGCCTCAATAGCTGGCCTGGAAAGAATAATTCTTTCTATTTTCTTATCTAACAACATAGTTAGAGCAACAGCAACGGCTAAAAAGGTTTTACCTGTTCCAGCTGGTCCAGCTGAAATAATTATGTCAGACTCCCTTAAAGCTCTAACATAATCTTTCTGTCTTTCAGACCTTGGAATTACAGATTTTTTTGGAGTTTTAATTATATATTCTACTTTTTTTTCAGCGTTATTTTTTTCGTCTATCATAAATTCGTTTATGGAGGAAATTATATCTTTTTTTTCAATAGTTCCATTACTTAAAAATTGTTCAGTCAAAAATTGTATAGCATTTTTTATCAAGTCGTTCTTCTCTGGATCACTTTTTACTAAGATAGAATTCCCTCTTGAATATAAGCTAGTTTTTGTAATTTTTTCTAGTTCCTTCAAGTTATTATTAAACTCACCTGCCACACCAAGTAGTAAATCATTATTTTGGAATATAATACTTAAAGTATTATTTTCAGAATATACATATTTTAATTCAGAAATAATTTTTTTTTTATTTAAATCAACCAATTCAAGCAGCTTTCTTTTTTTTATCTAGCACACCAAATAATGTGTTCTGGTTACTATTTTGAACTTTTACTTTTACAACTTTACCAATATTACTTTCACTTCCATTAAAAATTACAGGTGAAATATATTTATTTCTTCCAAATAATTTATTTTGTTTTTCTATTTTATTTTCAACTAACACGTCAACTATGCTATTTTCCAATGATTTATTTTTTTCTTTTTGATTATTAAATAGTTTTTCCTGAATTAGAGTAAGTCTTTCTTTAGCTAAATTTTTGTCTAGCATATCTAATGTCGATGCTTTTGTTCCTGGTCTTGGACTAAAAATAAAGGAAAAAGAATTAATAAATTTTATTTTTTTTATTAGATTCAATGTATCTTCAAAATCTTGTTGGGTTTCTCCAGGATAGCCAATAATAAAATCACTAGAAAATTCTATTTCTTTATTTATTTTTTTTAGTCTTTCATAAATTTTTAAATAATGATCTACAGTATGTTTTCTATTCATTAACTCTAACATCTTATTAGAGCCGCTTTGAATAGGTAAATGAACAAAAGGCATTAATTTATGACTAGACGAATAGCATTCAATTAAATCATCAGTCATATCCCTTGGATGTGAGGTGGTATATCTTATTCTTTCTAACTCTGAAAATTGATCTAAATGGTTTATTAAATGTGAGATTCTATATTCTTTAGAATTTTCTGTATATGAATAAGCGTTAACATTTTGACCTAACAATGTTATTTCTTTTACACCATTTTTTATTAGTTGTTCTGCCTCTAGTATAATTTTATTAAATGGTCTAGAGTACTCAGGTCCTCTTGTGTAAGGCACAACACAAAAATGGCAAAATTTATCGCATCCTTCTTGAATAGTTAAAAAGGCTGAAATTTTATCATTATTATTTTTAATTTTATCAAAATAACCAAATTTAGAAATAGTATCAAATTCAGTTTCTTCTTGTTTTAAACTTACAATATGATTTTTTAATAAGTCATTTACTTTATGATACGATTGTGGTCCTAAAATAATATCTATATATGGTTCTCTCTTAATCATTTCTTCATTCTCAGCCTGTGCAACACAGCCTGCTACAACCAATATTGGTTTTTTTTTATCTCTGTATAATTTTTTAACTCTACCAATTTCATGGTAAACTTTTTCTTTAGCTTTATCACGTATGTGACAAGTATTTAAAATATAACAGTCTGCGTTTGATTGATTGGTAGTCTTTACAAAACCCAACTTGCTAACAGAATCATAGATTCTATTAGAATCATATTCATTCATTTGACAACCAAAAGTTTTTATGAATATTTTTCTATTCAGCATATTTTATATTTTAAAAAAACTCTGAAATTGCTATTATTTTTTTTTTTTAATTCCATAAAGCTCTAACTTGTGATCTACTAGGTTATATCCATATTTTTCTGCAACTTTTTTTTGTAGTTTTTCTATTTCTTCATCTACAAACTCAATGATTTCTCCTGATTTAATGTCGATAAGATGATCATGATGACTTTCGACTAGTGTTTCATATCTTGCTTTTCCACCTTTAAAATCGTGCTTAGTAAGTATACCTGACTCCTCAAAAAGCTTTACTGTTCTATAAACTGTAGCAATGCTTATTTTAGAGTCTAGTTTAGAGACTCTTTGATATAGTTCATCAACATCTGGGTGATCTGATTCACCATAAACTTCTTTGGATTCTGATAAAACTTTAGCAATTATTTTTCTTTGATCAGTAAGTTTAACACCTTTCTTTTGGCAAATTTGTTCTATGGTTTCAGACATAATTTATTCTAACTCGAATATATAGGTTTTATCAAACTTTTATTTTTATTTAATTTTGTTAAATTTCTGTAATTTTCATTTAATAAATCTTGTGATTTAAAACCAATTAAAACAACACTATTTGCTAAAGACATAGCTTTAGCTACTGACAAAGAAATTCTAAGACTTGTAAATTTACCAGGTCCTAGATTTACAAAAATTCTACTAATATCAGTTATTTTAATTTTTTTTATACTCAAAAATTTTAAAAGCAGTTTCACAAAATTGTCAAAGTTTTCTCTACTGTTTTTATGTTTGCTAGTATATGATTGTTTACCAGCAATGATCACAAAAACAATTTTTTCATTAGCGGCATCAATTATTAAATTTATCATTTTTTATTTTTTTTTTTTAAATGCTTATGCAGATACTGTAAACAAAAAATATGAACCTAATGAAAAGGGAATATTAGCATTGATGTATCATAGATTTGAAGAAAATAAATATCCTTCAACCAACATAAAAATCAACATATTTCAAAAACATTTAGATATTATTAGGGAAAATAACTTTTCTTTTTTAAATCCAAAAAACTTTGAGTTAGAATTTAATAAGGTAAGTAGAGAGAAAAAAATTTTACTTACTATCGATGATGCATTTTCCTCTTTTTATTTAAATGCATGGCCAATTCTTAAACGAGACAAAATTCCATTCATTTTATTTGTTTCAACAGAGTCTGTGGGTAAGAATGGTTATATGAATTGGAATGAAATTATAGAAATATCCAAAGAAGATTTTGTCTTTATTGGAAATCACTCACATTCACATGAGTACTTAGTGAAATACGAATTTAAGAAATTTAGACAAGATATTATTAAATCAATAAATATATTTAAAGAAAATCTTGGATATAATTCTAAGTTTTTTTCATATCCATTTGGAGAGTACAGTTTAGAACAAAAAAAATATATCACTGAAAATTTTGACTATGCTTTTGGTCAGCATTCTGGAGTTATAGATTTAAATAAAGATAAATATGAGTTACCAAGATTTCCAATAAATGAGAAATATGGAGATTTAGAGAGATTTAAATTTTTAATAAATCTTTTACCAATTCAATATAAAGTTATAATTCCTCAAGAAAAATTTTTAGTAAACAATAATAATCCACCAGATCTAATAATAGAATTTTTTAATGATCAACCTAATATCAATAAGATAAATTGCTTTTCTAATGAAGGTGGGGAGTGGAAAGACTCTAAACTAATCTATGAAAAGAATAGAATTAAAGTTATTTTTACTGAAAAGTTTTTACCAAGAAGAGGTAGGATTAATTGTTCGATGCAAGATAAAGATGGATGGCGTTGGTTTGGAACTCAGTTTACTCTAAATTAAATTTTTCATTTTTAAACTTGTTGGTAAAATGTTTACATCGTCAAAATCAGTTAAAGAATTCTGATTAATGATTTTTTTAAGAACTTCTGTATATTCCTTCCCTGTTTCTGCATATTTTTCTAAAAAATTTACTAGTTTTAAACTATCCAATTTTTCATCATTATCTCTTTGAATTGCTCTTTCAATTCTAAATTCTTTATAACTAGAATGTGTATTTAAATTTCTTTGATAAGCTCGGACTGAGGCTTTCAAAATTTTAAATCTTGCGACTTTATGTTTTTTATTTTTTTCAACTTCCAAAGGCTTTATACCCTCACCAGTCCAAGTCCATTGTCCAAATAGTGCATTACCTTCTTGTGCAAATCTTGAACTTCCCCAGCCTGTTTCTTTAGCTGCTTGTGCTATCGCTAGTGAAACTGGAATTTCATCCATTCTTATTTTAAGTTTTGCTAAATCATTATTCTTTACACCATACTGTTTAAATTTAACTTCGAGCCACGCTTTATCACGTGAGGAATTATTATTTTTATTTAAAATTTTAAACAGTTTTTTTCGATCAAATCTTATTTTAAGATTTTCCTCAATAATTAATGGTAGTACAATTTTAATAAATAGTTTTTTTCTTTTTTTGGGACTTTCGATATTTTTAAGTTCTTTGGGTAGTTTTGTTAGTTGATTGCCTGTATTAACCAATTTAGTTTCTTTTACATTATCAAGATTATATCCATTTTCTTTAAATAATTCTTCAATGGTTGAGGCACTTAGTCTTGTAGGATCTTCATCATCCTCATCTTTTCCAAAAACGTCAATGTCATCGAAAATATTCCAGGAAAATCTATTCTTTAAAGAGTCTTCAATTATTTTATTTTTCTTATTCTGCTTATCTAATATTTCTTCAAAACTCTGTTTAGAGGAATTAAAAATAATTTCATTTGATTTTAAGTTATTTGTTATAAAACTAACTGAGTTTGGTAAAATTGAAAATACCAATATTAAAACTAAACTTGTTAAAAAAGTTTTAAAGATGTTTAGATTACTATTAATTATTTCTTGTTTTAAATTTTTCTTCATTTGTCTCTTGATTTCTTATAATTGATAGCAAAGATATTATACAGCTAAAACTTCTTTAACCTCTGGAATATAGTGACAAAGAAGATTTTGAACTCCCTGTTTTAAAGTTAAAGTTGAAGACGGACACCCTGAACAGCTTCCTTTTAACATAACTGTGACTTTTCCATCTTTGAATTCTTTGAAAGTTATGTCTCCTCCATCTCTTGCAACAGCTGGCCTAATTTTAGTTTCTAATATTTTGATAATTTTATTTTCAATTTCACCATAGTCGTTATTATCATCTAATTTTGACTTTTTGTTTATAATAAATTCATTACCTTTATCGTAGAATTCATTCAAATATGAAATAACTATATGTTTTATATTTTCCCATTTTTCGTCTTGAGTTTTATTTATTGATAAAAAATCATTACTTAAAAATATTCCTGTAACACCGTTTATTGATAAAATATTTTTTAACAGGGAAATTTCTGTTTGGTCCTCATATAAAAACTCATAAGGTCCATCATTTGATACCTTTTTTCCTGGTAGAAATTTAAGAGAATTTGGATTTGGTGTTTCTTGAGTTTGAATAAACATAATATTTATATAATCATAAATTTTTAAATTTAAAGAATTTAAAAACCTATTATTTTCTTCATTTCTAATATCTTTTTCCCAGCAATTTCTTCAGCTTTACCAGCTCCCTCTGCAAGAATTTTATCTAAATATTCATAATCATTAATTAATTTTTTTATCTCATCAGAAATTGGGGAAATTTTACTTGATAACACATCGGCTAATTGACTTTTAAGATCTGAAAAGTTTTTACCCCCAAATTCTTCTAAGGTTTTATTCAAAGTTTGATCTAAAATGCTTGAATAGATACCAAGAAGATTCTCTGCTTCAGGTCTATCTTTTAATTTTTGGTCTTCATTAGGAATAGGAAAAGAGTCAGTTTTAGCTTTTTTTATTTTATTGATAATTTCATCTTTAGTATCTGTTAGATTAATTCTACTAAGGTCTGATGGGTCTGATTTACTCATTTTTTTTAACCCATCTTTTAAACTCATTATTCTTGAGAAATTTTTTTTTATTAGTGGTTCTGGAGCTTTTAAAAAATCCTCACAGTCAAAATCTTTATTAAATTTTTGAGCAATATCTCTAGTTAATTCTAAATGTTGTTTCTGATCTTCTCCAACAGGTACATGTGTAGCATCATAAAGCAATATATCACTAGCCATTAATATAGGATAAATATATAGACCAACAGAAGCCTTTTCCTTATCTTTACCAGCTTTTTCTTTAAATTGTGTCATTCTATTTAACCACCCCATTGGAGCCATACAACTTAATATCCAAGAACCTTCTGCATGTGCATAAACTTTTGATTGATTAAAAATTATACTTCTACCTGGATCGATACCACTGGCTATAAATGTTGCAGCTGTTTCTCGAATATTATTCTTTAATTCATCTTTATCTTGCTTAATAGTTATTGCATGTAAATCAACTACACAAAAAATACATTCATTTTGTTCATCATTATTTAAGTCAACAAAATTTTTAATAGCTCCAAGATAGTTACCTAAATGAAGATTACCTGTGGGCTGAACACCTGAAAAAATTTTTTTGGACATTATTTAATACTTTAAATTAATATCTGAAATTTTAAAGGCTTTTATAATAATTGAAACTCCAATGTATGAAATTAAAGTTAAAAAAACAATCAAAATAACAAAAATGAATTTATAATTGTTTACATAATTTAATGAGCTCTCTAAAAAATTAATTAAAAAATAAAATATAGAAATTGCAATAATATTTGAGATAGTAATTTTTAACATTTGAGTAATAAAATTTGAATTAAACTTAAAATAATTTTTGTTCATTACAAAGACTAGTAAAATAATTCCATTAAACCATGAGGAGATTGTCGTGGCGATTGGTATTATAATATAACCAACCTTTGAAAAAAAAATCAAGCTAATTGCAATATTTAAAAATACAGAAATTAAAGAATATTTAAATGGTGTTTTAGTATCATTTCTTGCAAATAAAAACGTTGAAAATATTTTAATTAAAGAAAATGCTGGAAGTCCAAAAGAAAAATAGAATAAAGCTTTTGCAGAATTTCTTACACTCATCTGATCAAATGAACCATAGCCAAATAAAGCAGACGTTATTTGTTCTGAACCAAACATTAATGCAAATGATGCAGGTAAACTTAAAAATAAACTAAGCTCTAAAGCTTTATTTTGTAGTTCAATCGTTTTTATAGAGTTATTACTTTTAATATAACGGCTTAAATTAGGAAGTATTACAGTACCAATAGCAATACCTGCTATTGCTAAATTTATCTGATAAATTCTGTCTGCATAATATAAATAGGAAACAGCACTTGCTTGAAATGATGCAATAATTGTTCCAACTAAAATATTTATTTGTGTGACACCTGATGAAAATATACTTGGTAAAAGTTTACTAAAAAAGTTTTTAACTTTCTCGTTTGTCTTAAAATTTAAATTTATTTTTATTACAAAATATTTCCTAACAAATATTAATAAAAAAATAAATTGAAGAAGTCCTGCAAGAGTAACTGTATAGGATAAATAATAAACTAAATTATCATTTAAATTTTCAGCGTATAATAAACAAATTATCAACAATGTATTCAGAATTATTGGTGCTGCAGCTGCAGCTGCAAATTTATTATGTGAATTTAAAATTGCTGAAAAAAAAGATGCTAAACTAATAAAAAATAAAAATGGGAAAGTAATTCTTGTTAGGTCAATGGCAATATTTAATTTTTCAGGGTCGTTTATAAATCCTGGTGCAATAATTTTAATAAATACTGGCATAAATATTTCAATTACTAAGATTGTAAAGAACAGTCCTAATAATAATAAATTAAAAATTGTATTTGCAAATGAGTTTGCATTTTTTTTTCCCTTAATAAGTTCAGAAGTATAAGAAGGAACAAAAGCTGCATTAAAGGTTCCTTCTGAGAATAATCTTCTAAAGGTATTTGGAATTCTAAATGCCACGAAGAAGGCGTCTGCTAAAGGACCTGCTCCAAGGTATATTGCTATAAAAAAATCTCTTATGTAACCAAGAATTCTACTTAATAAAATAAATAAACTAAATGTGCTTGTTGACTTAATGAGGTTCATAAATCATATTAGTCTTAAATTTACCTTAATAGTATATTTAATTTATCTTATGAAAAAAAACAAAATTGAACATTATTCTGATAAAGAGGCTCTTGAATTTCATAATTCAAATAAATCTGGCAAGATTGAGATAAATTCATCAAAGCCAATGACATCAAAAAGGGATCTGGCTTTAGCATACTCTCCTGGTGTAGCAGCACCAGTTAAAGAGATTTATAAAAATCCAGAGCTAGCATATGACTATACAACTAAAGGAAATCTTGTAGCAGTCATAAGTAATGGGTCTGCAATTTTAGGATTAGGAAATTTGGGGGCAATTGCTTCTAAACCTGTAATGGAGGGTAAAGCAGTTTTATTTAAAAGGTTTGCTGACATAGATGCTATTGATTTAGAGATTGATAGCAAAGATCCGACGGAAATAGTCAACAGCATAAAAAACTTTGCAGTAAGTTTCGGAGGCATTAATCTTGAAGATATTGCAGCTCCAGCATGTTTTATAATTGAGGATAATCTGAAAAAAGTACTTGATATACCAGTATTTCACGACGATCAACATGGAACGGCAATTATTACGTCAGCAGCACTTATTAATTCATTACATATCACTAAAAAAAAAATTTCTAAAATTAAAGTTGTAGTAAACGGCGCAGGAGCATCTGCTATGGCTTGCTCTGATTTATTTTTAAAATTAGGAGTGAAAAAACAAAATCTAACAATGATTGATAGTAAAGGTGTTATTAATTTAAATAGAAAAGGATTAAATAAGTGGAAACTGAAATATGCAAAAGAAACAAACGATAAAAATTTAAATGATGCATTAAAAAACGCAGATGTCTTTCTAGGTTTATCGTCAGCCGGAATTCTGAAAAAAGAAATGATCAAAAAAATGGCAAAAAATCCAATTATATTTGCATGTGCTAATCCTGATCCTGAGATTTTGCCTGAAGAAGCATATAAGATAAGAAAAGATGCAATTATAGCTACAGGAAGATCAGATTATGCAAACCAAGTAAATAATTTAATTGGTTTCCCTTATATATTTAGAGGTGCTCTTGACGTGAGAGCAAAAACTATTAATGAAGAAATGAAAATTTCTGCTGCTAATGCTATTGCTAAATTAGCTAGAGAGAGAGTTCCTGATGAAGTTGCTGCAGCTATGGGTGGGGATAGACCAAAGTATGGAAAAGATTATATAATTCCGTCTACATTTGATCCAAGATTAATAAGTGTAATTCCAGTAGCTGTGGCAAAAGCTGCTATTAAAAGTGGTGTAGCTAGAAGAAGAATTGAAAATTTTACTTTGTATTCTGAACAATTGAAACAAAGATTAGATCCATCAGTAACTATTTTACAAGGGATTAACTCTAAAATTAAGAAAAACCAAAAAACAGTTGTGTTTGCAGATGGTGAGGATGAAAACACTTTAAAAGCTGCAATTGCATTTAAAAATAGTGGATTAGGAACTCCTATAATCGTTGCAAAAGAAAATGTTGTTAAAGAAAGATTAAAAGAAATTGGATATGGAGAAAATTTAGATATTAAAATTGTTAATTCCACTAATAAAAATTTGAGAGATAAATATGTAAAACTACTCTTTAAGAAAATGCAGAGAGATCAAGGTTTGCTTGAGAGAGATTGTGATAAAATGATTAGAACCGACAGAGTTATTTGGGCATCGTGTATGGTTGAATGTGGAGATGCAGATGCGATGGTGACGGGTAATACAAGGAGATATTCTCAATCGTTAGAAAAAATTAAGAAAGTAATTCCTGCAAGGTTAGGTGAAATTATGTTTGGATTAAATATGGTAGTAAGTAAAGGAAAAACTGTATTTGTTGGGGACACATCAGTAAATGAATACCCGACATCTGAGGAATTGGCTGATATAGCGATTTCATCTGCAAGAGTTGTGAGATTATTTGGATTTGATCCAAAAGTTGCTTTTTTATCTCATTCAACATTTGGTCAGCCAATTACAAGCAGAACAAAACATATTAGAGATGCTGTTGAACTATTAAAAGAAAGGAAAGTGGATTTTAAGTTTGATGGAGATATGCAGCCAGATGTTGCTCTTAGTGAGGAATATTCTGATTTGTATCCTTTTTCAGAGATAGTGGGGAAGGCAAACATTTTAATTATGCCTGGTCAACATAGTGCAGCAATTTCTAACAAGATTATGAAAACTTTAGGAGGTGCAAAGATTATTGGTCCATTATTAATTGGTCTTGCACAACCAATAGAAATTGCACCATTACGATCTTCTACCTCTGAAATATTAGACTTAGCATCTGTCGCTGCTTATTCAGCTGGAGTAATTAATTATAAAAAAACAAAATAAAATATTTACTATTTTTTAACAACTCTCAAATCATCGACTAAGAAAATACTTGTAACTATATCCTCAACATCTAAAATTTGTTTAGCCTCTTTTATAACCTCGTCTCTCTCTTTTTTATTTTGCGCTATACCATAAACATATATTTTCTTTTTATAAGTATCGATATTATAATTGACTGCTCTAATATTTTTGCTTCCAATTAACGCTGCTCGTAATTGCGAAGTTATTAGTAAATCTTTTGCTGATCTTTTAAAATTAAATTTTTCTTTAATTTGTAAATCATTATTGACAGATCTAGCACCTTTAATTTCCCAAGCCAACTTTGTAATTTTTAGTTTATCTTCAACAGAATTTACTTTTCCTGTAAGAAATATTCTTCCATCAAGGATTTTTGTTTTTACAGAAATAATGTAACTTTTATCTGTTGATAATAATTTTGCTCTTAAATTTTGTTGCATTAAAGAGTCATCAATTTGAGTCCCAAGGCTCCTTGGATCTAAAGCAATTGAAACTCCAGTGCCTAAAACACCTGTTGAAGAGTAACCAACACAGCTTGAGAGTAAAACAAAACTTAATAGTATTATAATTTTTCTAATTTTCATTCTTTATTTCGAGACAATATTTGTAAATTAGTTTTTTGGTAATTTCTCTATCTTCTGAAACTTTTTTTACAATATCTTTTATAGACATTTTTTTAATTAACTTATTAATTTTTTTTTTATCTGATTCTTGAAGTTCTTTAAAACTTAATTTTTCTTTTCTTATTTCAGAAATGACTATAGTAATCTCACCTTTTCTTGAAAAATTTACATCTGATAACTTTTGCACAGAAGTTCTAATATATTCTTCATGATATTTTGAAATTTCTCTACAAATTAGAATATCTCTGTCTGAGAAAAATTCTTTTACATCATTCATTCTTTTAATGAGTTTATTTGGCGATATAAAAAAAACAATTGAACTATCTAATAATGAAATATTTTTAAATAATTTTTTTACTTGATTTTGTTTTTCTGGGAGAAATCCACAAAAATAAAAATTATCTGAAAATCCACTTATTGATATTGCAGAACTTACCGCTGATGCGCCTGGAATGGGAAAAATATTAATTTTATTTTTCACACACTCTTGAACCAATATTCTACCTGGGTCTGAAACAGCAGGTGTTCCAGCATCTGAGACTAGTGATACTATTTTATTATTGTTAAGTATTTCCAGTACTTTCTCCAAATTTTTATTTTCATTAAATTTATGATTTGAAATAAGTTTTTTATTTATATCAAATTTTTGAAGTATTTTTTTTGTAACTCTTGTATCTTCGCATAAAATTAAATCTGAGTCTTGAAGGATTTTAACAGCTCTAAATGAAATATCACCCATATTTCCAATTGGCGTTGCAACACAATATAGCCCAGGTTTAAATTTATTATTGTTTAAATTCATATGAATTATTTAAATAAATATATTATTAAATCTTAAATGAAAACTTTAATTAAATTCTTAATTTTTATTCTATTAAGTGTCACCCTTTTAAGTCAAAACATATTTGCGTCTGAAAAAATTAAGATTGGATTAATTGTTCCTTTAAGTGGTGAAAATTCTTTAATTGGTGAAAAAATTATAAAATCAACGAGAATGGCAATAAATAAAATTAATGATGAAAGGGTGGAGATAATTCCAAAAGATACGAAATCAAATCCTATTGATGCTTTAAAAGTATCCAACGAATTATATAAAGAAGGTATAAGAATAATCATTGGTCCAGTCTTTAACGAAAGTACAAAATATCTTGACGATTTAAAAGATGTAACTTTTGTATCTTTTACCAACAAATTAATCGGTAATCCAAAAAATGTAATCAGCGCTGGTGTCAATGCTATATCACAAGTACAAACAATAAAAAAATTTAATAAAAGGAAAAATTTATCAAAAAGTATTATTTTAATACCAAGAGCACAATTTAAAAAAGAGATAGAGGAGGCAATTAATAAAACTAAAATTAAACATAAAGAAATATTTTATTATGACAGAGAGCCAACGAAACTTACCAAGCAAATTGAGGAATTAACCAAATACCAAATAAGGAAAAATAATCTTAAATTTGAAATACAAAGACTTGAGACTTTGTCATTTAAGGATAAAGATAAAAAAATACAAAATTTAAAGAAAAGAGATACACTTGGAAATATTAATTTTGACTCAGTTGTTATAGCTGATTTTGATGAAAATTTAAAAAGTGTTGCTACATCTCTTCTATACACAGATGTCTCATCAAAAAGAATTTCTTATATTACCTTGAATCAATGGTTTGATGAAAGTCTTTTAAAAGATCACTCTCTACATCCAATATATTTTCCCTCAATTAATAAGGATAATTATGAAATATTTATGAATGATTTTAAAAATGCTTATGGTTTAGATGGAGACCAACTTTCATTTTTAAGTTATGATTTAATAGGTTTGGTTTATTTTTTAATTTATGAAAACAATTTTAAAATTTCAAAAAAAATATTCTATAAAAAAAATAAGTTTAAAGGTAAAATAGGAGTTTTTGAAATAAGTAAAAATACTATTACTCATCAACTAAACTTTTATAGTATTGAAGATAAAAAATTTAAAAAAATTTTTTAATTTTTTTAAATGCATTAAAACGATGATCCATACTATATTTTTTATGGGGGTCCATCTCACCAAAAGTTAATCTTTTTCCTTTAGGTATGAAGATTGGATCATATCCAAAACCATTTCTTCCTCTCTTTAAATTAGATATTCGTCCCTCGATTTTACCAACTTTACTTATAAATTTACCGTTTGGCCAAAAGATAGTGAGTACACAAATAAATCTCGCACTTAATTTCTTTTTTTTCCAATTTTTATCTTTTTTAGAAATTTCTTTGTAAACTTTTTTAATAGCTAAATTAAAATTTCTTTTTTTCCCTGACCAATCTGCTGAATATACACCGGGAGCTTTATCTAAAATATCAATCTCTATACCTGAGTCATCTGACATACAAATTTTATTAGTTTTCTCTGAAAAATATTTTGCTTTTAAAAGAGAGTTTTGCTTAAATGTGGTTCCAGTTTCTTTTGGACTAGGTATTTTAAAATTCAAATTTGAGTAAATTCTTAGACTTTTGGGTAAAAGATTAGCTATTTCTTTTAGTTTTCCTTTATTATTTGAGCCAATGAATATCTCTTTAATTTTTTTTTTGGGCATCTAGAAATTATACTTTTTCTTACCATATAAACAATATGGACAAAGAAGAATTAAAAGAAAACACGGACAAAAGTACTCCTGATGAGGATGAGTTAAATACTCAAGCTACTGAAAATCATAATGAAGATCAAGATAGTGAAGATAAAAATTTAGAGTCCGAGAAAAAAGAAAAAGAAGATGAAAAGCTATCCCCAGAGGAAGAATTAGAGACACTCAAAGATAAACTAGCTAGAACATTTGCAGAAATGGAAAATCAGAGAAGAAGGTTTGAAAAAGAAAAAGAAGATGCATACGAGTATGGTGGATATTCTTTCGCAAAAGAGGCATTAAACCTATTAGATAATCTTGAGAGATCAAAAGCTGTATTGGAAAGCGACGAAAAGTTAAAAAATACAGATGCGCTTAAAAAGTTAGTAGAACATTTAGATATTATAAACAATGATATGCTTTCAATATTCAAAAAAAATAATATCGAACCTGTAAAATCAATTAATGAAAAGCTTGACCCCAATCTTCATCAAGCAATGTTAGAAA
>CACLPR010000009.1 GCA_902608845.1 uncultured Pelagibacteraceae bacterium
ATAATTTACATAAATCTAAAATTATAATAAAAATTTCTAATAACCAATTTGCTAACAATGTTCTAGGAAACTACGGACGGATTTTAGCAGAATATCCTTTTTTGAAAGACTTTAGAAAAAATAAATTAGAGCAGTTTATTCAAATAGATGGTACCGATAATTTAAATAAAATTAAAAATAATAACAAGCCAGTTGTTTTTATTTCAGGACATTTTAATAATTTTGAACTCATGGCCATGCAGATTGAAAAGTATGGAATAAATTTAGCAGCAATATACAGACCACTAAATAATGTTTTTTTAAATAAGACAATGGAACAAATTCGAACTAAATATATTTGTAAAAATCAAATTAGGAAAGGAAGATCAGGCACTAGACAAATTTTAGAAAATTTAAAAAAAGGTAACTCAATAGCCTTGATGATTGATCAAAGAGTTACAGAAGGTATAAAGATTGATTTCTTTGGAAACTTAGCATCTACCACCACAATACCAGCTCAAATTATAAAAAAATATGAATTTGATTTGGTTCCAATTTATATTGAAAGATTTGAAAAATATAACTTTAAAATGTATGTGTCGCAGCCAATAGCAATCAATTCAAAAAAGTCTCAAGAGGAAATTTCTGGACATTTAAATACCATCTTAGAGAAAATGATATTAAAAAATCCTGATCAATGGATTTGGACACACAATAGGTGGAAAAAATAATAATTATTCAGTATCTTTTTCTTTTTTTATTGAAGCTTCAACATAAGAAAAGTAAGCCTCTTGCTCATCAACATTCCAATAGTTCAAATTCTGTAGTGAAATTTTCTTTCCTGAGACTGCACAAATAACATGGTCACCTTCTTCTATAATATCAAAATTATTTGGTAGATATTTTAATTTTGCTAACTTGTTCATGATTTATAGGATATATATTTGAATATATGAAAATTGCAATTCTTGGAAATGGTGGCAGAGAACATGCAATAGCAACCAAAATCTCAAAATCCCCTAAACTTGAAAGATTATATTGTATACCAGGTAATGCTGGCACTGACTCAATAGCAGTAAATGTTGAGCTGGATTTTTATAACTTTGAAAGTTTATTGCAATTTTTAAAAGAAAATAAAATTGATTTGGTAATTGTAGGACCTGAAAAACCTTTAGTTGATGGTGTTGTTGATTTTCTTTTAAAAGAAAATATAAAAGTTTTTGGTCCAAACAAAAAAGTTTCACAATTAGAAGGATCAAAAATATTTACAAAGAAAATATGTGAAAGGTACAATATTCCCACTGCACAATTTGGAGTATTTAGAACTGCTGTAGAAGCTTATTCATATTTAAAAAATGCAAATATGCCTATAGTTGTTAAAGCAGACGGATTAGCTGCGGGTAAAGGTGTTTATATTTGTGAGGATTTGGAAAGTTCAAATAAAGCTGTGCAAGAAATATTTAATGGAAAATTTGGTTTAGCTGAACAAGTTCTTATTGAAGAATTTTTGCAAGGAGATGAAATGAGTTATTTCGTTCTTTCAGATGGAAAAACATATAAAAGATTTAATACTGCTCAAGACCATAAGAGAGTTGGTGAGGGAGATAGAGGAAAGAATACAGGAGGGATGGGAGCATATTCACCCTCTGGACTTATAAATGCAGAACTAGACAAAAAAATAATTACAGAAGTTGTTAATCCTACTTTTCAGGCTATTAAAGAGATGGGTGAAAATTACAAAGGATTTTTATATGTTGGTCTAATGATTAAAGATAATAATCCTTATCTTATTGAATATAACGTGAGAATGGGAGATCCAGAATGTCAAACAATTTTGCCACTTTTAGCTACTGATTTATTAGATCTAATTTTATCTTGTTGTGATGAAACTTTAGAGAGTCAAGAAATTCTTTGGGAGGAAAAAAAAAGTATTTGTGTAGTTCTTTGCTCTAATGGCTATCCAGATATTTATAAAAAAAATGTAGAAATACCTAATATTGAAAATATAAAAAATAAAGACTCATTTTTTATTTACCATGCAGGCACAAAAAAAAAGGATAACAAAGTTCACGCTAATGGAGGAAGAGTGCTGAATTTTGTTAGTATCTCTAATGATTTTAAGTCCTCAAGAGACATAGTAATCAAGGAAATTGAAAATCTAAATTGGGATAACGGTTTTTATCGTAGAGATATTGGATATAAAATTATAGATATATGAGAGTCATTGGAGGAAACCTTAAAGGAAAAAAATTATTAATTCCTCTGGATAAATCTACCAGACCATTGAGAGATATGGTGAGAGAGTCGATTTTTAATATTTTAGATCATTCAAGTAAAGTGTCTAAAAATATAAATAACTCTAAAGTGTTGGATTTGTTTTCTGGCACTGGTTCATTTGGAATTGAGTGCTTATCTAGAGGAGCTAAAGAAGTAATTTTCTTTGAGAATTATTCTAATTCGATAAAAATTTTAAAAAATAATATATTTAACTTAAAATTAGAGAGCAAAACTAAAGTATACGAGAGTAGTGCATATAATTTAAAAGAATCAAATTTAAACAATGAAATTTTTGATGTTATTTTTCTAGATCCACCTTTCAAAGATAAGGAAATAAATATTTTAATAGATCAAATAAAAATATTAAAGATTGCTAATATCAATACAATAATAATTATACATAGAAATAAAAAATCGGTGGATAATATTCCTAAGTTTTTAAATGTTTTAGATGAAAAGAATTATGGTTTATCTAAAATTTTATTCAGTAAATTAATTTAAATAAGTAATTTTGACGTTTCAGTTTTAATTAACTCAACTGAAGGTTGATCAAAAGGATTAACTTTCATCAGTCTCCCTAACAAAATTGTCTCTAGAACAAAAAAAGTAAACAATTCTCCAAGAGTATCTTCATTTCTATTCAATATTTCAAAACTTCTAAAAGGTATTTTTTTTCTTTTAAAAACTGTTTTAGTTGCATCTCTTTGTGCTTTGATAATTTGATTTAAATTTTTATTTTTTAAAATTGAAAATTCGTCAAATAAATTTTTATTTGATAATTTATTTGTTTTTTCATTAATAATTCCAAAAAAAGTAAAAAAATTATTTTTTGGTCCGTCTAAATAAAGCTGAAGCAAGCTATGATTATCCTTGGGCATAGATGAAATAATAGGAAAAATACCTTTATTATCTTTTCCTAAACTTTCTGCCGTAAGTTGTTGATACCATTTGAATAAATTATTGGAACTTTCATCATAGTTAAGGATTACTGAATTTTTTTTTCCTTTTGAAACACAGTTAAATATAAAATTAACGTTATAAATCAATTGATTTAGAAAATATTTATTTTTTATTAAGTAATTTAGCCTTTTAAATTTTCTCTCATTTAGCCCTAACAGTTCTACAGGCAACATTCCAACTTCAGATAAAACTGAATATCTTCCTCCTATATAATTTTTATGCTCAATAATATCTGCCTTTAGTTTATAACCCAGTTTAGTAAGAAAACTAGATTTTTTCTCTGTAATTACTATGTTTTTATTTTTTTTTTGTGAATTAAGAATTACGTTGAAGTTTGATATGGTTTCAAGTGTGTTACCAGATTTTGATACTATTAAATTTAAAGTTTTTTTTTTATTTTTAAAATTAACTTTACCATCAAGGTTATTGTAAAAATTTATTTTTTTTTTAATCTTTAAATTTAAAAAATCATATATTGCCTCTGTACCTAAAATTGAACCACCCATACCAATTAGATTTATAATATCGAAGTTTTTGTATTTTTTTAAAGTTTCTTTTTTGTAGCTATATTTATAATTTTTATTAAATGAATTTAATAGCAGATCACTTTTAATTAACTCTTTTTTTAAAATATTATTTATTTTATTTTTTACTTTTATATTTTTTTTATTTTGAAAATTTTTAAAAATTATGTTTTTTGAAAACATTTATTCACTTAATTTTTTTTAATATTGAACTTTCAATAGATGTAGATTGTTTTGAAGATGAAGTATCATCTTCAATTTTACTTTTCTTAAGTAAATTTTCTATGTTTGATTGATCACTTTCAATATCTTTAGTAGATTTTATAGTTGCTTCACCTGGTTCTGGCAATTTATTAAAATCTGGAGGCATAGTTAGTGGATTTTTTTTATCTATTAAAAATTCATCACCCTGGTCTGATCTTTTTTTCCCCTGCAGAGCTTCTCCAACAGAGCCACAAGAATATATAAACAGTAAGAGTAGTAATAAATTAAAAAATTTAAAGAATTTATTCATTTACTTTTTTATAACTTATTAATTCGGCCAGAATAAGTAAAATAATTCCAATTGTTATAAATATATCGGCTACATTGAAAATAAACCAATGATATCCATTATAATTTAGGTCAAAAAAGTCCGGAACAGCTCTATAATATATTCTATCAAATAAATTACCTAATGAGCCTCCTAAAATAACAATTAAAAAATAATACTTTAGTCCTTTTTCCTTAAATAACAGATAAATTATCACAAAATTTATTAAAATAATTAAAATAGTAACCACATTGTAAAAAAGATCCTGATCAGAGGATAACAAGCCAAAACCTATTCCTTTATTCCAAACTAAATAAAAATTTAAAAATGAGTTTATATAAATATCTACTCGTCCAGCTTCCGCTAGTATATTTAGAATAAGTATTTTTGATATTCTGTCTAAAAAGAAAATTGATAATAAAATGAAAATACTTATTACTATTTTTTTTTTATTTTCACTTTTCATGAAAGATGACAGTTACCATCTCTTTCACAAATATTTTCTCTTATTTTCCAACAAACTGGGCACTTATTTCCAACAGCTTTTGAGCTAGTAATTTCAATTTCTTTTTCTAAATTAATATCATTAGATATTGAAGCAGAAGATGTTATGCAAATTTCCGAAAAATCATGATTCTGAGCTAAACTATATATATCTTTATCTTTAATTTTTATCTCAATATTTGCCTCTAAACTTGAACCAATAATTTTATCAGCCCTTTTACTTTCAATACTAATATTTGCCTCGTCTCTGATTAATTTAAGTTTATCCCATTTACTATTTAATCCCTCATTTTTCCATTGATTTGGAATTTTAACAAATTTTTGTAAATGAATACTTCCATTATTGTCTTCCTTATGAATTAAATGATAAATTTCTTCAGTGGTAAATGATAAAATAGGTGCAAACCATTTTAATAAGCATTCTAAAATTACTTTTAGTATTAAAATACAATCGGAACGTTTCTTGGAGTCTTTTGGATCACAATAAAGAAGATCTTTTCTAATATCAAAATAAAATGCTGAAAGTTCTACTGTACAAAAATTTAATAACTCTTTATATAAGTTATGAAAATTGTAAGATTTAAAGTATTTATTAAAATTTTCATTGATCACATATAATCTATGCAGCATATACTTTTCTAATTCAGGAATATTATTTAAATCAATTTTATCAAACTCTACTTTTGAGTATTCATCCTGTATATTTCCTAAAAGATATCTGAAAGTATTTCTAATTTTCCTGTAAGATTCAGAATGTTGATCTAAAATTGAATAATCTATTCTTAAATCCTCAGCATAATTTGATGAGGCAACCCAAATTCTTAGTATATCAGCACCATACTTTTTCAAAATATCCTCTGGAGCTATTACATTTCCAGTCGATTTAGACATTTTTAACCCTTTTCCATCAACAACAAACCCATGGGATAAAATACTTTCAAATGGTGCTCTACCTCTTGTTCCACACGACTCTAACAGTGAAGAGTGAAACCAACCTCTATGTTGATCCGAACCCTCTAGATACATTGATGCGGGCCATTTTAAATCTTCTCTCTTTTCTAAAACAAAAGAATGTGTTGATCCGCTATCAAACCATACTTCTACAATATCATTAGTCTTATCAAAATCTTCTGCTTTATATTTATCTCCAAGCAGTCTCTGAAAATTATTTTCAAACCAACAGTCTGAGCCTTCCTTTTCATAGATTTTAGCAATATTTTCAAAAACTTCATCATCGATAAGAATTTCTCCATTTTTTTTTGAAATAAATATTGGAAGCGGAACTCCCCACACTCTCTGCCTAGAAACACACCAATCTGGTCTAGTCTCGATCATTGCTTTAATTCTTTCTTTTCCTTTACTAGGATAGAAAGTGGTATCATTTATTGCTTTAAGCGCCTTATCTCTTAACTTATGACTTTCCATTGAAATAAACCATTGGGGTGTTGCCCTATGAACTAAAGGAGCTTTTGATCTCCAGGAATGAGGGTAAGAATGTGTTAGTTTTCCATTATTTAAAAGACTTTTTAGTTCGTTAAGTTTTTCAATAACAATACCATTTGCTTTAAAAATATGAGTTCCTTCAAATATAGGTATGTGTTTCGTGTACCTTCCATCATCATCAACTGTTTCAATTGCTTTTATTCCATTATTAATACACAAATTAAAATCATCAGGACCATGACTTGGCGCACAATGAACAATTCCTGTTCCTTGTTCAGTTGTTACAAATCTTGCCTCGAGCATTGGAACATCATAGTCATAGCCAATTTTGTGAAATGGATGACTACAAATAGTTCCATTAAATTCTTTTCCTTTAAATTCTTTTAATATCTTAATATTGTATTGAGTGTCTTTTACAACAGAGGGTAAAAGTTCTTTTGCAATAACTATCTTATTGTTTTGTAGTATATCTTTGTTATCGATTTCACATAAAACATAATCCAAACTTTGATTATAGGCTAATGCTTTGTTAGCTGGTATTGTCCATGGTGTTGTAGTCCAGATAACTACATTAGAGCTAACTAATTCATTTATATTAGATTTTTTAACAGGAAAGGCCACATATATTGTATCAGATATATGGTCTTGGTATTCAACCTCTGCATCCGCCAAAGCTGTTTTTTCAACTGTTGACCATAGTACAGGTTTGTAGCCCTTGTATAAACTACCCTCTTTTAAAAACTTTCCAAGTTCTCTTACAATTTGGGCTTCTGCATCAAAACTCATAGTTGAGTAATAGTTTTCCCAATCTCCAATTACTCCTAATCTTTTAAATTGATCTTTATGAATATTAATCCATTTACTTGCAAAATCTCTACATTCCTTTCTAAACTCAATAATAGGTACATCATTTTTATTTTTTTTGTTTTTTTTATATCGTTCCTCAATTTTCCATTCAATTGGTAATCCATGACAATCCCATCCAGGGACATAAACTGAGTCTTTACCATCCATTTGATGAAATTTAATTATTATATCTTTTAGAATTTTATTTAATGCAGTACCCATATGAATATTTCCATTTGCATATGGAGGTCCATCGTGTAAGACAAATTTTTCTTTACCTTTACTTTGTGATCTTAGTTTTTCATATAGATTAATCTTGTCCCAAAATTTCAAACATTCTGGTTCTTTGTTTGGTAGATTTGCTTTCATAGAAAAAGCAGTTTTAGGTAAGTTTAAATGTTCTTTGCTCATTATGTTTTTTTAGCTTTAAAAATATCTTTTTTTATTTGATTTTTTAACTCGCTGATACCTTTGAATTTTTTTTCTCCTCTTATAAATTTTAAAAATTCAACAGATAATTTTTTATTATAAAGATTTCCTGAAAAATTAAAAATATTTACCTCTAAAAGTATTTTTTTTTGATTAAATGTAGGCCTATAACCTAAATTAGCAATTCCTTTATAGAATTTTCTTCTATCATTAATTCTGGTTTTTACAGCATAAACACCGGGCTTTGCTATAACATAATTTCCAATATCGATATTGCAAGTTGGAAAACCAATTTTTTGTCCCATCATTCTGCCTCTTTGAACTTTTCCCTCAATTTCCCAGTTTCTTTTCAAAAAAGTATTTGCTTTTGATAGCTTTCCCTCCTCAAGTAACTTTCTAATTATTGTTGAAGAAATTATTTTTTTATTTTTCATCAAAGGCGTTGGATTTATTAAATTAAAACCAAAATCATTCTCAAATTTTTTAAGCATTGCTACATCGCCTTCTCTTTTATGGCCAAATCTAAAGTTATTACTAACAAATATAAACTTTGATCTAAGTTTTTTGGATAAAATATTTTTTATGAATTGATAGTAAGTGATTTTGGAAAAATTTTTATCAAATTTTTTATTAATTACAAAATCAACACTAAATTTTTTTAAATAAATAACTTTTTGATTAAAATTCGATATTCTATAATTTTTAATTTTTGTATTAAAAAACATTTTAGGTATAGGATCAAAAGTAACAACACCAACTTTAGATTTATATTTTGTTTTATATTTTTTAGCTAACTGAAATAATTTTTGATGCCCTGAATGTAAGCCATCAAAGTTACCAATTAAGATAATTGATTTTTTAAATTTATTAGGAATATTAAAATTATCAAAAATCTTTATTTTTTTTACCATTTTAATTCTTTCTGAAAATAGTCAACTTTTGCTTCATAATTTTTAAATACATTTTCAATTGATAATTTTGAAATTTCTTGTCTATGTATACCACCTGTAATAAGTAATGAATCAAAATTTTGTATGTTAGCACCCTTTATATCTGTATTTAAATTATCACCAATACATAATACTTTTTTGTTATTTACATCTGCTGCTATTTCATAAACAGGTGGATATGGTTTTCCAAAATAAATAACCTTGCCATCAATTTCTTCAAATGATTTTGCAATTGAACCTGCGCAATATTCTCTTTTGTCTCCTCGATCAACTATTAAATCAGGGTTCGTGCATATCATTTTTTTATCAATATGTTTTGATAAAAGATTTTTGTAATACCCTAGGTCATCTTCATGTTCTTCAAAAAGACCTGAACATAATAAATAATCTGAATCATCTATATTAAGCACTTTATTATTTTTAAAAGTTTTAAATAAATCAAAATCTCTTGGTGGCCCTAAGTGAAAAAATTTTTTATTATTGAAATTTTCTAAAAGATATCTTTTTGCTGCTTCTCCAGATGTAAAAACTGTATCAGAAAAATTATTTAACCCCATTTTTTTTAAAGTATTAATAACTGTTAGGTTGGGTCTTGGAGCATTTGTCAATAAAATGAATTTTTTTTCATTATTAAATAATTCTTCTAAAACTTTAATAGCATTCTCGTACAACTTTATTCCGTTATGGACCACTCCCCAGATATCTATGAAAAATAAGTCATATTCACTGACTATCGATTTTAAGCCTGATTCATCTAAATTTTTACTCATATTTCAGATATAGCTTAAAAATCTAATAAATTCTTGAATTTTCTCATCTATATATTTGAGACAAGATCTTGAAATAATAGTCACATGCATCTATATGAACTCTTATTTAAAGGAGTAAATATGAAGTTTAAACCGTTACACGATAGAGTATTGATCGAAGTTTTAGACAGCAGCGAAAAAACTGCTGGTGGAATTATCATCCCTGATTCTGCACAAGAGAAACCACAAGAAGGTAAAGTAGTTGCTGTTGGTGGTGGATCAAAAACTGAGGATGGAAAAATTATACCGATGGATGTTAAAGTTGGTGATAAAGTTCTTTTTGGAAAATGGTCAGGAACTGAAGTCAAAATTGATGGTAAAGAATACAGCATAATGAAAGAGTCAGACATTATGGGTATCTCTACTTCTAAATAAAATTAAAAAAAGGAGAGTTTAATAATGGCAAAAATAGTAAAATTCGATTCAGATGCTAGATCAGCAATGCTGAAGGGAGTAGATATCCTTGCAAACACAGTTAAGGTTACTCTTGGTCCAAAAGGTAGAAATGTCGTTATAGACAAAGCATATGGTGCACCAAGAACAACAAAAGATGGTGTTTCAGTTGCAAAGGAAATCGATCTAGATGATAAATTTGAAAACATGGGTGCGCAAATGGTTAAGGAAGTTGCAAGTAAAACAAATGATGAGGCAGGTGACGGTACTACAACTGCAACTATTCTAGCTCAAGCTATTGTAAAGGAAGGTTGTAAGTATGTTACCGCCGGTATGAACCCTATGGACGTTAAAAGAGGAATTGACGCTGCAGTGGAGCATGTAAGAAATGCTCTTATATCATCAGCTAAAAAAGTAAAGGATAGTGATGAAATTGCTCAAGTTGGAACTATCTCTTCTAATGGAGATAAAGAAATAGGTAACATGATAGCAAAAGCTATGCAGAAAGTTGGTAACGAAGGAGTAATAACTGTTGAAGAAGCAAAAAGTATTGAGACAGAACTTGATGTTGTTGAAGGAATGCAATTTGATAGAGGATATTTATCACCATACTTTGTTACAAATGCTGAAAAAATGACAACAGAACTTGAAAATCCACTAATTCTTTTACATGAAAAAAAATTAACTAATCTTCAACCAATGGTTCCTCTACTTGAGGCTGTGGTTCAAGCAGGAAGACCTTTGATGATAATTTCAGAGGATGTAGAAGGTGAAGCATTGGCAACTTTAGTTGTAAACAAATTAAGAGGTGGACTTAAAGTTGTAGCAGTTAAAGCTCCTGGTTTTGGAGATAGAAGAAAAGCTATGCTTGAAGACATTGCAATTTTAACTGGAGGACAAGTTATATCTGAAGATCTTGGTATCAAATTAGAAAATGTCAAAATTACTGATCTCGGGTCTGCTAAAAGAGTAAAAGTTGATAAAGAAAATAGTACGATTGTAAGTGGTACTGGTAAAAAATCAGACATTGAAGCAAGATGCGATCAAATTAAACAACAAGTTGAAGAAACTTCATCAGATTATGACAGAGAAAAACTTCAAGAAAGGCTTGCTAAATTAGCAGGCGGTGTTGCAGTAATTAAAGTTGGTGGTGCAACAGAAGTAGAAGTTAAAGAAAAAAAAGATAGAGTTGAAGATGCTCTCAATGCTACAAGAGCAGCTGTTGAAGAAGGAATAGTTGTTGGTGGTGGATGTGCGCTTCTTTATGCTTCTCAAGATCTGGATAAATTAAAAGTCAAAGGTTCAGATCAAAAAGCAGGTGTTGAAATTGTTAAAAGTGCATTAGAAGCACCTATAAGACAAATAACAACAAATGCTGGTGTCGACGGTTCAGTTATAGTAGGCAAACTTTTAGAAGCTAATAAATCTTCACAAGGGTATGATGCTCAAACAGAACAATACGTTGACATGTTTAAAGAAGGTATTATTGATCCTGTTAAAGTTGTGAGAACAGCTTTACAAGATGCGGCTTCAATTTCTGGATTATTAGTAACAACTGAGGCAATGGTTGCTGATAAACCTGAAGAGAAGGATGCTGCTGCTGGAGGAATGCCTCCAGGAGGAATGGGCGGCATGGGCGGCATGGGCGGCATGGGAATGTAACCCAAAAAGTCTAACTAAAAAATTTAAAAAGGGCAGATTATTCTGCCCTTTTTTTTTGTTTTCAATTAAAAGTATAAATGTATAAGAACCTCAATTATGAATAATAATATTCGAAACATCACTATCATTGCTCACGTTGATCATGGAAAAACAACACTGATTGATAATTTGATGAAACAAAGTGGTTCTTTTAGAGACAACGAAGTAGTTGATGAAAGATTAATGGATTCTGGAGAGCTAGAAAAAGAGAGAGGAATTACAATTCTTGCTAAGCCTACTTCGATTAATTGGAAAGATACTAGAATAAATATTATTGATACTCCTGGTCACAGAGATTTTGCAGCAGAGGTTGAAAGAGTTTTAAGTTTAGCAGATGGTGCATTATTGTTAGTAGACTCTGCAGAAGGCGTCATGCCTCAAACAAAATTTGTATTAAGCAAAGCGTTAAAACAGGGATTAAAACCAATTGTAGTAATAAATAAATTAGACAAAAGTGATCAAAGAGCTGATGAAGTTTTAAATGAGACTTTTGATTTATTTGTTAGTTTGGATGCTAATGAAGAGCAATTAGATTTTCCAGTATTATACGCAAGTGGAAGGTCTGGTTGGGCATCTAAAGATATTGACGGACCAAGAGAAAATCTTAATCCACTATTAGATTTAGTTTTGGATCATGTAAAACCCTCTCAATTTGATAGATCAAAACCATTTGCGATGCTATCGACGCTACTTTATGCTGATAACTTTTTGGGCAGAAGTTTAGTAGGAAGAATTTCACAAGGGACGGCAAAAGCAAATCAACAAATTAAAGCAATAAATTTAAAAGGTGAAAAAGTAGATGAGGGTAGACTTACAAAGATCTTTAGATATGAGGGTACAAAAAAAGTGCCCATTGAAGTTGGAGAAGCTGGAGATATCGTAGTTATAGCTGGATTAGAAAAAGCAAATGTAGCAGATACTATTTGTGATTTAGAGGTAAATGAACCAATTGAGGCAACACCGATCGACCCACCAACAATGTCGATAAAAATAACAGTAAATAGCTCACCATTAGCAGGAACTGAGGGTAAAAAATTAACAAGTACCCAGATTAGAGATCGTCTAATTTTAGAAGCTCAAAACAATGTTGGAATTTCTTTCTCAGAAAACGCAAATAAAGATGCATTTGAGATAAGTGGAAGAGGAGAATTAATGCTCGAAATATTACTAACACAAATGAGACGTGAGGGTTTTGAGATGACTGTAAGCCCTCCTAAAGTTTTATTTAAAACTGACGAGAATTCAAAAAAGTTAGAACCCATTGAAGAAATTACTATGGATTTAGATGAAGAATATTCATCAAGGATTATTGACTCTATGAATAGAAGAAAGGGTAAATTAATTGAATTAAAAGATACTGGAAAGAATAAAAAAAGACTAATTTTTCATGCGCCAACAAGAGGTTTAATGGGATACACAAGTAGATTTTTAACTTTAACAAAAGGAACAGGTGTTATTAACAGAATTTTTCAATCTTACGGAGATTTTGAGGGAGACATGGAGGGTAGAAGAAATGGTGCTTTAATTTCTATGGACCAGGGTAAAGCTGTTGCATTTTCAATTTTTAATTTACAGGCTAGAGGAGAAATGTTTGTCACTCACAATGATCCAGTTTATACAGGAATGATTGTTGGTTTAGCTCCTAAACCAGGTGATATGATTATTAATGTTATGAAAGGAAAAAAACTTACAAATATGAGAACACAAGGTACTGATGAAAATATTGTTCTTACACCTGTAAGACAAATGTCGATTGCAGAACAGTTAAGTATACTTAATACTGATGAAGCGTTAGAAATTACACCTAAGTCTTGTAGACTCAGAAAAGCAATTCTGGACCCAAACGAAAGAAAAAGAAGCGAAAAACAAAATACTGCTACTTAGTTCATTATTTTATCAATAATGTACAAACTAAAAGCAATACAAGGACCAATTCCAAAAGCAAACATCAAAGTTCCAACACCAATTGTTCCACCCAAGTACCACCCAACTGAAGCTACAGAAATTTCTATAAAGGCTCTCACAGAAGCAATCGGTAGATTAGTTTTTTTTTGTAAACCAGTCATTAAACCATCCCTAGGCCCTGGACCTAGATTAGCTATTAAATAAATACCACTCCCCACTCCAACTATCATAACACCTCCTGCAGCCATTAATAATTTCATAATGTAAGTTTCAGGGGTTGGTATTAATGCAATTGTAATGTCTAACATTGCTGCAATAATTACGATATTGAATATGGTACCTAGACCAGGTTTTTGTTTTAAAAAAAACCATGAAGATAAAACTACAACACTTACTATAAAAGTTACAATTCCAATGGATAATCCTGAATTAATTGAAATTCCTTGTGCCATTACAGTCCATGGAGAATTGCCAATAAATGAAATAACGACTAAGGCTTCGCCAAAACCGAATAATATTAGACCAAAACAAAGGAAGAATAAGGTAGATAATTTTGGCTTTAAATTAAAAGTCTCGTGAGAACTCCATGAGACTTTAGGAATATTTTTGATAGTAAGGAACATATATTTCGCTATTATTTATACTTTCTTTAACTAAAATCTATGAAAATGAAACATTTTATTATCGTATCAATAATTATTATGTTTGCTTCTAAAGTGATGGCACATAGCAGTCATTATGAAGGTCTTAAAAAAATTGAGATGGATGTTCTAAGAAATAATGAAGTTATTGGTAGCACCAACTACTTCTTTGAATTCGATAAAGATTTATTTGTAGTAAAAAATTATACTAATTTTAAAGTAGAGTTATTCGGCATAACAGTTTTTTCGATATTAAGTGAGACAATAGAAAAGTACAAAGATGATAAATTAGTTTTTTTTAAATCTAATACTTTTCAAAATGATAAGGAGAAATATGTAAATTTAAATTATGATAAATCTATAAATAAATTTGTTATAGACGGATCATCATACAAGGGTGAAGCCAGTTTAGATTGTACAATTGGGAATTGGTGGAACCACAAAATTTTAAAAGCTAACAAACAAATCAGTCCTTTATCTGGGAGTATAAAAAAACAGACTGTGAGTTTAATAGGAGATGAAAATATTGATATTAATGGTAAAGAATATTTAACTAAACACTTTAATATTAAATCAAATGATGAAAGTCTTTCTGATGAAAAAAAATTTGAATTTGATGTTTGGTACAATCCAGAAAATAATTTAATATTAAAAGTAACTTATAATAAAATGGGTAGTTGGGAATATAGATTAAGGAGTTTTGAGTAATGGCAATATGGGGAAGCATAATTGGTGGAATGCTAGGTTTTTCAATTGGTGGGCCTTTTGGTATGCTTTTAGGATCCTTAATCGGTGGAAAAATGTCAAGAGCCAGATCAAGTGGTGGATTTAGATCTTTTGCACAGCCACAACAAATATTTGCACTCTCTTTAATAGTTTTATCAGCAAAGCTAAGTAAAGCAGATGGACAGGTTAGTCGTGAAGAATTAATTGCAGTTAAAGATAAATTAAAAATACCTGAAAGTGAATTAGATCAGGTTGGTAAAATTTTCAATAAAGCTAAAGAGGAAAGTACCGGGTATGAACCATATGCAAAACAAATTGCAGAAGTTTATAGAGGAAATATGAATGTATTAGAGGAAGTAATTAACACTCTTTTTTATATTGCTGAAGCTGATGGACACATAAGTGACAATGAATTAATAATGATTGAGGATATAGCAAGAATATTTGGATTAAATCAAGCTCAAATTAACGGAATTAAAGAAAGCAGAAAGTCATCAGACAAACTTAATCCTTATATTGTTTTAGAGAGCAAGCCTGACGACTCGCTCGAAGAAATAAGAAAACGTTATATTAAACTTAGCAAAGAGCATCATCCTGATCTTTTGTTAAGTAAAGGTGTTCCTCAAGAAGTAATAGATGAGAGCAAAGCTAAAATGAGAGCTGTTAATTCAGCTTGGGACCAAATACAAAAATTAAAGAATTAGTCCTAATAAACTCGCCATAAAATACATAGAAAATACAAAAGCAAGGACCACAATAAAATACATTATTGTAACAATTTTATCTCTTTTCCTTCTTTGTCTTACAAATGGTTTATCGTCGAGATCACAAATATCTCTTACACCGACAACTTGATAATCACAAGTGTAACGCCATATCGAGTCGGGCATCCTAGGATCGGTCTGATTATAAAATTGTATCCATTGAACTGTATATTTAAATAAAAGATAACTTACGATTAACAGAAGTCCACTAGTAAACATTAATCTATAATCTAAAACTGTTCTGACTCAGTTGAGCCTTCCATTGCTGTAGTTGAGCTTTTGCCTGAGCTTATTGTATTTGAAACTGCATCAAAATATGATGTACCTACTTCTCTTTGATGTTTCACACTTGTGTATCCATCTTTTTCTCTAGCAAACTCATGCTGTTGAATTTTTGAGTAAGCGGTCATACCCTCTGATTTATATTTTTCTGCTAATTCAAATATTGCGATGTTTTGAGTGTGGAAACCTGCTAATGTAATGAATTGAAATTTATATCCCATTTCTCCAATCTTTCTTTGAAATGATCCAATTTCTTCATCAGATAAATGTTTCTTCCAATTAAAAGATGGAGAACAATTATAAGCTAACATTTTACCAGGAAATTTCTCATGTATAGCATCAGCAAATTTCTTTGCTTCTTCTAAATTTGGAGTAGCGGTTTCACACCAAATTAAATCTGCATATGGTGCATAAGCAAGACCTCTAGAAATTGCTTGCTCTATTCCATCTTTTACATAAAAGAAACCTTCGGGTGATCTTTCGCCGGTTAAAAATGGTTTATCATTTTCATCAAAATCATTAGTGATTAGCTTCGCTGCATTTGCATCTGTTCTTGCTAGAATTATTAATGGTACATCTGCAATATCAGCGGCAAGTCTTGCAGCCTTTAAATTTCTAACCATTGTTCCAGTTGGTACAAGAACTTTTCCACCCATATGACCACATTTTTTCTCACTAGCTAATTGGTCTTCAAAGTGAACCCCGGCAGCACCCGCTCTAATAAATTTTTTAGTTAATTCAAATACATTAAGTGGTCCACCAAATCCAGCTTCACCATCAGCTATAATTGGCAACATGTAATCAGTTCTCTTACTTTTGTCCATGTCACCATCTATCATTTCCATATGTTGAATTTGATCAGCTCTAACTAAGGAATTATTCATTGTCTCAACTAATTTTGGTGCACTATCATATGGATATAAAGATTGGTCAGGATACATTTCTCCTGCACTGTTAGCATCCGCTGCAACTTGCCAACCACTTAAATAAATTGCTTTTAAGCCAGCTTTTGCGTGTTGTACTGCATGATTTCCAGAAAGTGACCCGAGAGTGTTAACATATGCCTCTGTGTTAAGCAGTTTCCAAAGCTTTTGGGACTGCATTTTACACATAGAATACTCAATTTTGATTGAACCTCTTAATCTTTCAACTTCTTCAGGAGTATAATCTCTTTTAATACCTGCAAATCGTTGTAAATCGTATGAAATGTTCTCAGCTGACACTTAAACCTCTCTCTTTTGATTAAATGACTAGAAATGACTAATAACTATTTTGAGCTGTATTCTTCAGTAAATTCGTTCATTCCGCTAGATCCCCAATCGCAATGATCGTCTCTAATG
The DNA here is from genome assembly GCA_902608845.1 of uncultured Pelagibacteraceae bacterium. Classification (GTDB taxonomy): domain Bacteria; phylum Pseudomonadota; class Alphaproteobacteria; order Pelagibacterales; family Pelagibacteraceae; genus Pelagibacter. The sequence goes on from CACLPR010000009.1 coordinate 17,006, forward strand.
TAAATACCTTTTGACTTGTGCTCAGAATGCTCTTCTTTATTAGTAATTTGGTAGTTATTTTCGATACTGTTAATTTTGTTTTTTTCCATGTAAACTTTATAATTTACAATATTTACAAAATCTACAATTAAATTAATTTTGCTTGTAAAATTGAATAATTTTGTGTAAATTTAAATTTACAAAATTTACAAATAGTAAAATGAGTCAAATTGATACAAAAATTGGTCCAAAAATCAAAGCATTTAGAAGGCAATTAGGAATTCAAGCTAACAAATTAGCAGAAGAAATGTCTATTTCACCAAGCTATTTAAATCTAATAGAGAGTGGAAAAAGAAAAATTGATGGAGACTTACTTTTAAAGGTTTGTGATAAGCTTAAAATAGAGCTTTCCGATCTTACAAGCAAAACAGACATAAATCTTGAGAATAATATTTCTGAATTGTTGGGTGATGAACTTTTTGAGGATCTTGATATTCTTGGACCAGAAGTAAAGGATTTAGTTAATACAAATCCAAAAATTGCTAAAGCTTTAATTAAACTTGGTGATAACTTTAAACAAAAAGATCATGAAATTTTTAACAAATTAGAAAATATTTCAGGTAAAATTATTGATGGGAGAAAAAACGCATTTCCTGGAGAAGTAATTTCAGATTTTTTACAAGAAAATAAAAATTTTTTTCCAAAATTAGAAGAATTTGCAAATCAAATTTTTGATAAAGTAAAACAAAATAATAGAACAAGATATATTGCATTATGTCAATTTTTAAAAGATGAATATGGTATAACTGTAAAAGATGTAATACCTAAAGAAGGAAAACCATTCTCAAAGATATATAAAGTAAAAGACAAGGAATTGCTATTATCTGATTATCTTTCACTTGAAACAAAAAAACTTTTTGCTGCAGCACAAATTTCACAAGAAGGTGCATCAAAAGAAATTGATGAATACCTTACTACGTTTAATTTTCCTACTGAAGAGTCTAAAAAATTAACAAGAGTTGCACTTTTAAATTATTGTGGTGCTGCTATATTGATGCCCTACGCTCTTTTTCATAAAGAATGTAAAGAATTAAAATATGATTTAGAACTTTTACAAAATACATTTGCAACCTCTTTTGAGCAGGTAGCTCATAGAGTAACATGTTTACAAGATCCAAAACTTCCTGGAATACCTTTTCATTTTTTGAGAGTAGATGTTGCTGGAAATATTTCAAAAAGATTCTCATTATCAGGTATAGAGATACCAAGATATGGAGGAGCTTGTCCAAGATGGAATGTCTACTCAGCATTTTCAAGACCAGGAGTTATTCAAGCAGCAGTTAGTAAGATGACTAATGGAGAAAAATATGTTTGCATTGCGAAAACTGTTGAAAAAGGTGTTGGAAGATATGGACAAAAAAAAAGTATGTTATCTATAGGTCTTGGTTGTGAAGCAAAATATGCAAAAGAATTTGTATATACTGAAAATTTAGATCTTAGTGATAAAAAGTCAGAATTACCTATTGGTGTATCATGTAGAACATGTGACAGACTTGATTGTTCTCAAAGGGCTTTTCCGCCTCTCCATAAAAAATTTGACGTAGATATAAATTCAAGAGGAGTATCGGTTTACGTAAATGAGTAAAAAAAATTTATTGCTGTTTTTGTCTTTTCTTTGAAATTAGTTGTGTAAGAGAATCTACCATCAGGTCTGAGGCTTTAAATATCTCATTAGTTTTAAATTCATGAGACATATTTTTTTCTTCATTTGTCTTATCTTCTATTATTATTCCTTTATCGGGTGAATTATCCTTTATATATATTAAAATTAACCATTCATCATCAGTGGACTCGTCCCATTTAATAAATATTTCTCCTGTCTCAAACCTTTTATCAATACATCTAAAAATAGACATGTGCCTGGTAATATATCTTTTGTTTAATTGGAAAACTAAACTATTAGCACTCCTATAAAAACTTTCTAAAGCAAACTCAATTTTTTGTCTTGCTAAATTATATTCTCTTTCCTTTTGAAGAAGTATCGATCTGTCATCAGTTTCGTCTGTCTTAACACCAAGAGCTTCTACTCTTTCTCTAATTTTTTGGTCTCTTATAAGTCTGTATTTATTTTTTAAATTTTCTATTCTTTGTTGTAATTTTCCGTAGTCCTCTCTTTTTTCTTTTAAAGAGATTTTCTCAAGTTTTTCTAATTCTTTTACTTCTCTTATTCTAAATCTTTCAATCTGTTTTTGTATTCTTAATTCTTGTAAAAATTTCTTTTGCCTCTCAGATTGCTCTTTTCTCAAGAGTGCTTGCTCTTTTCTCAAAAATAATTTTAAGTCTTTGGCTCTTAATTTTTCTATTCTTTCTTCATCTTTTAGTTGCTGCTCTTTTAATTTTAATTGTTTCTCCTCTTGTAAGATTTTTTGTTTTTTTATTTTTTCTTTTTCTTTATCTTTTTTTTCTATTTCTATTAATTTTAATCTTCTTTTTTCATCTTTTCTTTGGGATTTAAAATCATTTATTTTTCCATCTATAGAATTGAAGAATTTAGATATGCCTCTATCAATTGCAAAAATATCAAATTTGACTTTGACATTTAGTTTTGATTTTAAATTTTCCTCTACTCTTACTGATTTTGTAATAAAATTATTTTTAATTTTTTTCTTAAGAACTGACTTTTTTTGAATATTTTTTTTTCTTTTAACCCCTAGAATTTTCTTCTTCTTTACTTTTTTTTTTATTTTTGGAAGAATCTTTCTAGCTTTCTTTTTCTTTTTAACTTTTTTTTTTTTGTTTTTTTTCATTATTACTGTCTAATTATTTATCAGTAATATTTTAATAAATATAGTCCCGAGTATTAGGAACTGAGCTATTGTCTTTTGATAGCTGAAATTGAAATACAACCTGGTCTCCCCATTTGAATGCCATTTCGCAACTAGCCAAATAAAACTCCCACATCCTAAAAAATTTTTCGTCAAACATGTCTAAAACTATGTCTTTTTTTGATAAAAATCTTTCTTTCCAATTTCTTAAGGTGTGTGCATAGTGCATTCTTAGAACCTCAATATCTGATACGATTAGACCTGAGTTTTCTATAGGATTTGCAACTTCACTTAAACTAGGCGTGTAACCTCCTGGAAAAATATACTTTTGGATCCACGGTTGTGGATCTCTTGGAGGCATCGATGAGCCAATAGTGTGAATCAATGCTATTCCTCTTTCGTTCAAAAGTTTAAAAACTTTATTAAAATATGTTCTATAAAATTTTCTCCCTACATGCTCAAACATCCCAACACTCACTACTCTATCAAATTTTTCGTTTAGTTGCCTATAATCAATAAGTTTGAAATCTACTTTGTTAGAAAGGTTCATCTCTTTTGCTTTATTCTTACTATATTCAAATTGATTTTCTGACAATGTAATACCTGTAACACTAGCTTGTGTCTCTTTTGCTATTGCTAAAGCTAAAGTTCCCCAACCAGAACCTATATCTAAAACCTTCTGATTAGGCTGTATATTTAATTTTTTTATTATATGATGAATTTTATTTTTTTGAGCTTGTTCCAAAGTATCATTTTCATTTTTAAAATAAGCACAAGAGTATTGTCTATTCTCATCTAAAAATAAATCATAAAGTTTTTCAGATATGTCATAATGATGAGCTACATTTTCTTTAGATTTTGCAATTTTGTTAAAACTTGTAAGATACCTATATGTACCTCTCAATTTTTTTATCACAGCTCCATAAGAATTTATATTTCCTCTACCAATATTTTTAAAAGCCAAATCTAAAAATTCTGTTATATTTCCATTTTCAATAACTAATGATCCGTCCATATAAGCTTCACCAAAATATAGGTCAGGATATAAAAGCAATTTTTGCATTAATTTTTGATCAAGCAATTTAAGTGATATTGGTTTTTCCTTGGAAGGTTTTCCAATTACATATTTTTTTGAATTTGAATCAATAAGTTCGAAACCATCATGTCTAAATAAACTATTTAAAAAACTTACTAACTTCATCTTATGCTGCCTTTAATATCTCCAAATTAAAATTAAGTTTCTTTAAATTTAAAAAAAGATTATTTTTTTCTGTTTCATCTAGTAATTTTAAAGGAGGTAAAAGATTCTCGTAAATTGAATTTTTTTGTGCCATTACAGTATGAAGTCCAGAAATTAAGTTATATCCATCAAATGACATTCTTACATCACATAAATTTTGGTTAGACTTTAATGATAAGTTATTATTAAAGTTATCGTAAATTTCTCTAGCTAAGTGACCTGTAACATTAGTAGTAGCTGTAATTATCCCATCACATCCAAGTTCTAAACCTTTTAATAATTTTGCTTCAGAACCAGGAAAAATAGAAAAATTTTTTATTTTCAGAGTTTCGAATAAATTGTAACTACTATCCTTCACACCAACAATTTGATCAGGAAATTTCTTGACTAAATTTTCAACACACTGAATACTAAACTTGTATCCACAAAGTTTTTCAAAATTATATAAGATAATCTTACAGTCATTAATCTCATTAATAATTCTAGAATAAAAATTAATTACCTCATCATCACCATATTTATAATAAGCAGGGGGCATAATTAAAAAATTATTAAAACCCATAGATTTAGAAATTTTCATTAAATTTATTGTATCGATTAAAGAATTGAGACCGGTTCCAATTATAAATTTACTTTTATGTCTACTCTTAGGTAGCTCATTTATTAATTGAATTTTTTCACTTAAGGATATTAGTTGGGACTGTCCAGTGCTTCCAAAAAAAACAACACCGTGACATCCTAAATCAATAACATTTTCAGCGTGTTTAATGGTATTTTTAACATCTAAAGCAAGATTTTTATCTAAAACTGATAGTCCTGCAGCATATATGCCTTTAATTTGTTCCATTCCTAAAATTTATATAAAAATTCAAATTAGTAAAGGTTATAAAAACATATGAATATACTTGTTATACAAAACCGAATGGGAATTGGAGATATGGTAATTTTCTTGCCGTTTGTAGAAGCTATTTCAAAAAAATACAATTCACCTGTTACTCTTTTAATAAAAGAAAGTACAAAGGCAAATGAATACGTAGATAATTTAAAATACATAAAAGAAATAATTTATTTAAAAAGAGATAGTAAAAATAATCAACACAATGGACTTTTTGGTTTTTTTAAACTTAAAAACGTAATAAAAGAAAAATTATTTGATAAAGTATTTATATTTAATTCATCGCTTAGATATAGACTGATTTGTACAGGTGCAGGTATTAAAAACATATATCAGTATCCACTATTTGAAAAAAAGGGACAACATGTAATTGAGGCTGCTCAAAAATTATTAAAAAAAATTAATTTAGAAGTAGAAAGTAACCCACAAATTGAAATTAGTGAAAGTTCGATAAAATTAGCTGCACAAAGACTTTCAATTTCCAAAAGTAAAGTAAATATTTTATTAGGAATCGGGGGATCTGGTCCTACTAAAAGAATACCTGCAGACAAATTTAAAAAATTTATAGATTTTGCGATTAAAGACTATGACTGTGTTTTTTACTTAGCCACAGGAAAAAATGAAGAAGAACAATCAATACTTAAAAGTATAATATCATCTTATAAAGAAATTTGTGTCTCTTTAGATAATAATTTAATTTCTGAAATATTGCCAATCATCAAGAATTGCAAAATTTCAATTTGTAATGACTCTAGTTTCAGCCATCTCTCTGCTGCCTTAAATATTCCTACAATAGTTTTAATGTCTGATACACCATTATTATATGGTAGCTACAGTCCAAATATGTATCCGATAATCCCAGATGGTATGAATGATGTCTCACACAATTCAAAAGGTAAAGAAAAAATTAATCCAGAGGAAATTTATAAAAAATTTAAATCAATTATTAACTAATATTTTTTATCACAATTTCTTTTGCTTCATTCACTATTGAGGCTAACCTAGTTAGTTCTGGGCTTACATCAGGGTGAATTTTTTTCATTATAGATTTATAAGATTGCATTACTTGTTCTTTGGTATATTTTATGTCAGATTTTAAATTTAATATTTTATACGCCTCATCTAAGGATATATTTTGATTGTTTGCTGATTGATTAAAATTATTAAAGTTAAATCGCCCTGAGTTTCTTAAAACTCTAAAGAGTCCCCATAATCTTAAAAGTTGAAATAAAGATATCCCAGCTTTAGTTTTTATCAAGGGTAAGATTGCCAAAACAAAAGGTAGTGAAAATATATATCTTCCCGCATACGCCATAACAATAGCTAATACTATTGCAGAAAAAATAATTAATATTCTTATAAATCTTGAAATTTTTTTAGCAGAACTCCTGGCAAACCAAGTCAGAAGAACATATACAATTATAAAAATAATAAGTGTTATAAAAAAAATATTCATATATTAATTTGTTCAAAATGAAACTACCACAGCTTGAAAAGAAACCTGAAATAAAATCTTGTCACAATACTACTTGGACAGATGATTATAGTTGGATACATCAACCAAATATTCTAGAGGTTTTAAAGGATAGTTCAAAACTTTTACCTGAAGTAAGAAAATATTTAGAGGATGAGAATGATTTTTTTTCTGAACAAATGAAAGATACCCAAAATATTCAAAGGAAACTTTTTGATGAGATTAAAGCAAGAATTAAACTGGACGATGAGTCGCTTCCTTATAAAGATAAAAATTACGAGTATTGGACTAAAACTACAGCAAAAGGAAATTATTCTATAAAACTAAGAAGAAAAATTGGTGAGGAAAAAGTTGAAGAAATTTGGAACGGCGATAAAGAGAAGGAGAAACTTAAAACAGAATATTTTGGTTTAGGCGACTTAGAAGTAAGCTTTAACGATGAATATCTTGGATATTCCTTAGATTTAAAAGGATCTGAGTATTATACGATTTGTATAAGAAATATAAAATCTGGAAATTTAGTTACTGAAAAAATTGAAGAGACAAGTGGTAGCATCGAATTTAGTTTGGATGATAAATATATATTTTACTCAAAATTAGACAAACATCATAGACCCAGAACTATTTATAGACATGAGATTGGATCCGCAACAAAAGATGATTTATTAATTTTTGAAGAAAAAAGCGAAGCTTTCACTGTTGGGATTGGCCTTAGTTCAGATGAGAAATATTTCATAATTACAAGTTCTGACCATAACACTTCAGAACAATATTACTTTGGAGTTAATGAAAGTAATCCAAATCCTAAATTAATCCAATCAAGAAAAAGGGGTATAATTTACTCAGTAAATTCTTGGGATGACTATTTTTATAAACATACTAATGAAAATGCTGAAGATTTTAAAATTGATAGATGTAATAACTTAGTTGAACAAAAATGGGAGCCATTTGTTAATGCAAAAGACGAGGTGTTGATAGGAGGTTTAGTATTTTTAAATAGTTGGATAATTCGATCTGAAACATCTAATGCACTTGGAAAAATAATTTTACGTGATCCAAAGACAAATCAAGAGGAAGAGATTATTTTTAGCGACGAAAAAGTAATTGTTCCAAGTATATCATTAACTCAAAAAGATAAAAACACAGACAATGTATATTTATCATATTCTTCACCTAAAACACCAGGGAGGACTTTTTTATATAATTTAAAATCAAAAAATAAGAAACTTGTTAAAGAACAAGAAATTCCATCTGGACACGATCCAGATAATTATATTGTGGAGCGTCTTGAGTGCCCATCTCATGATGGAAGAATGGTTCCTTTAACTATTACTAGACACAAAGATACTATTTTGGATGGTTCATCAAATCTTTTACTTTACGGTTATGGATCATATGGAAATTCAATGTCCCCAGGATTTTCTTCTACCCGATTAAGTTTAATAAATAGAGATATAATCTGGGTAACAGCACATATTAGAGGTGGAATGGAAAGAGGGATGAAATGGTGGAAAGAAGGAAAGTTATTAAATAAAAAAAATACCTTCGAAGATTATGTAGCTGTCGGAAAATATTTGATTGAAAAAAAATATACTTCAAAAAGGAAAATTATAGGTATGGGTGGTTCCGCAGGTGGATTACTTATGGGAGCAGTTGTAAATCAAGCGCCAGAACTGTTTTTAGGAGTAATAATGGCTGTGCCTTTTGTTGACTCTTTAACAACTAATCTTGACCATTCACTGCCTTTAACAGTTGGGGAGTTTGATGAATTTGGAAATGCAAAAGATAATAAAGATCATTTTGATTATATTTATTCATATGCTCCTTATAACAACATCAAAAAAATGGATTATCCTCATATTTTAATCACTACTAGTCTAAGTGATAATAGGGTTCTATTTGACGAACCTGCAAAATTCACTGCAAAATTAAGAGACTATAAAACAGATAATAATTTATTATTATTAAAAACTGAAATGAATGCTGGTCATGGAGGAAAATCTGGCAGAGATGGCGCGATTGAAGAAATAGCCATTGATTATAGCTTTGCTTTGAAAATTACTGAAAAATATTAACGTTTTTAGCATTGAAATTTTAAAATTAAATACCATATCAATAAAGTTAGTCGCCTTATAGGGACTCACATAAATTAACTTGCTTAAACAAAAGGAGTAAATATGACAAGTAAGGATCTATCAATCTTTAACTCACTAAGGCCGTTTTCTATTGGTTTTGACGATATGTTTGACCAATTTGAAAGTATGCTTGGTAATGGTGGCATGACAATGCAATCGAATTATCCACCATATAACATTAGAAAAACTGGTAAAGATAACTACTCAATTGAAGTTGCTTTAGCTGGCTTTAACAAAAAAGATGTCGAAGTTGAGTTCGAAGATAATATATTAACTGTAAGAACAAAACAGATTAATAAGTCTGAAGACCAAAATCAAGATGGTGAAATAATTCATAAAGGAATTTCACAGAGACAATTCGCAAGATCTTTTACTATTGCAGATGATGTGAAAGTAAATGGAGCTGAGCTTAAGGACGGTCTTTTAACAATTGCATGTGAAAGAATTTTACCAGATCATAAGAAAAAAAGACTTATTGATATTAAATAAACAATTTAAACCTTGCTTGTGGGGTTCTCCCCACAAGTTTAAAAACATCCACTAGAACTGAAAGCAATTATAGTTCCACCAGCGTTGACTTCAAATTTTCTTTCACAAGGCACACCGTATTTTTTTGTTTTGTAAATTAAAACCTCATTACCTAAATCATTAATAATGTCCTCAGTAGGAGCTCCTAATTCTATCCTCATTTTATTAACATCTTCACCAACAAATAAACCGTATTTTTTATTCTCCTCTTCTACGACTTTGTTAGTTTTATTTTGAATAGTTTGACAGCCTGCAGTCAACAACAGAATTGATATTAATGTAACGGCGAATTTAAATTTCATTTTTCACTTATAACATAAAATTATGTCGAAAGATTAACTTAAAAGTTGAAAAAAAAATAAGTTTTACATCAAAATTTGATAAATATATTGTATTTATATTCCTAAATTCTTTATTTTTATTACTATCAAAGCGATTCTAATGAACACAAAACTCAAAGTATCTGAAATTTCAAAAATTTATCCAGGATGTATTGCAAACGATAAGGTATCATTAGAATTTGGAAGTGGGAAAATATATGCATTATTGGGAGAAAATGGGGCTGGCAAGTCTACGCTAGTTAAAATCTTATCAGGAGTAGTAAAACCTGATGAGGGCAAAGTTTTTTTAAATGATGAAAGCATTAAACTTAACTCTCCCCTAGATGCCAAAAAAAATAATATTGGAATGGTTTTTCAACATTTCAACCTCTTCGAGACCTTATCAGTATTTGAAAATTTAAGCATCGATAGCGACAAAAAAAATGAAGATCTTAGAGTTTTAGTCAATGATATATTAAAAAAGTACAATTTTAAAATTGATCTAGATGTTCCAGTTTTAAATTTATCAGCAGGTCAAAAACAAAAAGTAGAAATTATAAGGTGTTTAATTAGAAATCCAAAAGTATTGATTATGGATGAACCTACATCAGTTTTAACTGAACAAGAAACTGATGATTTATTTGTTTCTTTAAAACAATTTTCTAAAGATGGAATTTTAATTATTTATATTACTCACAAATTAAAAGAAGTTTTGTCACTTTGTGATGAGGTGGCCGTAATGAGAAAAGGTAAAGTGGTTTCGGTTAGCAATACGATCGATGAAAAAATTGAGAGTTTAGCGAATAAAATGGTAGGTGAAAATTTAAATACTATTAAAAAAAAAATTAATAATTTTAAAAATAGCGAGGAAATTTTAAAAATCTCAAATTTAAATTTTAAAAGTGACGACCCATATGAAACAAACTTAAATAATTTAAACCTTTCTCTAAAAAAAGGAGAATGTTTAGGTATAGCTGGAATTTCAGGAAATGGACAAAATGAATTATTTCAAATACTGAGCGGAGAAATAATTACGGAAGATACTTCTATAATGTTTAGAAATAAAGAAATTGGGAAGTTAAATCCTAGAGAAAGAAGAGAATACCTTATGGCTTTTTCACCTGAAGATCGTATCTCTCAAGCTGCAGTCCCTGAGTTGAAGATATATGAAAATGTTGCTTTAAACAATTTTAAGTCATCAAACTTTTTTGAAAAAGGTTTGGTGAATGAAAAGAAAATAAAAGAACATTCAAAGAAGATACTTTCTAATTTTTCTGTTAATACAGATAATGTTGAATTAAAAAGTCAATTTTTATCTGGCGGAAATCTTCAAAAATTGATTATTGGAAGAGAATTAATTACTTCACCTGAATTATTGGTATGCTTTAACCCAACATGGGGTCTTGATGTTGGTGCGATCAACTACATTCATGAGACATTAATTCAAATTAATGAACAAGGAAAATCATCAATATTAATTTCTACTGATAACGATGAACTATTAAAATTAAGTGATCGTATTTGTGTAATTTATAAGGGTAAACTATCTAAAATAATGAGTGCAGATACTGTTACTGCTGAAAAATTAGGAATTTTGATGGGTGGAGGTTCAATTGATTAAAATTGAAAAGCGTAACGATGTATCTCGATCAATTTACTTTTTAACACCTGTTTTAGCGATTTTTCTCACATTATTTGGTGGTGGGATTATTTTTTTTATTTTGGGGTTTAATCCTATAGAGGCTTTAAAATTTTTTTTTATTACACCTATTTCAGATTTATACGGATTAAGTGAACTTTTGATAAAAGCTACACCACTTTGTTTGATAGCGATAGGTTTATCTTTTTGTTTTAAAAGTAATAATTGGAATATTGGTGCAGAAGGTCAGCTTATTTTTGGTGGAGTCGTTGGCGGCGGAGTCGCTTTATTATTTTATAATCATGATGGGTTTTATGTTTTACCAATAATTATTTTATCTGGAGCAATTGGTGGGATGTTATTTGCAATGATACCAGCAATTTTAAAAACCTATTTTAACACTAATGAAATTTTGGTCAGTTTAATGCTGGTTTATGTTGCAAAATTATTGTTAGATTATTTAGTGGTTGGTCCTTGGAGCAATCCCGAAGGTTTTAATTTTCCAGAAACAAGACAATTTAGTGAGTCTGCAAGAATGCCGATTTTATTCGACGGTTTAAGAATTCATGCTGGAATATTTATTACTCTGATCGCTGTATTCTTAAGCTGGCTTATTTTGTACAAAACTTATTTAGGTTTTCAAATAAAAGTTTCAGGCTTCAGTTTAAAAACTGCAAAATATGCAGGATTCAAAGGTAAGACAATGATTATTATTGTTTTTATGATTAGTGGAGCATGTGCTGGTCTTGCGGGTGTAGGAGAGATAACAGGGCCAATAGGACAATTACATAGAAATATTTCTCCTGAATATGGCTTCACGGCAATAATTGTTGCATTTTTAGGAAGACTTAATCCAGTTGGAATTATTTTTGCATCTCTAATTGTTGCTCTTACTTATTTAGGGGCAGAAACAGCTCAGATATTTTTGCAAGTACCAAAGTATACAGGTCAAGTTTTTCAAGGAATGATTTTATTTTTTCTTCTTGGGTCTGATTATTTGTTATTTTTTAAAATAAAATTTTTGGGTTTTAAAAAAAATGAGCTTTGATTTAAATTTTATAGGTATTTTAATCGGTGCCATCATGGCATCATCAGTTCCTTTGATACTTGCCGCCTCTGGGGAATTAATAACGGAGAGATCTGGTGTTTTAAATCTTGGGGTAGAGGGAATGATGATCATTGGAGCAATTTCTGGATTTGCTTTAATGGTAGTGACTGATAATTTATTTTTTGCAGTTATAGGTTCCATGTTTTCAGGCTTAATTATCTCTTTGATTTTTGGATTACTAACCCAATCACTCCTTACAAATCATGTTGCCACAGGTCTAGCATTAACTATCTTTGGTATTGGAATGTCAGCGATGATAGGTAAGAATTTTGTTGGAATTCCAGGAAAAGAATTTCCGTTATTATTCCTTAGTTTAAAAGAAAGTATTCCTTTTTTGGGTCCCATATTCTTTGGTCATTCAATTATATTATATTTTGCATTTGGATTACCTTTTTTAACAAACTATTTTTTGAAGAAGACTAAAACTGGTTTAATTATCAGAGCCGTTGGGGATTCGCCAACTTCAGCCTCTAATCAAGGAATTAATGTTACATTAGTAAGATATAGTTGCATTCTTTATGGAGGCGCAATGTGTGGATTGGCAGGTGCATACCTGTCATTAATATACACTCCCCAATGGATTGAAAATATGACAGGGGGTAGAGGATGGATTGCACTAGCTCTTGTAGTTTTTGCAACATGGAGTCCGATTAAAGTTCTTATAGGTGCGCTAATATTTGGTGGAATTACAATTTTACAATTGCATATGCAGGCAGTAGGTTTAAGAATTCCAGTTCAATTATTAAGTGCATTACCTTACATCATGACAATAATAGTTTTAGTCGTAATTTCTCGTGATAGTAGAAAAATAAAACTTAATACACCAACATCGCTGGGACAAATCTTCTATAAGGAAAAGTGATGTGAGCTATTCCAAAATAAATATTTTTTTTTATTAGAATATTGATTAATTTATAGTATCACAAAATTAAATTTAAAGGGGAAATCAAATGTATAAACTATTTTTAAGAAGTTTAATTTCTGTATTATTTTTGCTTGGCTTTAGCTTAAATGCAAATGCAGAATTTAAAGTTGGTTTTGTTTATGTTGGTCCAACTGGGGACCATGGTTGGACATACCAACACGACGAAGGAAGAAAAGCAGTAGAAGCAGCTGGAATAAAAACAACTTATGTAGAAAGTGTACCTGAGGGTGCGGATGCTGAAAGAGTGATAAGACAACTGGCGCAATCTGGTCATGATCTTATATTCACTACTAGTTTTGGATATATGGATCCAACTAACAAGGTTGCTAAAGATTTTCCAAATGTAAAATTTGAACATGCAACTGGTTACAAAAGAGATCATTCAAATGTTTCTACTTATTCTGCAAGATTTTACGAAGGTAGAACTTTATTAGGACATATGGCTGGAAAGATGACAAAGACAAATACTATTGGATACATTGCTTCTTTTCCAATTCCTGAGGTTATAAGAGGTATTAATGCAATGACATTAGCTGCGCAAAAAGTAAATCCCGATATTAAAACAAAAATTGTTTGGGTTTTTACTTGGTATGATCCAGGAAAAGAATCTGAAGCAGCTCAAGCTTTGATTGATCAGGGAGCTGATATAATAATGCAACATACGGATAGTACTGCACCTGTACAAGTAGCTGAAAAAGCAGGAGTTTGGTCATTTGGTCAAGCAAGTGATATGCAAAGATTTGCTCCAAAATCAATATTAACGTCAATTATAGATGATTGGGCGCCTTACTATGTAGAAAGGTCAATTGCAGCAAGAGATGGCACTTGGAAACAACAAGATACTTGGCATGGATTAAAAGAAGGAATGGTAGCAATGGCACCGTATAATTCTGCAATGGGGGGTGATTTGGTGAAAGAAGTAGAACAACTTCAAAAAGACTTAGCTTCAGGAAAAGCTCACTCATTTACTGGTCCAATTTATGATCAAAAAGGAAACATTCTTGTAGCCGAAGGTGCAGTAGCTGATGATGGAATGTTAGCTGGAATGAATGTTTACGTCAAAGGAGTAGAAGGAGATATTCCACAGTAAGAAATTTTATCAAAAGATTAAAACTAAAGGCCAGCTTAGTCTGGCCTTTTTTTATTTAGAATACTTTTTTTTCAAACCATCTATATCAATTTCATCATAATACTCTGATGGTTGAACAATCCATGGATCATTATCTAATAAAATTGGACAGAAGTCAGGTGTAAAAGTGGAAGATTTTTTTTTCCAAAGACACGCTGTTTTAATTTTAATTATATGGTCCTTTACAGGTTCATATTCTTTAAGCCACTCTATACTTTTATTTAAAGTTAGTCCTGTGTCTGATAGATCATCTACTAACAATACATTTTTAAAATCTTCATTCGTTGCAATTGCACTTATGTCTCTTGCAAATATTAGCTCCCCTTGTTTATCTTGAACCGTATCACCGGAGTAACTTTGAATTACAACATAAGCGGTAGGTAATTTAAAAATTCTAGATAAAATATCTATAATTGGAGCTGCACCTCTCATGATACCAACTAATACTGTTGGCTTATATTTTTTTTCAATTTCTAAAGCAAGTTTTTCGACGACCTTTTTATATTCTTCATAAGTAATTATTAATTTATCAGCCATAAAAATTTGGTATCATAAATAAAAATATTAAAAAAGGATAAATATGAAAACTTATTGGATAAGTCTATACTTAGAAATCTCAAACCAGGATAACTTAAAAAAATATGGAGAAAAGGCTGTTCCTGTTATAAAAAGTTATGGGGGAAAACCAGTAGTAAGAGGTGGTAAATTAAAGTCATTTAGTGGCCCAAACGTTCTGCGGACTGTAATATGGGAGTTTCCGACTTACAATGATGCTATGTTATGTCATGAGTCAACTGAATATAAGTCTGCTTGGACTTATGCTGAGGTTACAACTAAGAGAATAATGTTTATTGTTGAAGGAGTAGAATAAGAAGAAATTTGATAAAGTAAAAATTGATTATATAATGATAAATAAAGGAAGGTTATGAAAGGTTACATAGTTTGTGTGTGGGAAAAAATTAATAGTGAGGAAAAATTAAAGGAATATGCACTAAAAGCCAAGATTGCTGCAGATAAATACTCAGGAATATTTATAATTAGAGGTGGAAAAAATAGAACAAATGAAGGAATAAACTCTCCTAGAACAACTGTAGTTGAATTTCCAGATTACAACACAGCAATAGAATTTTATGATTCCCCTGAATATCAAGAAGCTCTGGACGTTATTAAAGGGCATGCGGTAAGACATCATCAGATAGTTGAAGGTGCTTAATATTGTATAGGCTCATCGTCTATGGAACGCCATAAATACCAAGTAGCTACAGAACAATAGGGAGAAAACCTCTTTTTCAATCGACTTACATAGCTCATGGGTGGTAAGTAACTTTTTCTATAATTGTTTGAAATAGCTCTAAGTAAACCAATATCTTGAACGGGCCATATGTTGGATCTATTGTATGTAAATAGTAATATCATCTCTGCAGACCATCTGCCTATTTGTCTTAATTCAGATAAATAAAGAATTGCCTCCTCGTCTCCCATTTTTGTTATAACTCTTGGATTAAATGTTTTATTTACAAATTTTTTTGCCAACTCTTTTATTCCTCTAACTTTTTGTCTGCTTAAACCACATTTTTTCAACCTAGCCGAGGTAATAGCATTAACTACTTTTGGATTTATCTTTCCTCTACATTCTTTTTTAAACTTTAAAAATACAGAATTTGCTGCGGCGACACTTATCTGTTGCCCTATTATACTTTTACATAGAGATAAAAAAATATCTTTTCTTGTTGTTAAAGTTTTATCTTTGTATTTAGAGATAAGTTTTTTCATTATCCTGTCCTTAGAAAGAAACTTTACTGCCTTTGACCAATAAATCGGAGGTTTACTCATTTTTAAAAATTAAGTTTGGTTTTTTCAAATAGATTTCTCTTCTAAATATAATTAATGAAGATAACACTACAAGTAATGAACCCAATAAAGTTTTATAAGATGGTATTTCATTCCAAATAAGATAACCAAATACAATTGCAAATACTAAGCTTAAATATTTAAGTGGAGTAACTAAAGAAACTTCTGAAAGTTTATAGGATTGTCCAAGTAGTAAATTAGCAATGCCTCCAAGAAAACCAATCATACACAAAAGAATAAAATCTATTAATGTAGGCATTACCCATCCAAATGGGATTGTAATCAAACCTAAAATAGATATTGCTACTGAAAAATAAAAAGAAATAAGCCAAACTGGTTCGGATGTAGATAACTGCCTTATAGCAATTGCAACATATGACATTCCTAAACAAAAAATTATAGGGTAAATATAATAAAAATTTAAAGTGGAAATACCTGGTTGTGTAATAATTATTACTCCTAGAAAACCAATTAAAACTGCTAACCAACGATATTTACCAATTTTTTCTGACAAAAAATAAATAGATAAAATTGTTGCAAAAATTGGTGCTGCAAAAGAAATACCTACTACAGTTGCTAATGGTAAATTTCTTAGTGCAATAAATACTGATACTATTGCCATTAATCCTGCAGCACATCTAAAGAAATGTAATTTAGGTCGATCTGTTTTATAAAAATTTGTGTAGTTTTCTTTTGGTATCAAAAAAAATATAGGTATTAGTCCACAAATTCCTCTAAAAAAAAGAACTTCGCCAACAGGATAGTTTTCAGACCACTTAACAAGCACATCCATCATTGAAAATGCACACACTGACAGAAACATGTACAAAAAGCCTAATTGATTTCTAGATAACATGAATTAGATTATATTATTATTATAACATTAATCTATGGAAATAGCAGTTTTAGCTTTGGGATGTTTCTGGGGTCCAGAAAAAAAATATGGAGAATTAGATGGCATCTACAGAACAGAGGTTGGATATTGCGGAGGAAACAGTCCTAATACAAACTATAGAGAAGTTTGCACAGGAACAACTAATCATGCAGAAGCTGTAAAATTAGAATTTGATCCTAAAGTTATTACATACGAGCAAATAATTAAGAGATTTTTTGAATTTCATGATCCAACTACACTAAACTCTCAAGGTCCTGATTTTGGAACACAATACAGGAGTGAGATCTTCTATCTTAATGAAGAACAAAAAAATATTGCTCAAAAAGTAATAGACGAAGAAAATTTAAAGTTATCAGGAAAAGTTGTAACTAAGCTATCTGAGTTGAAAAATTACTGCACTGCTGAAGAGTATCATCAGAAGTATCTAGAAAAAAGATAGAATGTCACTTGTTACATCAGATTGGTTAGAAAATAATTTAAGTGACGTCAAAATAATTGACTGTTCATGGCATATGCCAGGAATTGATAGAAATCCTAAAGAGGAATACTCTAAAAATCATATTCCTGGTGCAATTTTTTTTGACTTAGACAAGAATTCAGATCAAGATACAGATTTACCTCACATGCTACCCACAAAAGAGAAATGGGAAGAAATAGTATCTTCAATTGGCATATCAAATACTGATAGAATTGTAATTTATGACAACTCTGATGTTCTAAGTTCATGTAGGGGGTGGTATAATTTTATTTATTTTGGTCATGATAAACACCTAGTAAGTGTTTTAGATGGTGGTTTAAAAAAATGGTTGATTGAAAATAGGAAAACAACAAATGAAAAGACAATTTTAAACAAGTCAACCTATAGAGCAATAGAAAACAAGTCTCTAGTAAAAAATATTTTTGAAATAAATGAAAACATTGAAAAAAAAAAATTTACAATAATCGACGCTAGAAGTAGGGAAAGATTTAATGGAAGTGTTCCAGATCCCAGGAAGAATGTGAGAAGTGGATCTATTCCAAACTCTATATGTCTTCCATTTAAAGAAATTATAAATAGTTCAGACAACACTTTTAAAGGTGTGAGTGAGATCTCAAAAAAGTTCAGCGAAATTATTGATTTAAACGACGATAAAAGAGTTTTTTCATGTGGATCTGGTATAACAGCATGTGTTTTAGGTCTTGCATATTCCCTGGTAAATAATACATATTCTCCTACAGTTTATGATGGTTCATGGGCTGAATATGGAAGAATATAAAAATGAAAAGATCCACTAAAATAACATCAATAATAATAATTTTTTTTCTAGTTATTGCAGGTGTGATCATTGCCCGGACAATGATTGGAAACCATTTTAAAAAAAAATTTAGCAAAAGACCACCACCAGGTATTATAGTTAAGACAGTTGAGCAAAGAAAATTTCAAAATATTATTGAAACCTTTGGAACAGCTGTTCCAATTAAAACACAGTCATACAATATTGAAAAATACGAAATTCTGGAAGAAATCAAATATAATACTAAAGTAAAGTCTGGTGATGTTATCGCAAAATTAAAAAATAGAACTATAGTAGCACCTTTCGATGGAGTAATTGGTAAAAGAAACTTTTCTGATGATATTAATGTTTCAGAAAGTTCTGTTGTAATTGATATTGAGGACGCATCTTCTTTATTTATTGACGTTGATGTTCCAGAGGTATTCGCACCGTACGTAAAAAAAGGACTTGGTGTAGATGTAAAATTTTCTGGTAATAAAGATAAAACTTATAACGGAATAGTAGACTCTTTAGCCAGCAAAATTGACGTTAGCAATAGATCTTTAAGACTTAGAGTCAAAATGCAAAATTCAAACTCTGAGATTTTACCTGGTGCTTTAATGGAAGTCACAATAAAATATAATGAGAGAGTTTCTTTAGGAATACCAGATACAAGTGTAATCTTAGAAGGTAATAAAGTTTATATTTATAAAGTAAATAAAGAGAATGTAACTAACAGAGTTGAAGTTAAAGTTGGCAATAGAAACAAAGGATACCTAGAAGTGGAGTCTGGTTTAAACGAGGGTGACATAGTTGTTGCTGAGGGATTGAAAAAAGTAAGACCCAATGGAAAAATTAAACCTATTAAAGATGGCGAAAAAAAAAGTAAGTCTAGTTGGGAAAAAAAAGAAAATAAAAGTAAATAATTAAATGTATTTAACCGATGTTAGTATCAGGAGACCTGCATTGTCATGGGTACTATCCTTAATATTAGTAGTCTTTGGAACTTTTGTTTTTTCAAAGTTACCTGTGAGAGAACTCCCCTCTGGGCTGCAACCCCCTGTGGTTCAAGTTCAAGTGGAATATGCTTCAGCGTCTGCTCCTATTGTTGATGAAGAGGTAACACAAGTAATAGAAGAAGTCATAGGTGGTGCAGAGGGAATAAAAAATATAGATGCTAAATCAGAAAATGGAAAAAGTACTATAAATATAGAATTTGATACTGATATTGACCTTGATAATGCAGCTAACGATGTAAGGGAGAGAGTTGCAAGAATTGTAGGAAGATTGCCAGCAGAGTCTGAAGCCCCAAGAATACTTAAACAATCTGCAGGTTTTACAACTACAATGTGGATTGCTTTATCCTCAGAAACTTGGAGCGATCTAGAGCTTGGAGATTATGCAGAGCGATATTTAGTTGATC
>CACLPR010000010.1 GCA_902608845.1 uncultured Pelagibacteraceae bacterium
CAAGAATTTATGGATTAGATAATGTTCAAGCTGGAGAAATGGTAGAATTCTCTGATGGATCAAAAGGAATGGCATTAAACCTAGAAAGTGAAAATGTAGGTGTTGTAATTTTTGGTGATGATAAAGCAGTTAAAGAAGGTGATACTGTAAAAAGAACCGGTGCAATTGTTGATACACCAGTTGGAAAAGAATTACTTGGTAGAGTAGTTGATGGTTTAGGAAACCCAATTGATGGAAAAGGTGCCCTAGATAAAAGTTTAAAAAGAAGTAGGGTTGAAGTTAAAGCACCTGGCATAATTCCACGTAAATCTGTTAGTGAGCCAATGCAGACTGGCCTTAAATCAATTGATAGTTTAGTTCCAATTGGGAGAGGACAAAGAGAATTAATTATTGGCGATAGACAAACTGGTAAAACAGCAGTTGCAATTGATGCTATAATTAACCAAAAAAAAATAAACGAGTCTGGTGATGAAAAGAAAAAATTATATTGTATTTATGTTGCCGTAGGCCAAAAGAGATCTACTGTTAGACAGATTGAAAAAACATTAGAAGAAGCTGGTGCCATGGAATATACAACAATAGTAGCAGCAACAGCATCAGATGCAGCGCCTCTGCAATTTTTAGCTCCTTACACTGGATGCACTATGGGTGAGTATTTTAGAGATAATGGGATGCATGCCTTGATTATATATGATGATTTATCAAAACAAGCTGTTGCATATAGACAAATGTCACTTCTTTTAAGAAGACCTCCTGGAAGAGAAGCGTATCCTGGAGACGTATTTTATTTACATAGTAGATTACTAGAAAGAGCTGCAAAACTAGGTGATGAGCATGGTGGCGGTTCACTGACCGCTCTTCCAATTATTGAAACTCAAGGTGGAGATGTCTCTGCATTCATACCAACAAATGTTATATCAATTACTGATGGTCAAATATTTCTTGAAACAGAACTTTTTAACCAAGGTATAAGACCTGCCATAAATGTTGGATTATCTGTATCAAGAGTTGGATCATCTGCTCAAACTAAAGCGATGAAGAAAGTTTCAGGTTCCATGAAATTAGAACTTGCACAATATCGAGAAATGGCAGCGTTTGCACAATTTGGCTCAGACCTCGATGCATCTACTCAGAAATTACTTAATAGAGGATCAAAATTAACTGAACTTTTAAAGCAAAACCAATATTCCCCCATGACAGTTGCAGAGCAAGTCATTTCTGTATTTTGTGGAGTTAGAGGACATCTTGATGATATTGAACAAAAGGATATTGCAAGTTTCGAGAATAAAATAATTGAAAAATGCAAGGCTGAAAAGCCAGATATAATTGAGTCAATCACTGCTTCAGGAAAACTTGAAGATGATAAAGAGAAAGAATTGAATGAAATTATTTTACAACTTAAGAAAGATTTTAACGCATAAAAAATAATGGCTAGTTTAGACGATCTAAAAAAAAGAATATCAAGTGTTAAGTCTACGCAAAAGATTACAAAGGCAATGAAAATGGTTGCAGCTGCAAAACTAAGAAGAGCACAAGAAAATGCAGAGAAAGGAAGACCTTATTCTGATAAAATGAATAATATTATTTTAAACCTATCAAATGGTATATCTGACATCGATAATGCTCCGAAACTTTTATCTGGCACTGGACAAGATAAAGTGCATCTATGTGTAGTAATGACATCAGATAGAGGTCTTTGTGGAGGTTTTAATACAAATATTATTAAAAAAGCTAAGCTATATTTTCAAAAAATTTTAGATGAGGGAAAAACTTTAAAAATTATTACGGTGGGAACCAAAGGTTATGACCAGCTAAAACGTCTATATGCTGATAATATTATTGAAAGAATGTCTTTTAAAGAATCAAAAAATACTAATTATTTTGATGCAGATAAAGTTAGTAAGATAATTATTGAGAAATTTGAAAAAAAAGAATTTGACGTATGTGCAATTTTTTATAACCAATTTAAGAATGTAATTACTCAAATACCACAAGAACAACAAATTATTCCTTTAAAAACATCTGAAAAAGAGGAAAATTCATCAGAACATAGTTATGAATTTGAACCTGAGGAAGATGAGATATTGAGCAACTTGTTACCTAAAAATATTTCAACTCAGATTTTTAAAGCGATGTTAGAAAATTCAGCTAGCGAGCAAGGTTCAAGAATGAGTGCAATGGACAATGCAACCAGAAACGCAGGTGAAATGGTTGACAAACTTACTATTGAGTATAATAGAAGTCGTCAGGCAGCAATTACTAAAGAGTTAATAGAAATAATTTCAGGAGCAGAAAGTTTATAATTATGAGAAAAGGACAAATAACACAGATCATTGGGGCGGTAGTAGACGTAAAATTTGATGGAGAACTACCAGAAATTTTAACTGCACTAGAGTGCGATAACGGTGGAAATAGATTAGTTTTAGAAGTTGCTCAACACTTAGGAGAGTCAAGCGTAAGAACAATTGCAATGGATGCAACTGAGGGTCTTAAAAGAGGAGACGAGGTAACTGACACTGCTGCTCCAATTAAAGTTCCAGTAGGACCAGAGACTCTTGGAAGAATTATAAATGTAATAGGTGAGCCTATTGATGAAAGAGGAGAAGTTAAAAGTTCAGATAACTGGCCAATCCATAGAGCTGCACCAGAATTTAATGATCAATCCACAGAAACTGAAATACTTGTAACAGGAATAAAAGTTATTGATCTTTTAGCCCCCTACGCAAAAGGTGGAAAAATTGGTTTATTTGGTGGAGCTGGAGTTGGTAAAACTGTTTTAATTATGGAATTGATTAACAACGTAGCAAAAGCTCACGGTGGATTTTCAGTTTTTGCAGGAGTAGGAGAAAGAACTAGAGAGGGAAATGATCTTTATCATGAAATGATAGATTCAGGTGTTATTAAAACTGATGGTGAAGGATCTAAAGCAGCATTAGTTTATGGACAAATGAATGAGCCCCCAGGAGCGAGAGCTCGAGTAGCCTTAACTGGATTAACCGTTGCTGAGTATTTTAGAGATAAAGAAGGTCAAGACGTACTATTCTTTGTTGATAATATATTTAGATTTACACAAGCAGGATCTGAAGTTTCTGCATTACTTGGCAGAATACCTTCAGCAGTAGGGTATCAGCCAACATTAGCAACGGATATGGGCAATTTGCAGGAAAGAATTACAACTACGAATAAGGGATCAATTACATCTGTTCAGGCAATTTATGTCCCTGCAGACGATTTGACTGATCCTGCGCCTGCAACTTCATTTGCTCACCTAGATGCAACAACTGTACTTTCAAGACAGATTGCTGAAATTGGAATTTATCCAGCGGTTGATCCATTAGACTCAACGTCTAGAATTTTGGATCCTAGAATAGTTGGTGACGAGCATTATAGAGTTGCTAGAGAGGTACAAAAAGTTCTGCAAACGTACAAATCTTTACAAGATATAATCGCAATTTTAGGTATGGATGAATTATCTGAAGAAGACAAACTAGTTGTCGCAAGAGCTAGAAAAATACAAAGATTTCTTTCCCAACCATTCTTTGTTGCCGAAGTATTTACTGGTTCACCAGGTAAGCTTGTTGATTTAGAATCAACAATCAAAGGCTTTGATGCTATTTGCAAAGGTGAATATGATCATTTGCCAGAAGCTGCATTTTACATGGTTGGTACTATTGAAGAAGCTGTCCAAAAAGCCGAGAGTTTAGCTAACGAAGCAGCAGCATAATGAGTGAAGAATATTCTTTAGAAATAGTAAATCCTGAAAAATCATTTTTGTCGAAAGATGATGTGACTGAAGTAGTTGTCCCCGCATTCGAAGGTGAAATAGGAATTTTAAAAGACCATATCTCTATTATTTCTTTTTTAAAACCAGGAATAATTAAAATATTTTCAAATTCTGGTGAAGAAAGCTTTTACGTAAACGACGGAATAATTGAATTTAAAAATAACAATCTTTCTATACTTACAAGTCTTATTTTAAATTTAAAAGACATTGACAAAGAAAAAATTTCAGAAATTCAAAAATCTGCTGAAGAAGAACTGAATAAATCTGAAATTAATGACCAAGAAAAATACTTGCTAGATCAAAAACTTGAAGTACTAAAATCAATTAATTAAAATTTTTTTAACCTCTTCTTGAATTTTCTCATATACGTTGAGTTTAAATTTTACTACAAGTTTAGTAATTTTATCTGGATCCACCCACTTCCATTCTAGAAACTCTGGATGTTTTGTTTTAATGTTAATTTCTTTTTCATCACCATTAAATCTCATTATATACCATTGCTGTTTTTGACCTTTAAATTTACCTTTCCAAATAATTCCTAGTAATTCATTTGGTAAATAGTAAGTTAGTAAGCCATCAATTTTTTTAATTAAACTTACTGATTTAATGCTAGTTTCCTCTTCTAATTCTCTAATTGCAGCTTCATATAAGTCCTCACCCTTATCAACTCCACCTTGGGGCATTTGCCAAAAATTTTTTTTATTGTCTATTCTTTTTGCAACAAAAATTTTGTTTTCTTTATTTAAAACGACTATCCCAACACCACTTCTAAGTGGTAAATTTTTGTACTTTTCTATCATTTTAGCTATTTAAAAGCTTTAGGGCGTATTGAAGTTGATTATCTGTATCAGTATTAAGCCTAAAATTATCAGATCCTTCAGATATCTCAATATCAGGCGAAACACCAATTTCCGAAATAGACTTTCCAGATGGAAGATAGTATTTAGATACAGTTAATCTAATTGCACCTTTATTTTTTAGTGGAATAATTGATTGTACGGAGCCTTTACCATAACTATTTTCACCAATTATTATTGCTCTTTTGTGGTCTTTAAGAGCTCCTGCTACTATTTCAGATGCTGAAGCTGAACCATAATTAATTAAAACAACAATTGTGTCTCCATCCAATATATCACCTTTTCTTGCAAAGAATTTTCGACTTTCATATTTTCTTTTACTTTTGGTTGAAACAATTTCTCCACTATCTATAAAAAAATCTGTAACTTTAATCGCTTGAGAAAGTAGTCCCCCAGGATTGTTTCTTAAGTCTAAAATATAATTTTTAATATTTTCATTTTTTCTAAACTCTTTAATTTTATCACTAATTTGACTACTACTATTTTCATTAAATGAAGTAAGTCTTAAATAACCAGTTTGATTATCTAATATTTCAGATTTTACAGACGAAACTTTAATTTTTTCTCTTGTAATATTAAAGACTAATGCCTTTCGTTCTCCTCTTCTTCTAATTGTAATTTCAATATCAGATCCAACAGGACCTCTCATTATATCTACTGCTTCACTTAAAGATTTACCCTGAACTTGCATGTCATTAATTTTAACTATGTAATCTCCAGCCTTTACCCCTGCTTCAGCTGCAGGTGAGTCGTCCATAGGTGTTATTACTTTAATGACGCCTGCTTCCATACTTACTTCTATTCCTAGTCCACCAAACTCTCCACTCGTTTCTGTTTGCATGCTCTGATACGAATCTGGTGTCATATATGCAGAATAAGGATCCAAGGATTGCAAAACACCATTTATAGCAGCATCCATAGCTTCACTTTGATTTACCTCATCAACAAATTCTTTATTAATTTTATCTAGAACTTCTGAAAAAACATCTATTTTTTTATATATGTCGTTCTCATCCGATGAACTAACAAAATTTGTTAGAAAAAAAAAAATAAATAATGAAAAAAGACAAGCTTTAAATTTATTGATCATATAATTACTTTCTCTTTAGGAATTAATTCAGACCATATTTTTTCTAATTCATAAAACTTTCTCTTCTCAGGATTAAAAATATGTATGATAAGATCTATTCCATCTACAAGTTTCCAGTCATTACTTTCCTTGCCTTCAATTTTACAATTATTTACACCGTTTTTTTTCAGGTATTCGTATACTTGTTCTGACAAGGCTTGGATGTGCCTTGATGAAGTCCCACTAGCAATAATCATTTGATCCGCCATTGATGATTTTCCATCTAAATCTATTGAAACAATATCCAAAGCTTTATTCGAATCTAAAATATTGATTACATCTTTATGAAGGGAAGAGATTTTGTCCATTAATTAAAATAAGATTATCAAATTTTTCTTAATTTAGAAGATGAAATATTGACCTTATTAAATTTAACAAATCTTATGCTTTTCTTATTGTATTTTTTAAAACTTACTGAACTTAATGATTTAGCCTTATATCTGTCTCTATCAAACACAAGTATGTTACACATAGATAATATTAAATCAGAATTCTTCCATTTATGAAAATTGATTAAACTGTCTGCTCCCATTATAAAGTAAATATCAGCATTTTTATTATTTCTTTTAATATTTTTGATTAAGTCAATTGTTCTATTTGATTTAATTTTATTTTCAAAATATTTTACTTTTATAAATAGATTATTTTGAGCAATTTTTTTTGCATACTTTATTCTTTTATCTAAACTTAAACTACTTTTACTTTTAAATGGATTTTTTTTGGTTACAGCCCAAATAATTTTACCAATACCAAATCTTTTTTTTGCTTCTTTGGAGATGCTTAAATGACCTCTATGCGCAGGATCAAAAGTGCCACCAAGAATACCAATTTTTTTTTTATTTTCTTGTTTGTCCAGATCCATATATCTCATATTTGTAACTAACAAGCTGATTTAGTCCTACAGGACCTCTTGGTGGAAGTTTATTTGTTGAAATTCCAACTTCTCCACCAAAACCAAATTCACCTCCATCAGCATATTGAGTCGAAGAATTGTGGATAGCAATTGAACTTTTAATGTTCTTTATAAAAAATTTTGCAGAAGTTTTATTATTTGTAATTATCGCATCTGTATGCATTGTTCCATACTTATTGATATGATTAACTGCATCATTAATACTATCAACTAATTTTACAGAAATTTTTGCAGATAGATGTTCCTTAGACCAGGTTTTATTATTCGCTAATTTCGAATTCCCATTAAACAATTTATGAATTTTTTTGTCTGCATAAATGGAACAACCTTCTTTAGTTAGTTCATTTAGCATTTCGTTTACATTTTTCGATTTACTTTTATGTATTAATAGTGTCTCGGTAGCACCACAAATACTAGTATTACGCATCTTAGCATTAATTAAAATTTTTTTTGCCATTTTTAGATTTGCATCTTTATCAATATATGTATGACACATTCCTTCAAGGTGACCTATTACGGGTACAGAAGATAAATTTTGTACTTTTTTTACAAGGTTTTTTCCACCTCGAGGAATAATAACATCTATATATTTTGACATTTTTGAAAGCATATAGTCGACTAGTTTTCTATTTTTATTTTCAACAAATTGTACGAAATTTTTATTTATTTTATTTTTTTCTAAAGATTTTCTAAAAAGATTAGCCAAGATTTTATTGCTAAAATAAGCCTCAGAACCCCCTCTTAAAATTACACAGTTTCCTGATTTAAAGCAAAGTGTAGATACGTCCGAAGTAACATTTGGCCTACTCTCGTAAATTACCCCAATTATGCCAATTGGAATTGATACTTTCTTCATTTTTAAGCCATTTGGTCTTTTCCATGTTTCAAGATCAACATCTATCGGGTCTTTGAATTTTGCAATAGTTTTGATTGACTTAACAATTGAACTTATCTTGTCATTATTAAGAGCTAGTCTTTTAATTAAGTTTTCTTTGAGTTTTTTTGATTTAGCAATTTTTATATCTTTTTCATTTTCGATTAATATTTTATTTTGGTTCTTTAAAATAAGTTTGATGTAATCATTTAGTACTTGATTTTTTTTTTTATTATTTATTTTATTTTGAAAAGCAATTTTTGCATTTGCACCAATTTTTTCTAAAATAATATTCATTTAACTAATACCATATCATCTTTATGAATAACTTCTGATTTTGAAACATAGCCTAAAATATCATTTATTTTATTAGAGTGCTTACCTTTAATTTTCAAGATTTCTTCAGAAGAGAAACTACTTAATCCTCTTGCAAATTCTGTCATATTATTATTTAGAATTTTTATATGATCACCCTTGCTAAAACTACCATGTACATCTTTTATTCCTGCAGCTAGTAGACTTTTTCCATTATTCAAAGCTGTTAATGCACCTTCATCAATAACTATTTTTCCCTTTGGAGAGACTGAGCTTATTATCCACTTTTTTCTAGCATCCAATTTTGAAATTTTAGGCAAAAACCAAGTACATATGTTTTTAGTTAAAATTTTCTGAATTGGTCTGTGTATTAAGCCATTAGCAATTGCCATATGGCACCCTGAGAATTGACAAATTTTAGCAGCATCAATTTTAGTTTTCATTCCACCAGATCCAAATTCTCCAGTTTTATTTGTTGCTAAGCTTTCTACATTTTGGTCAATATTTTTAATTTCACGAATTAACTTAGCTTTTTTATCTAATTTTGGATCTTTAGAGTAAAGACCATTTACATCAGATAACAAAATTAAACAATCCGCACTTGATATTTGTGCAACCCTAGATGCTAGTCTGTCATTGTCACCATACTTAATTTCAGAAGTAGCTATACTATCATTTTCATTTACTATTGGAATAAAGCCAAGGCTAAACAAATTTTCAAAAGTTCTTTTTGCATTAATAGCTCTTCTTCTTTTTTCAGTATCTTCAAGTGTTAACAAAATCTGTGATAGGTTGATTTTAGACTTATTAAAAGTTTTTTTAAAAAGATTCATTAACTCAATTTGACCAATTGAGGCAACTGCTTGACTTTTATCAAGTTTTAATTTTTTTTTACTTAATTTTAATTTTTTACATCCTAAGGCAATTGCACCCGAACTAACTAAAATTATATTTTTTTTTAATTTTTGCAGATGTTGAATATCCTTTGCAAATTCTGTTAACCATTTTTCTCTAACAATTTTTTTGTCATTAATTAATAAAGATGATCCAATTTTAATAACAACTGTCTTTGAGTCTTTAAGATACATAATTAAGCAACTTTGATTTAATATCAGATACAGATTTTTTATCGAGTGTTGATGTTGTAAAAGTAGATTTCTTGATGATTTTTTCAAAATCTTTAATCTTTTCTTTTATTTTATCCTCATCAATTAAGTCTATTTTGTTAAATACTATTATTTCCTGCTTCTTTAATAGCTCAGAGCTATATTTGCCCATCTCATCTCTTACTTGAAGATATGAATTGGTTAAATCATTTTCTGATATATCAATTAGATGCAAAAGGGCTTTGCATCTTTCGATATGTTTTAAAAATTTAATTCCTAACCCCGTTCCTTTATGTGCTCCCTCAATTAATCCTGGAATATCTGCTAAAGTTATCTCTTTATCATCGTACATTGCGACACCAAGATTTGGATTTAAAGTGGTAAATTTATAATTTGCTATTTTAGGAGTTGCGCTTGTTAAAGATGCTAATAAACTTGATTTTCCTGCATTAGGCAAACCTATAATTCCAATATCTGCAATTGTCTTAAGTTGTAGATATATCCAGAACTCTTCACCAATTGCGCCTTTGGTAAATTTTTTTGGAGCCCTGTTAGTTGATGATTTAAACCTTGTATTACCAAAACCTCCTTTGCCACCAATAGCTGCAACAAATTTTTCATTTTCTTCCTTAAAATCATATATCATGGTTTTGTTATCTTCTTCAAATACTTGCGTTCCAACTGGTACTTTTAAATACAAATCTTCTCCCCCTCTTCCTGTTTTATTTTTTCCACTTCCATCTCTACCGCGCTCAGCTTTAAAATGCTGTTGATATCTAAAATCAATCAGTGTGTTTAAATTCCTCTCTGAGACGAGCATAACAGAGCCACCTTTTCCTCCATCACCTCCATCAGGTCCTCCAAATTCAATAAATTTTTCTCTTCTAAAACTAGGAGAACCAGATCCACCGTCTCCAGCTTTTACATATATCTTAACTTGATCGAGAAATTTCATTATTTTACAGAAATAATTAGCTGTTTACTAATTAGGTTTTACTGATACGTAAGTTCTGTCTGATTTGCTTTTTTTAAAAACAACTTTTCCTTTAACAACAGAAAAAATTGAATGGTCTTTACCCATTCCAACATTTTCTCCAGGAAAAATTTTAGTGCCTCTTTGTCTGACAATAATATTTCCAGGTATTACTAATTCACCACCATATTTTTTCACGCCCAGTCTACGACCCGCACTGTCTCTTCCGTTCCTTGATGATCCACCTGCTTTTTTTGTTGCCATAAATTACCTATTTATTTTGAACCCTCAGTTTTTTCTTCTTTGGCCTCTTTAACCACAACTTCACTTTTTTTCATCTTTTCAGCCTCAGATAAAACTTTACCATCTTTTGAAAAAATTTTACTTATTCTTATTAGTGAAAACTGTTGTCTGTGTCCGTTCTTACGTCTCGAATTTTTTCTTCTTCTTTTTTTGAAAATTAGAACTGTTCTTTCTTTACCATTTTTTAATAATTCAGCTTCCACTTTAGCACCACTTACAGTTGGCTCACCTAACTCAATACTTTTGTCATCGCCGTAAGCTAAAATTTCCTTAAATTCCACTTTGGTTTCTGGATTTGAATCAGCTAATTTTTCTACTTTAAGTATTTCACCAGCAGAGACTTTGTACTGTTTTCCACCTGTTTGTATAACTGCGTATGACATTATTAATTCTAGTTTTTAATAATCAGCAATATAGTCAGGGCCTTATTTTAGTCAAGCTGAATAAGCTAGAAATTATCCTTTAAATCTCTCAATTTTGAAAAGTTTTCAAGGTTTTTTGATCTTAAAAAAATATTGGTTTGTAGTTCTTCTTCAAGAGTAGAGGGTATAGAAGGTATTCCTTTGGCTAACTTATTTTTTACTGATTCAATTTTTGAAATTAGCCTCTTGTTATCTGAATCATATTTTAAACAAAAATCTGAATTTTTTAATGTATATTCATGACCACAATAAATTTCTGTTTCTAAAGGTAAATTCTTTATTAACTGTAAAGAATTAAACATTTCTTCATGAGTGCCCTCAAATACTCTTCCACAACCCAATGAAAACAATGTATCTCCAGAAAATAATGCATTTTCCTTGAAAAAATAAAAACATATATGACCTAAAGTATGTCCTGGAATATGAAAAACTTTGGCTTCGAATATACCATCTTTCCAAATTTCGTCATTTTTTACCAATATATCTATTTCAGGTATTCTGTGTTTATCCTGATGAAAACCAATAACTTTAGCATTATATAATTTTTTAAGATCTTTATTGCCTCCTACGTGATCATAATGATGGTGAGTGTTCATTATAAACTTTAATTTTAAGTTGAGAGTTTCAAGTTTATTGATAATTGGCTTTGCTTCACTTGGATCTATCACAACTGCACATTTATTAATTTCATCAATTAATAAATACGAAAAATTATCTTCTAAACATTTTATAAT
Organism: uncultured Pelagibacteraceae bacterium; assembly: GCA_902608845.1. Lineage (GTDB taxonomy): Bacteria > Pseudomonadota > Alphaproteobacteria > Pelagibacterales > Pelagibacteraceae > Pelagibacter. Next base: position 11,411 of record CACLPR010000010.1, read on the forward strand.
TTCTATTTTCATTTTATTTCTCCAGTAAAAAAATCCCTAATTCAGATATTAGGTTTTTGTATTTTAAATTCGAAGGCGTAATTTTTGAAATTTTTTGTCCATTTAAAGAAATTGTTTTAAAAATATTTATCCCTTTGTTGTTACAAAAATTATAAAAATCTTGAATTGTGCACATATGTAAATTTGGAGTATTGTACCATTCATAAGGCAAATTCTTAGTAATTGGCATTTCTCCTTTAAAAAGTAAATCTACCCTAATTTTCCAATGTCCAAAATTGGGAATGGTTACAATAACTTTTTTTCCTACTCTTAATAAATCTTCAATTACATTCTCTGGACTCATGAAAGCTTGTAGAGTTTGACTTAGAATCACGTAATCAAAAGATAGATCTGGAAATTGTTTTAAATCAAACTCTGCATCACCCTCAACCACAGCTAATCCTTTAGATAAACATTTTTTGACTTTTTCTTTAGAAATTTCAAGTCCTCTAACATCCACTATCTTATTTTTTGATAAATATTCCATCAAAATCCCATCACCACATCCAACGTCAAGGACTCTTGATTTTTCATCAATTAATTTTGATATAACTTTAAATTCTTCTTTCATTTATATTTATATAAGTAGTGCTTAAGTAGTTTTTTATAGTGCTTAAAAAATCAGGCACATCTAATAAAAAAGAGTCATGGCCTTTATCAGTTTTAATTTCTACAAAACCAACATCAGCTCCTATAGCATTCAGTGCAATTACAATGTCTTTATTTTCAGAGGTTGGATATAACCAATCTGAAGTAAATGAAATAATAAAAAATTTTGTCTTACTCCCTTTAAAAGCTTTAGAAAGATTACCACCATGTTGTTTTGTTAAATCAAAGTAGTCCATTGCTCTAGTAATGTATAAGTAACTATTTGCATCAAATCTATCCACAAAAACAGAGCCTTGATATCTTAAATAACTCTCAATTTGAAAGTCAGCATCAAATCCAAATTTTAAATCTGATCTTTCCTGCAGATTTCGTCCAAATTTTTCTTGTAATCCTTTTTTTGATAAATATGTAATATGTGCTGCCATTCTTGCAACAGCCAAACCTTTATCTGGGTTACTTGTCTTTCCGTCATATAAACCATCCTTCCAATTTGTATCTGACATGATTGCTTGTCTTCCAAGCTCATTGAAAGCAATATTTTGAGCTGAGTGACTAGCTGTACAAGCAATTGGTAAAGCAACCTTAGCCTTGTTTGGAAAATTTGATACAAATTGTAATACTTGCATCCCACCCATAGAACCACCAGCTACCGCAAATAATTTTTCTATTTTGAAGTGATCCAAAAGATTGTGTTGAGCATTAACCATATCATTTATTGTAATAACAGGAAAATTCGTTCCAATTGGTTTGTTGGTTTTAGGATCAATAGTTCCTGGTCCGTATGAACCCATACAACCACCAATAACATTTGCACAAATTACGAAAAATTTTTCAGTATCAAAAGCCTTACCTGGACCAACTGCATAATTCCACCACCCTTCTTTATTTGTTACTGGGTTTTGACCGGAGGCAAATTGATCTCCTGTTAATGCATGAAAAACAAGTATGGCATTATCTTTTTTTTCATTAAGATTTCCGTAAGTCTCATAAGCTAGTGGAAAATTTGATATTTCCTTTCCACAATCAAGTTTTAGAGGTTGCTTAATAGTTATACTTTTTATTTTATCAAAATTACTCATAATATTTTTGCTGAGATGAATTGTGAGAAAAAAAACTTATTTAGCAGGTTTTTTATAGCGCTCGCAATTCAGTTAAATCAGCGCAAAAACGTTTTATAAGATAGCTTTTTGGATGTCAATTTTTTTAGAATTATTGATTGTATTATCTAATTATCTGACTATTTATTAATAAAATTTAACATCATGAATACCCCAATATTTAGAAAAATAAATCTACAAGCTTACAAACCAGGAAGATCATTTTTAACTAAAAAAAAAAAAATAATTAAATTATCAGCAAATGAATCTGCCTTAGGTATGAGTAAAAATGCTCAAAGAGTAATAAAAAAAGCTAGTGATAACATCTCTAAATATCCTGATGGAAAATTTAAAGATTTAACTTCTATTATTTCAAAAAAATATAATTGTAATCAAAACCAAGTGATTTGTGGATCTGGATCTGATGAAATTATTCAGATGTTGTGTCAACTATTTTTGAATAAAGGAGATGAGGTAGTCGTACCAGAATTTAGTTTTTTGATGTACAGAATTTATGCGCAAATAGTGGGAGCCAAGGTTGTATTTTCAAAAGAAAAAAATTTTAAAGTATCAAATGATGAAATTTTAAAAAAAATATCAAAGAAGACTAAAATCGTATTTCTAGCAAATCCTAACAACCCTACAGGTACATATATTTCTAAAAAACAATTATTAGATTTAAGAAAGCATTTAAATAAAAAAATATTACTAGTCGTTGATGACGCTTATTTTGAATACATGCTAAATAAAGATTATAAATCAGGTTTAGAGCTTTTCAAAAATAAAAACAATGTATTTATACTAAGAACGTTCTCTAAAATTTATGGACTTGCATCTTTAAGAGTTGGGTGGGGATACGGGAGTAAAAAAATAATAGATGCTTTGTATAAAATCAAACCACCATTTAATGTAAATAATATAGCTCAGGTATGCGCTATAGAGTCTTTGAAAGATAAAAGCTTTATCAAAAAGTCTATTAAACATAATTTGGATTGGGCAAAAAAAATACAAAATACAATGAATTTGTATAATATTAAAACAAATGAAATTGGACCAAATTTTTTCCTTTTAGATTTTAAAAATTGCAAATATTCAGCAAATTTTATAGAAAAAAAACTTGAAGCTTCAGGAATAATTCTTAGGGAAATGAATTCTTATGGAATTAAAAATTGTTTGAGACTTACTATAGGAAATAATTACGAGAATAACTTATTGCTTTATAAATTAAAAAATATCTTTAAAAATGTTTAAAAAAATTTTAATAATTGGTTGTGGACTTATAGGGTCTTCAATATTAAGAGCTTCGATATCTAAAAAAATCTCTAAACATTATTTTGTTTATGAAAAGTCACATAAAAATATTCAAAAGATAAAAAAAATCAGTAACAAAATAAGAATTCTTAGAGTATTAGATGATAAACTATCTGATGTTGATCTAGTAGTACTTTCAACGCCAATGAGTGAATATGAGAAAATAATTCCTAATTTAAATAGGTATTTGAATAAATATTGCTTAATTACTGATGTAGGCTCTACTAAAGAAAATATATTTAAGTTGAAAAATAAAAAACTTTCAAAGTCTCTTGATTGGATTACTAGTCACCCAATTTCAGGTTCAGAGGTAAGTGGACCTGAGTATGGAACCAAAAATCTTTTTGTAAATAAATGGTGTGTCATAGTAAATGACAAAAATAGAATAAAACAAAATAAATTATTAAAATTTTGGAAAAAATTAGGTTCAAAAGTAATTATTATGGATGCAAAAACTCATGATAAAATTTTTTCTATCACTAGCCATTTACCTCATTTAATCGCGTATAACTTAATAAAAACTGCACAAGATTTTCAAAAAAAACAAAAAAAAGATGTCATAAAGTTTAGCGCAGGAGGATTAAGAGATTTTTCAAGGATAGCGGCATCTAATGAAATAATGTGGAGAGATATTTTTTTTAATAATAAAAGAAATATAGTTAGTGCAATAAACTTATTTATTAATAATTTAAATTCATTTAAGAAAAATATTGAAAACTTAGACGATAGGACTTTGAGAAAAAAACTAACTAATTCTAAAAAGGTAAGAAAGCATATTCTAAGTTTAAAGCAAGATGTAGCAAAACCAGATTTTGGAAGAGAACAAGATTAAATTGATATAACTTTTAATATTTTTAAATTTGCAGTTCTCTCAATTAATTTAATAGTTTTCCTAATTGGCATTATTAATACTTTTTTCCTTGGTCCATATGCATGAATTAAACTATTTGCATTCAAACAAATTGCAACATGCCCTTTCCAAAAAATTATATCCCCTTTTTTAAAAACCTTTTTGTTAATAAATCCCTTTTTAATTTTAACTTGATCAATTGTATCTCTTGGAAAAAATTTATTATTAAATTTATAAAATATTTGCAATAAAGCTGAACAGTCAATACCATCAAAGCTTTTACCACCCCATTTATATTTACAACCTAAAAAAAGTTTTAATATTTTTGTAAAATCAATATTTCTTTTTTTTATAATTTCTAATTCATTAAAATTAACCCATTTATTTTTTTCAAACTTAACAAAATTATTTTTTTTTTCTAAAAATTCAATTTCTGATGAAAAGGGAAGGAATTTTTTTGTACCAAATCTCCTTAAAGGTTTTGAATAAATTTTAGATTTTAAGACACTAACTTTATGTGTCTGGTTCATTTTTTTGTTAAAATGACCAACTTTTATAAAACCAACATACTTGTCATAAATTGATCTAACTTTTAAAAAATTCTTTTTTTTTTGTACTATTTGAAATTTTTCACCATATAAAATTTGTGAGCTAAGGTTAGATTTTGTTGTAGCTGTCTCATAAACATTTAAATATGGGCTACTGCAAAAGTACCTATTTTTCACCAATTTTTACCTTATTTCTTATAAACCAAAGACATATTAATGATGGAATAACCATTATTGTAGTCAAAACAAAAAATGTTCCCCAGTCCCCATTTAACCAATCTACCAACGCCCCAGATGAAGAGGCAAGAGTAGTTCTGCCGGCAGTTCCTATTGAAGCCAACAATGCATATTGAGTTGCTGTATAAGTTCTATCTACTAATAATGATATGAATGCTACAAATGCAACAGTCGCAAATGCAGCAGTTATGTCGTCGGCAATTACAGCTATTGCAAATAAAAGTTCAGATTTACCTACCCACGCCAGCAGTGCAAAAATAAGATTTGTCAAAGCCATCAGCCCACCAGCAAAGAACATGGTTTTTATAGTGCCAGCCCGCATTGCCATTACACCTCCAAGTAGAGTAAAAACTACAGTGGTAATCCAACCTAATCCTTTAGAATATATAGCTATTTGTCCCTTAGAAAAACCAATCTCTTTATAAAAGACTATCGACATTCGTCCTAAAAATGCCTCTCCAATTTTAAATAAAAATACAAAACCTAAAATTCCTAATGCAATAGCAAGACCATTTTTTTTGAAAAAACTTATTATTGGTCCTCCAATAGTACCTGTAATATAGGCAATAAAGTTTGTTAAAATATTATTTGATCCAAGCTTATCTTTAATTATTTGATCAGTTGCTCTTTGCTTTTTTTGCCTGTCATTTTCAACTGGTTCATGAACAAACATTAAACCTATATTCATCAATATAACTAGAATGCCAAGGATTAAAAAAGTAGCTTGCCAATAGTCGGTTACTCCAAGATTTTCAAAAAATTCAGCTGTAAATAATGCAACTACACCACCTAATTTATAACCGGTCCACCAACCAACAACTGCCATAGCTGCACCTGCAGCCATAGCTTTACTTTCATCTGAATTAATTTGTTCTATTCGTAATGCATCAACAGTAATATCTTGAGTAGCAGAGGCTACTGCAATTATTAACCCAACAGAAATCAAAAGAGCAAGGTTTTGTGAAGGATTAATAAAACTCCAAACTAACAAACTCAATAGAATAATAAATTGCATTAAGACAATCCATCCTCGTCTATGTCCTAATTTTTTAGACAAAACCGGTATTTGTATTCTATCAATTATTGGAGCCCACAAATAATTAAAAGCATATACCCCAAATATTAATCCAGCCCATCCAATTGTTGATCTACTTAATCCTTCCTCTTTTAACCAAAGACTTAAGCTACTAGCAATTAATACCCATGGGAAACCACTTATTGCTCCAAGTAGCAAAATTCTCAACATCCTCACATCTTTGTAAACTAGCAAAGAGTCTGTCCAACTTTGTTGTCTTGTAAACATTAATATTTTCTCCAAAATGACGGAATAAATAATACTAGTACAGCAAATAACTCTAATCTACCCAATATCATTGCTAAACTTAAAATCCATTTTGAAAAATCAGATAAATTAGAAAAATTACCATTTGGACCAATAATATCACCTAAGCCAGGTCCCACATTTGATATTGATGTTGCAGCAGCGGATATTGATGTTGTTAAATCCAAACCACTAGTAGATAGAAGAGCCGTTATAATAAAAAAAATCACAATATATAGAAATATAAACGAAATAATTGATGCTAAAAATTTTTCATCGATATTATTATTTTCATATTTTATTTTGAATATACCTCTTGGATAAATTATTTTTTTTAGTTGTATACTAATAAATTGGAATAAAATTTGGACTCTAAATATCTTAATTCCACAAGCTGTAGAACCTGCACAACCTCCAATAAACATTAGAATAAGAAAATAAATTAAAGGGAATTGACCCCAGTCACTAAAGTTTTGAGTTACATAACCTGTGCCAGTTAAAATCGATATTACATTAAATGCAACAGACCTGATATTAGTATCTAATAAACTTTGATTTTTTACTAACAGATATAAATACATTAAAAGAATTGAAAAAAGGACAATTTTTACAAAAGTTTTAATCTGTGTATCTTTTAAGAATATCTTTTTATCTCCATTTAAATATTTAATATAGGCAATAAATGGTAAGCTTCCTAAAATTATAAATATAATTGATGTGAATTCAATAAGTGAACTATCAAAATAGCCAATAGACTCGTTATAATTGGAGAAGCCTCCTGTTGCAATTGTTGTCATTGAGTGAACAAAACTGTCAAAAAAGTTCATACCAAATATTTTATAAAATAATGCACATACAAAAGTTAATCCGGAGTATACTAAGATTAATCTCAACGCTATCTCTTTTGATCTAGGTAAAATTTTTTCTGGAGTGTCACTCGTCGATATAATGAATAACTGCATTCCACCAATATTCATAAGTGGCATTAAAGTAATTGCCATTACAATGATGCCAATTCCACCTAACCATTGAAGCATTCCTCTCCAAAGTAAGATGCTTTTGGGAGTTTCATTTAAATTGGTTATTATAGTTGATCCAGTTGTAGTGATACCTGACATGCTCTCAAAAAAAGCGTCTGTAACACTTAAATTTATCTCAGAAAATATAAATGGAAGTGAACCAAAAATAGCAATACTCAACCAAGATAACGCAGTTAGAAGAAAAGCTTGAGGTAAGCTAATTTTTTTATCATGATCTAAATTCGATAATAAAAAGAGAATTCCAAATATAATAGTTACAATTCCAGAACCTATAAAACCAGAATCAAGTTCATCATAAAAAAATTGCGTTAAAATTGGCGCAATCATCGATAAACCTAAAATAATTTGTAAAATTCCTAGGGTAAAAAAAACTGTTTTATAATTGGACATTTTGATTGGACATTATTTTATGGTAAATAAATTTCAACTCTATAAGAATTATTAAAAACGTTATTTTATATGCTGTTTAATTAAAAGTGATAGATAAAACCAACATAGACAAAACAAACGCTTGGCCCTTTGTCGAAGCTAAAAAGCTTCTCAAAGAGAGAAAAAAAAATATTGAAAACAAGGGAAAGATTATTCTTCAAACAGGATATGGTCCAAGCGGCTTACCTCACATTGGTACTTTTGGTGAAGTTGCAAGAACCTCAATGATTGTTAATGCATTAAATCACTTATCAGATCTCCCTAAAGAAATAATTACTTTTTCTGATGATATGGATGGACTTAGAAAGGTTCCTGAAAATATTCCCAATGCTGAAAAACTTGAGGAGAATCTTCATAAACCTTTAATGCAAGTTCCAGACCCTTTTGGAAAATTTAACAGTTTTGGTGAACATAATAATGAAATGTTAAAAAATTTCTTAGATAAATTTAATTTTAAATACAATTTTAAAAGCTCATCAGCTTTATATAAATCTGGCTTTTTTAACGATACATTAAAACTAATTTTAGAAAATTATGAAGGAATAATGAATATAATTATTCCTACTCTTGGTAAAGAAAGACAAAAAACATATTCTCCATTTTTACCAATATGTCCAGATACAGGGGTTGTGTTGGAAATACCAGTCTCAGAAATAGATATTAAAAACTCAAAAATAATTTTTGAAAATAACGGTAAAAAATTAGAACAAAGTATCTTAGATGGCAATTGTAAATTACAATGGAAAGTAGATTGGGCTATGAGATGGTATGCCCTTGATATAGATTTTGAAATGTATGGGAAAGATTTGATTGAGAGTGCAATTTTATCAACGAAAATCATAAAATTATTAGGTAAGTCAAATCCATCGGGCTTTGCTTATGAGTTATTTTTAGATGAAAAAGGTGAAAAAATATCTAAGTCAAAAGGAAATGGTATTACAATCGATCAATGGTTAGAGTATGCATCACCTGAAAGTCTCTCCTTGTATATGTACCAGAATCCGAAAAGAGCAAAAAAACTCTATAGAGAAGTAGTTCCAAAGGCCGTCGATGAATATCTTGATTTTATTGAAAAAAGTAAAACTCAAAACGATCTTCAAAAACTAATGAACCCTGTCTGGCATGTCCATAATTCAGAGATACCAAAGGAAAATTCAATTATGTCCTTCTCAATGCTATTAAATTTAGTCGAGACCAGCAATGCTGATAATAAAGAATTACTTTGGAAGTTTGTTAAGAAATATAAGAAAGATATTAATCAGGATATGTATCCAATCTTTGACAAATTAATATCTTATGCAATTAAATATTTTAATGACGCTATAAAATCAAAAAAGATTTATAAAAAACCAAATGGAAGCGAAAAAATTGCTTTAGACGCTTTAGTAAACTCTTTAGATAGCTGTGATGACTCAATGAAACCAGAGGATATTCAAACTAAAATTTATACAGTGGGCAAAGAAAATGGCTATGAAGAAAATTTGCGTGATTGGTTTAAGTTAATATATGAGGTAGTTTTTGGGGTAGAAAATGGACCACGAATTGGTTTTTTTATAAGCTTTTTTGGGGTTCAAGAAACCAAAGAATTAATAAAAAGTAAATTAGAAAATGTTTAATATTTTAAGACCACTAATTTTTAAATTTAGTCCTGAAGTAGCTCATTCTTTAGCAATAAAAGCGCTAAAGTTAAACAATATTTCTTACTCAAAACCTAAAGAAAATCATATTTTAGAAACAACTTTTTGTGAAAAAAAATTATCTTCACCAATTGGTGTTGCTGCTGGTTTTGATAAAAATGCTGAAGTATACAATCCACTGTTTAATCTTGGATTTGGTTTTGTTGAAGTAGGGACAATTACTCCAAAGCCTCAATTTGGCAATCCTAAACCAAGAGTTTTTAGACTTGAAGAAGATGAAGCACTTATAAATAGATTAGGTTTTAACAATTCTGGTTCAGAACGAATTAGTCAGACAATAAAGGAAAATAATAAAAAGGGTTTTTTAGGAATAAATATTGGACCAAATAAAGACTCCAAAGACAGAGTTGAGGATTATTTAATTTGTTTTCGTAAATTTTATAATTTAGCTGATTATATAACTATAAACATCTCCTCACCAAATACAGAAAATTTAAGAGACTTTCATAACCAAGATGAATTAAATTTATTAATTGATAAGCTAAAAAATGAAAAGAAAGAACTGAACTCAAATATTCCATTAGCAATAAAAGTTTCACCTGATCTAAATGATGATCAAATAAATGAAGTATCCAAGATCATTATGGAACAAGAAATAGGAATTATTATTGTTTCCAATACCACAGACAAGAATAGAGAAAATTTAAAAAATATAAATAAATTAGAAAAGGGTGGACTGTCAGGTAAACCAATTGAAAAGATTTCAAACGAGGCAATTTCTAAATTTTACAAAATTCTAAAAGATAAAACAAAAATAATAGGAGTGGGTGGTGTTAGTAATGGACAAGATGCTTTTGAAAAAATCATTTCTGGCGCAACACTCGTTCAATTATATACTGGAATGGTTTACAGAGGTCCTCGTATAGCTTCAAAAATAAGTACAGAACTAATTGATTTATTAAAAAATAAGGGATTTAAAAATGTTTCAGAGGCCATTGGAACTAAAAATTAATCTTGACGCGATAAGATTCAGATCTTATACAAGCTCATAATTTATGTCTAAAAAATGTGAACTTACTGGAAAAATCCCACTCAAGGGTCATAATGTTAGTCATGCTAACAATAAGACTAAAAGAAGATTTCTGCCAAATCTAAAAAAAGTTAAGTTTAAAAGTGAGCTGCTTAAGAGAAGTTTAAGATTAACCGTCTCAAATGCTGGGGTTAGATCAGTTGATAAAAAAGGTAGTTTTGACCAATTTCTTATTTCAGCCAAGTCTAGAGATTTATCATTAAGGCTAAAAAAATTAAAAAAATCTTTAGTCAGTAAATCTGCATAATGAATAAAGTATTTTTAACACTCTCATTTTTAATGGGATTAGTTGTTTTAGCGTCTAATTATTTAGTCCAATTTCCAATTAAATATTATGGTCTCCAGGAAATTCTTACATATGGAGCATTCAGTTATCCAATAGCTTTTTTAATAACTGATCTAGCAAACAGATCTTTTGGTAAATTAGTTGCCAGAAAAATCGTATATATAGGATTTACAATAGGTATTTTATTTACACTGATTTTCTCAACAAATTTTGCAGATTTTATTTCAGTAAGAATAGCAATTGGTTCAGGAACAGCATTTATTATTGCTCAATTACTAGATGTACAAATATTTGATCAATTAAGACAAAAAAAATGGTTTATTGCGCCACTTGCCTCTTCATTAATTGGTTCTACCGTAGATACATTTTTATTCTTTTCGATTTCATTTTATGGAACAGGAATACCTTGGGTTACACTTTCTTTAGGAGATTTAGCAGTAAAGATTTTTGTAGCTTTAGTAATGTTGATACCTTTTAGATTATTATTAGGTACTTTAAAAGCTGCTTAATTCAAATTTTTGGCTCTTGTTGTGTCATGCAATGAATAGCTCCAAAACCCCAAATTAAATCACTACAATCAATAGCAATAACTTCTCTATTTGTAAAAAATTTTCTAAAAATTTTTATAACCTTTTTGTCTTCTTTCACATTAAATACTGGAACCAAGACTTTTTTATTACCTATGAAAAAATTTAAATAACTTGCTGGGACACGAGTTTTGTCTATAACAACTGGGCTTGGCATAGGAATCTTTATAATTTTAAATTTTTTCCCATTTTCATCGTAACTTTTACTTAAAATTTTTAAATTTTCTCTAAGAGCTTTATAATTTTTATCTGATCTATTATTTTCTGCAGCTATCATAATCGTACTGTTTGAAACAAATCTTGCAACATCATCAATATGACCGTGTGTGTCATCTCCAACAATTCCTTTATTAAGCCAAATAAAATTTTTTGCATTTAAATATTTTGAAAATAGATTTTCATAATCAATTTTTTTGAATCCTTTATTTCTCTCTTGTTTTCTACTTAATAAGCACTCCTTTGTAAGCAAGATGGAGCCTGATCCATTGTTGTCAAATGCACCTCCTTCCATCACTACTCTTACAAATTTTTTTGAATTTACTTTTTTAGGCAGAATACTTTCAATTTTTAAGTACTTACTAATATATTTATTGATTTTGTTATCATTTCCAAAATTTTTATATTTTGACCAGGCATTAAATTTAAAATCAAGCATGGTCTTTTTTCGATTTTTCTTGTTGACTAAAAATATTGGTCCAGAATCTCTTAGCCAAAGTCTGTCCGTCTTAAGTTTATGAAATTTAATTTTAGAAAGATTACAACCTATTTTTTTTAAATATATTCTTGTGGTATCAATACTTTTGTTATTATTGACTAATAAATCTATTCTTTGATCTTTTGTTAAATATTTTATTAATTTTCCAACTATATTTGGAATTTTTTCAAATAATCCAGGCCAATCATTTTTATTATGTGGCCACGCAACCCAAACTGATTTTTGAGGCTCCCATTCTGCTGGCATTCTGAATTCATCTATTTTTTTACTCATCTTCAGGATTTTTGAGAATATCTTTATAAAATTCAGTTCTTCTATCTCTTAAAAAAGGCCAGTGTTGTCTAGCAGTGTCTATTTTTTTATAATCAATTTCACAAACTAAAATATCTTCTTTCTTATTTCCTGCTTTTGCAATTATTTTACCACTAGGGTTTATAACCATTGAATTACCCCAAAATTCAATTTTTTTTTTCCCTTTTTTTTCTACCCCAACTCTATTAATAGCAGCCACATAAGTTCCATTAGCAATAGCATGAGATTTTTGCATTGTAATCCAAGATTCTAATTGAGATTTTCCAAACTTTATTTTTTCTTTTGGATGCCATCCAATAGCAGTAGGATAAAAAATAATCTGAGCTCCTTTTAAAGCCGTTAGTCTAGCGGCTTCGGGGAACCATTGATCCCAACATATAAGAGGACCTATCTTTCCAAATTTTGTCTTAACACTTTTAAATCCAAGGTCTCCAGGACTGAAATAAAATTTTTCATAATATCCTGGGTCATCAGGTATGTGCATCTTACGATATTTAGACAAAATATTTCCATTTTCATTAATAATGATACTAGTGTTATGATAAAACCCAGATGTCTTTTTTTCAAACATCGTAATATTTAATACAACACCAAGCTCTTTTGCTAGATCGCAAAATATTCTAGAGGTTGTTCCTGGAATTTTTTCTGCTAATTTAAAGTTTGAATGGCTTTCTGTTTGGCAAAAATAATTAGTCAAAAATAGCTCAGGAAGACAAATTATCTTTGCTTTTTTTTTTGCGGCTATTTTTATATTTTTTATAGCTAAATCAATATTAGATTGAATAGTACCTAAAGATTTACTTTGTATTAAACCGATTTTGATTTTTTTGATCATCAATCAAAATATCTTGGAAAAATTTTTTCTCTCTCTATTTTTCCATTCACCTTTATGATAGGCGTCACTTGCTATTAAGGGTAATACACTTGTTGCTTCTGCAAAAACCATTTGCTCTTTGGTAATATCTACTTTGCCCCATGAGCTTGCTTCTTTTAATGTTGAGCTACTGCATGCTCCATCTCTAGAATCAGCAACAGTTATTTGAATAGCATATTTATGCATCTCTACATCTTTACCTAAAAGTTCAGCACATATGACAGTATCTTGAATAAAATTTTTAGGTACTCCCCCTCCAATCATAAAAAGACCTGATCCTTTAGATTTAATTTTAATTTCAGTTAGTTCTCTAAACTCTCGTATTGAATCGATTGTGATATGATTTTTTGGATTTCTTTCTTGATGCATTACAAGCCCAAAACCTGCGCTTGAGTCAGTAAATGCTGGACAGAAAATTGGAACGTTGTTGTCATAGGCAACCTCTATTAATGAATCTTTCTTCTTTGCGTTAGTTTTAAGATATTTGCCAATCTCTTTTATAAATTCTCTTGATGTATAACTTTTAGGCTCTAATTGATCTGCAATTTCCCCGATAGTTTTATCACACATCTGAAGCTCTTCTTCATCAATATAAGTGTCATATATTCTATCAACATAGTTATTTCTTAGCTCTGTATCGTCTTGATATTGTGATCCCTGATAATGTTTGAAACCAAGTGCTTCAAAGAAATCCATATCAATAATTGAAGCTCCAGTAGCTACTATTGCATCTACCATGTTATACTTAACTAAATCTCTATAAATATGCATACATCCTGCAGCAGACGTTGATCCTGCAAGTGTTAAAAAGATTGTACAATCTTTATCTTTTATCATTTCATTATAAATATTTGCTGCATTTGCAGTCTCTCTTGAAACGAAAGACATTTTTTCCATTGAAGTGACGATTTTTCTAGCATCAAAAGAAGTTATATCAATATGTTCTACTTCTTTACTAAGTAAATCACTTTTTCTATTACTTGATTGGTTTTTATTGACTGACATTAAGCAACAAGAAACTCTTTATTTGTTTCTTTGTCATACATCGTCATGATTGGATTATCCTCAACTTCGTAAATATCATCTGAGTAAAATCCATTAAAATTAGTTCTAAAAGTTAATCCATACGCCCCAAGCTGTCCTAATTCTATATAGTCGTTTTCTTTGATGTTATTAGGTAAAATAAAAGGACCTTTCATATAATCCATACTATCACAAGTTGGACCATAGAAATCAAATGATGTTAATTTCTTGGAGATTATTCTACCATCAGTTATCATTTTTGATGGGTAAACTATGTTGGGAACACCTGCATCAAACAAAGTTCCATATGTTCCATCATTTATATAAAGCTTTTGTTTTTTTCTTAAATCAACTCTTACAATTGTTGAGCCACTTTCAGCAACAATTGCTCTTCCAGGTTCACAAATAATTTCTGGAAGCTTATCTAATTTTAAATTATTTAAAGCTTTTTTAATTTCATTAAAGTAAGCATCTAAAGATTGAGGAATAAGATCAGGATAAATAGTAGGAAATCCTCCTCCAACATTAATCACATCAGGTATAATTTTAGTTTTTTTAATTATATTATTGATTTCAAATATTCCTTTTGAATAAGATATTGGGTGCATGCATTGTGAACCAACATGAAAACTAAGTCCAATTTTTTTAGAATATTGTTTTGTTAATCTAAGTAATCCAGTTGCTTCAGTATTAATGGCCCCAAATTTTTTTGATAAATCAATTTCTGCATGTTCATTAGACACTGAAACTCTAACAAATAACTCTAAGTCTTTAGCGTAATTTGTACTTTCTAAAATTTTTATTAATTCATCTTTAGTATCCAAAGAAAAGGCCTTAACATTATATTTAAAATATGCCTCTTTAATACTTTCTCTACTTTTAACTGTATGCATATAGGAACATTTCGCATTTGGACTTATTTTTCTTATGGTTTCTATTTCTTTTATAGATGCTACATCAAAATGATTAATCCCGCTTTCAACAATAGTTTTAAGAACTACTGGATGAGGGTTGGTTTTTAACGCATAAAGTATTTTTCCAGGGAAATTTTTTTGAAAGTATTTAGAAGCCAATTTAATTGACTGTTTTCTAATACAATAAACAGGTCCTGTTGGTCTCAGTTGATTAACTAATTCTTCAACTGACTTAAATTTTTGCATATCTGCACCTCTAAAAAAAATTTACAAAAAAAACCTGCATATCACGTATGCAAGTTTCATAAATGCAGCATTTATGGGAAATATTTAATAATGTAAAGTAAATAATGCTATTGAAATATTAAAATTTACTTCCATATAAGGGCTATGATTAACCAACCAACACTTCAAAAATTAAGTGATTTTGAGGATAAATCGCTTTTGATCGTAGACGATGATAATCCATTTAGACAAAGATTGGCTAGGGCTATGGAGAAAAAAGGTTTTACGGTAACACAAGCTGAGAGTGTAAAAATTGGTATTGAGACCGTAAAATCACAAAGTCCAGCATTTGCTGTTGTAGATCTTAGATTAAATGATGGTAATGGACTAGAGGTAGTTAAAGAAATTCAAAAGGGTAACATTAAAAGCAGAATTATTATGTTAACGGGATATGGTAACATTCCAACAGCAGTTGCTGCAATTAAGGAGGGAGCAATTGATTATATTGCGAAGCCTGCAGATGCAGATGATGTTGAAAAAGCACTTTTAGCGGATCCAAATCAAAAACCAGCCCCTCCTGAAAACCCAATGTCAGCGGATAGAGTAAAATGGGAGCACATACACAGGGTTTTTGAGTTATGCAACAGAAATGTCTCTGAAACTGCGAGAAGACTAAAAATGCATAGAAGAACTCTTCAAAGAATACTTTCTAAAAGATCTCCTAGATAATTTAATTTTTTGTAAGTCTTAAAAATACATCTTCAAGATCGCCATCATCAGTTGAAATATCTTGTATTCTTATATCTTGTTTTTTTATTTCTGAAATTATTGAATCTATGCTCAGTTTACTCTTCTCATATGATAAAACTAACTTGTTTTCGTCATTTGATATAACTTTTAAAGACTCAAAAGTGTTATCCTGAATATTAGTTTTTTTATCTGTGGTGACATACACAATTTTTGTTTGAATTTTTTTTAAAAGATTTTTAGTTGTATCTAAAGCAACTAATTTTCCTGCACTTAGAATACCAATCCTATCACACATTTTTTCTGCTTCCTCAAGGTAATGAGTTGTTAGTATTGTTGTTACCCCTTGTTTATTCAAAGATTTCACATTTTCCCATAATGTATTTCTTAGCTCCACATCAACTCCTGCGGTAGGCTCGTCCAAAATTATAATTGGAGGTTGATGCACCATCGCTTTTGCTACAAGTAGTCTCCTCTTCATACCACCAGATAAGGCTCTAGCATAACTGTCAGCTTGTTCCTCTAAAGATACCAACTTCAATATAGTATCTGTAATTCTATCTTTTTCTCTAATTCCGTATAGACCTGCTTGAAGCTCTAAAAGTTTTCTGGGACTAAAAAATGGATCAAAGTTTACTTCTTGTGGAACAATCCCAATAGAGGCTCTAACTTGTCTAGGGTTTTTATCTAAGTTAAACCCCCAAACATTCACTTCACCACCAGTTTTTACAACTGATCCACCTAATATGTTTATAAACGTACTCTTTCCAGCCCCATTTGGTCCTAATAGACCAAAAATTTCACCTTCTTTCACCTCTAAGTTTAAATTATTAAGCGCATGAGTTTGTTTCGAACCATTTTTTGAATAAACTTTATTCAAGTTTTTAACACTTAAAACGTTTTTTTTATTCATATGAGGGCATACATTTATTACATTTATAAAAATTAAGATATCATTACATTATGGATAAAATTAAAAAAAGTGACCATTTTTACTTAATAGATGGTTCGGGATACATTTTTAGAGCATATTATGCCCTTCCTCCTTTAACTAGAAAAAGTGATGGATTACCAGTTGGTGCTGTCAGCGGTTTTTGCAACATGCTTTTTAAATTATTAGAGGACTCTAAATCAGATGATAATTTAGAAAAACCAACACACTTTGCAGTAATATTTGATTCAGCAAGAAAAAATTTTAGAAATGAAATATATTCAGAGTATAAAGGAAATAGATCTGATGCACCTGACGATCTAATTCCCCAATTTGAATACATCAGGAAATCTGTAAAAGCTTTTAATTTACCTTCAATTGAGTTAATCAATTATGAGGCAGATGATTTAATTGCAACATATGTAGAAAAAATTTTAGACTTAGGTGCAAAGGTAACAATTGTTTCTTCAGACAAAGATTTAATGCAGCTTTATAAAAAAGGGGTGAGAATTTATGATCCAATGAAGAACAAATTTATAAATCAAGACGATGTCCACAATAAATTTGGAGTTACTCCAGAAAAAGTAATAGATGTACAATCTTTAGCTGGTGATAGCACAGATAACGTGCCTGGTGTACCTGGTATAGGAGTTAAAACTGCTGCTGAATTGATAAATCAATATGGAACTTTAGAAAATTTATTAAAAAATGCATCAAAAATAAAACAAAATAAAAGAAGAGAAACTTTAATAAATAACAAGGACGATGCAATTATTAGCAAAAAATTAGTTACGTTAAAAAAAAATGTACCTGTAAAAAATAAAATTGAAGAATTCATACTTAAAAGTGTTGATCAAAATAAGCTTTATTCTTTTCTAAGAGAAATGGAATTTAATAGGCTATTAAGTTCTGCTATCTCAAAGTATGGAGACACAAATAACCTTATAAATAAAGATATTGATAAAAATTCAGAAAAAACAACAGAAATTAAGAAAAAAAATTATCAATTAATTAAAAATGAGAAGGAGATTGAAGATTGGATGAGACAATCTGAGGAAATTGGTGAATTTGCAATAGATACTGAAACAACTTCATTAGACCCTCATACAGCAAAATTAGTAGGTATTTCAATCTCTAACAGAATTGGAAATGCATGTTACATTCCATTAAATCACGTTAGTGGAAACAATCTTGACGAAAAAAAAGTCTTAAGTATTTTAAAGAATTATTTAGAGGATGAGAGCATTAAAAAAGTAGGACAAAATATTAAATTTGATTTCATTGTCTTTTATCACCGCGGAATAACTTTGAATTCCATGGAAGATACTATGCTTATGTCTTACACACTAGATGCTGGTAAAAATAGGCACAATATGGATACTCTTTCAGAGATACATCTAGGTCATAAAACTATTAAATTTAAAGATTTAGTTGGGACAGGAAAAAAACAACTTAATTTTTCTGAAGTTAATATATCTGAAGCCAAAGATTATGCCGCTGAGGATGCAGATATTACATATAGATTGTACAAAATTTTTTTAAAATCATTAAAAGCAGAAAAATTATTGAATATTTATGAGTTATTTGAAAAACCATTAATTAAAATACTAGCGGAGATGGAGATAAAAGGTATTAAACTTGACAAATCTTCACTTAACAAACTGTCTTCAAAATTTTCAACTAAAATCGAAAAATTAGAAAAATCTATTTTTAAGATTTCAAATAAAACATTTAACATTGGATCAACCAAGCAACTTGGTGAAATAATGTATAACGATTTAAAAATAGCAGCGTTGAAAAAAACAAAAAAAGGAAGTTTTGCCACTAGTGCTTCAGTTTTAGAAGACCTAGCTTTCAAAGGTTATGAATTTCCAAAACTCATCTTGGAATGGAGGCAAATTAGTAAACTTAAAAATACCTACTCAGATGCATTGCCAGAACATATAAATCAAAATACTAAAAGAGTTCATACATCTTTTTTGTTAGCAGCTACTACAACAGGTAGACTTGCATCTAGTGATCCAAATTTACAAAATATTCCAATAAAATCAGATGATGGTAAGGATATAAGGAAAGCCTTTGTTTCTGAAAAAAATAATAAATTGATTTCAGCTGACTACAATCAAGTTGAAATGAGAATTTTGGCAGATCTAGCAGATGTAAAACAGTTGAAAAAGGCATTTTTAAATAATGAGGATATTCATACCTTGACAGCTAGCCAGGTTTTTGGAAAAGAAATTAATAAAATTGATTCAGAAACAAGAAGAAAAGCAAAAGCAATCAACTTTGGGATTATTTATGGCATA
Source organism: uncultured Pelagibacteraceae bacterium (assembly GCA_902608845.1). GTDB lineage: Bacteria > Pseudomonadota > Alphaproteobacteria > Pelagibacterales > Pelagibacteraceae > Pelagibacter. Next base: position 30,539 of record CACLPR010000010.1, read on the forward strand.
TCACAATATGGTTTAGCTAAACAAATCAATGTTTCAAACAATGAAGCAGAAGAATTTTTAAATTCTTATTTTAAAAAATTTCCAGAAATTAAAGATTATATGAAAACAACTGTAAATTTTTGTAGAAAAAGTGGCTATGTAACTAATATATTTGGAAGAAAAACACATCTCACTGGAATTAACGATAAAAATTTCAATGTAAGGAATTTCCAGGAGAGGGCAGCGATAAATGCTCCAATTCAAGGGTCAGCATCGGAGATAATGAGATTAGCAATGATCAGAATAAATAAAGAAATCTCAAATAATAAAAATAATAGTCTAAAAATGTTGTTACAAATACACGATGAGTTAATTTTCGAAGAAAGCTCAAAAGAAACAAAAAAAAGTATTAAATTAATTAAGGATTTAATGTTGAGTGTTAAAGATAGTGAACTTCACTCATTTTCAATACCTCTTTTAGTGGATATGAATATTGGAGAAAATTGGGGCGAACTTCATTGAAAACAAACAATTGCCCTAATCTGAACAATTTAGTATTTTTATTCTAAGTTATGTCACAAACAATTGCGTTAGTTGATGATGATCGAAATTTATTAACATCTGTCCAGATGGCTTTAGAAAAGGAAGGTTTTAAAGTTCAAACATATATTGATGGTGAAAATGCTCTTGTTGGATTATCAAGAACACCACCAGATCTTGCTGTAATTGATATTAAAATGCCAAGAATGGATGGCGAAGAACTTCTAAGAAAACTTAGAAAAAAAACTTCTATGCCGGTTATTTTTTTAACTTCTAAAGATGAAGTAACCGACGAGGTTAGTGGTTTAAAACTCGGAGCAGATGATTTCGTTGGTAAAACTGGGGGATTTTCAACCAAAGTTTTAGTTGAAAGAATTAAAGTGCAATTAAGAAAAAAAGATAAGGACATCAATATAGAAGAAAATAAAAATGTAATTTCTCATGGTAAGTTAAAATTAGATCCTTCCCAACTCGAATGCGAGTGGGATGGTAAACAACTGCCCGATAAACTTACTACAACAGAATTTAAAATTGTTGAGGAGCTAGCAAAAAGACCAGGAATGATTAAAGAGAGAGCCTTACTCATGGATGTAGCTTATCGAGAAGATACAGATATAGAAGATAGGACTATTGATAGTCATGTTAAAAGAATAAGAAAAAAATTTAAAAAGGTAGACAGCGATTTTTCAGCAATTGAAACAAGATATGGAAGTGGATATAGATGGAATGTTAAATAATTATGGGAAAAATACTAAAAAATCTCTCTATATTACAGAAATTTTTATTTATTAATCTAGTAGTCTTTATATTTATAATAATAATCACATTCTTTTACTTAGGTGCTATTCAAAAAAATTTGATTAGTGAAAAACAAAATAATCATACAGATATAATTACTCAAACAATATTAAATCTTGAAAAATCAAATATAAAATTAAATGAATATGGAATAAGCGAATTTTTATTTTCCAAAAAATCCCGATTTCCTTATTTTGAAAAACTAGATAGAGTAATATTTTTTGATGATAAATTAAATTGGATTGGAGATACAAGATCTATTCCATCATCATTATTACTAATTGAAGAATTATCTCAACAATCAAGTGAGAATAATTTTAATAATCAAGAAAATAAAAATGAAACAATTTTCGATGAAGATCTTAATAAATATTATTTATCAGGATCTGAAAAATCTTTAACTAATTTAAAACAAATCCAAGAACAGTTTTTTGTTTTTAGTATTAAGAGTATTAATTATTTGAATAATAATGGCTATATTCTTATATCTGAAAACGCTGATAACATAATTGCACAAATTGAAGAGAGAGAGAACTTTATTATTAGAACAGCTCTTGTGGTACTTTTAGTTATCATTATTTTCTCATATGTTTTAAATAGATATTTTTTAAAACCTATTAAAAATTTAGTTACTTATACTAAAATCATAAAAGACAAAAGTAACGAAAAAACAGATATAGAAAGGGTTAAGACAAGAAATGATGAATTAGGAATATTATCAAAATCACTTGATGAAATGACCAGCGAATTAAATAAAAGAATTACAACTGCTGAAAATTATTCAACAGACTTACTTCATGAAATTAGAAATCCTCTTGCATCATTAAAAAGTGCATCTGAGATAATTTCAGAAACAGAGGATAAATCTAAAAGAGAAAAATTAATTAATATAGTATCACATGATGTTGAGAGAATAGAAAGATTGATTACTGATTATTCTCAAATGCTGAAAGATGAGGCAGTAATTTCAACAGAAACAATGCAAAAAATTGATATAAAGGATATTGCAAAATCTGTAGTTGATGATTTTAACAATATTTATAATTCAAAAAGAAAAATACAAATACGATTAAAGTCTAATGGATCTGAAAATTATTTTATACTTGGTATCAACAATAGGATAGAACAAATTATTGCAAATTTACTTGAAAATTCAATTTCCTTTAGCGACGAGAATCAAGAAATTATTGTAGAGGTCAGCAAAGACAAAGAAGGCAAGCCAAGACTTGTCATAATTGACGAGGGGACTGGTTTTAGTGAGAAGGATACTACTAAAATTTTCAATAGATTTTACAGCAATAGACCTCAAAATTTTGGAGAACACTCTGGCTTGGGCTTAAATATAGTGAAAAACTTAGTTGAATTACATAATGGACAAATTAAAGCTGAAAATAATAAAGATAAGGGTGCAAAAGTTGAAATAATTTTCCCGGCGACCCAATGAAAAGTTGATTAATACAAATAAAGTTGTTACAAGCCCTACCTTATGACAGATTATAAAGTAAAAGATATTAACGAAGCAGAATTTGGAAGAAAAGAAATCTCTCTGGCTGAAACTGAAATGCCAGGATTAATGGCGGTAAGAGCCGAATATAAAGGCAAAAATCCACTTAAAGGTGCTAGAATTTTAGGTTGTCTTCACATGACAATTCAAACAGCTGTTTTGATTGAAACTTTAGTCGATTTGGGTGCAGAATGCAGATGGTCTTCATGCAATATATTTTCAACACAAGATCATGCAGCAGCAGCAATTGCAAAAGCTGGTATCCCAGTATTTGCTTGGAAGGGTGAAACAGAGGAAGAATACTGGTGGTGTGTTAAACAAACTATTGAGGGTAAAAAAGATTGGATCCCTAACATGATTTTAGATGATGGCGGAGATCTTACTGCTCTTATGCATAAAGATTATAAAGATTTATTAAAAGGCGTAAAAGGTTTAAGTGAAGAAACAACAACGGGGGTTCTAGCACTAAAAAAAATGGAAGAACAAGGACAATTGTTAGTTCCAGCTATTAATGTAAATGACTCAGTTACAAAATCAAAATTTGATAACTTATACGGGTGTAGGGAAAGTTTAGTTGATGGAATTAAAAGAGCTACTGATGTAATGATGTCTGGAAAAGTTGCAATCGTTGCAGGCTTTGGTGATGTTGGAAAAGGTAGTGCTGCATCCTTAAGACAAAGTGGAGCAAGAGTTTTAGTAACTGAAACTGATCCAATTTGTGCATTACAAGCCGCTATGGAAGGTTACGAAGTGGTTTTAATGGATGAAATGATAGGTCAAGCAGACATTGTTGTAACGGCAACTGGGAATAAAGATGTAGTAACAGCAGATCATATGAGAGCCATGAAAGATAGATCTATTCTATGTAATATCGGTCACTTTGATAATGAAATACAAGTTGAGGCTCTAAAAAACTATAAATGGGATGAAGTAAAACCCCAAGTTCATGAAATAACATTTCCAGATGATAAAAGATTAATTTTGTTAGCTGAAGGAAGACTTGTAAATTTAGGTTGTGGGACTGGTCACCCAAGTTTTGTTATGAGTGCATCATTTACTAACCAGGTGATTGCTCAAATTGAGCTTTGGAATAATTCAGATAACTATGAAAATAAAGTTTATGTGCTTCCTAAACACTTAGATGAAAAGGTTGCAAGGCTTCACTTAGATAAAGTTGGTGCAAAATTAACACCGTTATCTAAAGAGCAAGCTGATTATATAAGTGTAACACCAGAGGGACCATACAAGCCTCATGCTTATCGCTACTAGAAGTGGCAAAATAAATATTTCTAAAGAAAAAGATACTAAACTTGTAGCTGAACGCCTATGTAAGTTCATTGATTTAGGAGATTTCATACTTTTAACTGGCAATCTTGGCGTAGGGAAAACTACTTTTATTAAATACATAATTAATTCTCTTCAAAGAAAAAACAG
>CACLPR010000011.1 GCA_902608845.1 uncultured Pelagibacteraceae bacterium
CAGCACTATTTCAAGAACACATTCATTTAGTTGCTCTTAAAAAAAGCAATATAAATTCTGTTAAAGATCTAAAAGGTAAAAGAGTTTCACTCGATGAACCTGGATCTGGTACGTATGTTGATGCTAAATTAATTTTAGAATCTAATGGTTTAAGCACAAGTGATGTAAAAGCTGAAGCTCTAAAAGGTAAAGCAGCTACAGATGCATTAAGAAATGGTAAAGTTGACGCAATTTTCGTTGTAGCAGGTTTTCCAACAGGAGCAATTGTTGAATTAGCATCTGCAGTTGATGTAAAATTAGTTCCTATAGATGGTGCAGGAGCTAAAGCGTTAACTTCAAAATATGGATTTTTCTCACAAAGCCCAATTCCTTCAGGAACTTATGAAGGAGTTGATGAAGTAAATACTGTGGCAGTAGGTGCTCAATGGTTTACTTCTGCAAAAGAAGATAATGAATTAATCTATCAAATCACTAAAGCTTTATGGAATAAAGAATCTAGAAAGCTAATGGATGTTGGTCATGCTAAAGGTAAAACAATAACGCCTGATACAGCTCTTTCAGGAGTAGGAGTGCCATTACATCCTGGTGCAGAAAAGTTCTATAAAGAAGCAGGACTTATAAATTAAATTTATAAGTATTCAAAAATATATTGTGCCCTAGGTCATAAGACTTAGGGCATTATTATGTCTCAATTTAATATTTCTCCTGAGGAAGTTTCGAAACTTGAAGAAAAGTTTGAAATAAAAAGTAACGAAAGAAAATTAAAAAATTTTCTGAAATTATTGACGTTTATTGCATTAGTTACAATGTCAATTTACCATTTCTATGCTTCAGGATTTGGAACAATTAGAGATATACTTCATAGAGGTATTCATATTTCTTTTGTAGTTGGTCTAGTATTTCTATTTTATAATTGGAAAAGTTTTCCTGATGAAAAATCAAAAAGCAAAGTACCTATAATAGATATTTTTTTTTCAATTCTTGTTGTAATAACTGCACTCTATCTGCCTTTATTACCTCCTGAAATATTAGCAAGTAGAGTAGGAAATCCATCAAGTACCGAGGTTATCATGGGATCAATACTTATAATTTTAACCCTTGAAGCTGCGAGAAGATCTATTGGATATACACTACCATTAATTTGTATAATATTTATGATTTTTGCACTTTATGGTCCTATTTTCCCTGGAGCTTTAAAGCACGGTGGCAGTAGTTGGGCAGGGTTTGTAAATCATATTTATATAACTAACCAAGGAATTTATGGAATCGCAGTTGGTGTTATGGCTCAATATGTTTTTTTATTTATTTTGTTTGGAGTACTTGCAACACGAATAGGACTAGGACAATTATTTATTGATTTAGCAATGGTAATAGCTGGACGATATTCTGGAGGACCAGCAAAAGTGGCAATATTTTCATCAGCATTTTTGGGAACCATATCTGGTTCCTCAATTGCAAATACAGTAACAACTGGATCTTTAACAATACCTGCAATGAAAAAAGTTGGATATCCTCCACATTTTTCTGGTGCTGTGGAAGCCACAGCATCTACCGGCGGACAAATAACTCCACCTATTTTAGGGGCTGCTGCATTTATTATGGTGGAATATTTAGAATTGCCTTTAAGGGATATTTTAGCAGCTGCATTAATTCCAGCACTGCTTCACTATTTTGGAATTTTTGTGATGGTTCATTTAGAGGCTAAAAAATTAGGACTCAGAGGTTTAAACGAAAGTGAGGTTCCTAAATTTATAAAAATTATACAAGACAATTGGCTTGCAATAGTTCCATTGTTTATCTTGGTATATTTAATTTTAATTGGTCGTACTCCAGATTATGCTGCAGTAAATGGAATAATTGCATGCGTCGTTATTGGATTTATTAGAAAAAAAAATAGGCTTACTTTTAACGACTTATTTGAGTGTCTTGCAAGAGGAGCAAAGAATACTTTGGCTGTTGGAGCCGCTGCAACATCAATAGGGATTATAGTTGGTGTAGTTACACTAACAGGTGTTGGTTTTAGATTAGGTTATGTAGTAATCCAAACGGCTGGTGATATTGGAGGTTTCTTCTTAAACTTTTTACCTTTTAATTATTTTTCTTTAGCCGATCTAACATTATTTTTCTCACTAATATTAATTGCAATATCTTGCATATTTATGGGTACAGGAGTACCAACTACTGCAACATACATAATATTAGTTGCTGTTGCTGCGCCTGCGCTCACTCAATTACAAATTGAGCCCATTGTTTCTCACTTTTTTGTATTTTATTATGGTGTCTTAGCTGACATAACACCGCCTGTTGCTCTTGCAGCATATGCTGCTGCTGGAATTGCAGGATCAAATCCATTTACCACGGGTAATACTGCATTTAGATTAGGAATTGCAAAAGCTCTTGTGCCTTTTGTATTTGTTTATTCACCATCTCTACTACTGGTTGCCCAAGGATTTAATTTTTATGATTTTTTTGTAACTTTAATATCTGCAATGATTGGAATTGGTTTGATTGGTATTGGATTTACAGGCTATCTATTTAAAAAAGTTTCTATATTTCAAAGATGGTATTTGGGAATTATTTCACTATTATTTATTGCACCTGGTTTAAGTTCATCAATTATTGGTTTAGTTTTAGTGTTACCAATATTTATTCTTCAATTAAGAAAATAAAACTTATCCACCTAGTCCAGCATTTGAAAGAGGTCTTCTTAAAATTTTCCAAATCCCAACCGCACTTGCAATTAATTTATTTTTACACTTGAGTTTGCAATTCATAAATACCATTGAATTTGTAACTTTTTGGATTTCAACTGTTCCCAATAATTCGTCTCCAGTGTTCGAGGGAGTTATAAATTTAATATCCAATGAAATAGTCACACATGGTTTATTTCCACTTGCTCTATGACAAGCAGTACCTGCACCAGCATCAATGATTGTACAAATATAACCACCATGGGTTATCCCAGCTTTATTTAAATGTGTTTTTTTTATCTTGGTTTTAAACTCAAATTTTTTCGTGTTAATAGATCTAAATAATAAACCACCATTATGTTTCATGTAGCTTGGCTTATTACTTAATTGTTCAAATTTTTTTTTCATTAAAGAATTATTGTCATAATTAGTATAAATAATAAAACTAAACAAAAGAAATAAATTACAGATTTTTCAAGTGATATTTTCATTTATCCTTTCATTTTGGTGCGCCTGCTAGGAGTTGAACCCAGAACCTCCTGGTCCGTAGCCAAGCGCTCTATCCAATTGAGCTACAGGCGCAATTTGTACAGTTTTTATACATAATTAATAATGTAAATTATTTTTTTAGCAAATATTGATATATATATATTACAAAAATGAATCTAGACTTATTAGTTCCTGATATAGGAGACTTTGAAAACGTTGAAATAATCGAAGTACTTGTAAAAAAAGGTGACAAAATCAATAAAAATGACCCTGTTGTAACTTTAGAAAGTGATAAATCAAGTGTTGAAGTACCATCCAATTATGAAGGCACAATTGAAAATATAAATGTAAAAATTGGTGATAAAGTTTCTAAAGGTGATTTAATATTAACTCTATCTTCAGAAAATAAAGATGAACATGAGAAAATTAGTAAAACTTTAGACGAAAAAATTCCACCTTCAACAGAGAAATTAATAGAGGAAGCAGAAACTGCTACAAAATCTGACACAAAAGTTGAAACAGAAGTTATAGAGCCAACACAAATCAAGCAAACAAGATTGATTAATGAGGTTAAAATGGTTAGTAGTAACGACGATATTGATCCTGTTGAAACTAAAGAGTGGTTAGACTCCTTAAGTGCAGTTTTGCAAAATGATGGTTCTGAAAGAGCTCATTTCTTAATTAAACAATTAATTGATCAATCTTATAAAGCTGGATCTAAAATTCCTCATACTCAAACTACTCCTTATGTGAATACGATACCTCCCGAGGAGGAAAAAAGATCACCTGGAGACCAAAACATAGAACGTAAGTTAAGATCATTAATTAGATGGAATGCTGCTGCAATGGTAGTAAGAGCAAATAAAAAACATCCCGAACTTGGTGGCCACATAGGGACATTTGCATCAGCTGCAACATTATATGATGTTGGGATGAATCATTTTTGGCGAGCAAAAAATAACAAATTTGGAGGTGATCTAGTATATTTTCAAGGTCATAGTGCACCAGGAATGTATGCAAGAGCTTTTCTCGAGGGAAGATTAAATGAAAAGCAGTTAGATAGATTTAGACAAGAAGTACAAAATGGTGGACTTTCATCTTATCCTCATCCTTGGCTAATGCCAAACTTTTGGCAGTTTCCAACAGTTTCAATGGGTATTGGTCCAATGTTAGCAATATATCAAGCAAGATTTATGAAATACCTAATTAATAGAGGATTAATTAAAGATGAAGGAAGAAAAGTTTGGGCTTTTCTTGGAGATGGAGAAATGGATGAACCTGAGTCACTTGGGGCGATTGGTTTAGCGGCGCGTGAAAATTTAGATAATTTAATATTTGTTGTAAATTGCAACTTACAAAGATTAGACGGTCCAGTAAGAGGAAATGGAAAAATAATTCAAGAATTAGAGGGCATATTTAGAGGAGGTGGCTGGAACGTTTTAAAAGTTATTTGGGGATCTTATTGGGACTCACTTTTAGCAAATGATAAGACGGGACATTTAGTAAAAATTATGAATGAGACCGTAGACGGTGAATATCAAGCATTTAAAGCAAGAAATGGATTATATGTGAGAGAGAAGTTTTTTGGCAAATATCCTGAAACAACAGAATTAGTTTCATCGATGTCAGATACCGATATTTGGCGACTTAATAGGGGAGGTCATGATCCTCATAAAGTTTATGCTGCGTATGATAAAGCGGTCAATCATAAAGGAAGCCCCACAGTCATAATAGCCAAAACTATAAAAGGCTATGGTATGGGTAAAAGCGGTGAAAGCGTAAATACTACTCACCAGCAAAAGAAATTAGATGTAGATGATTTAATGTATTACAGGGATAGGTTTGATGTTCCTTTAACAGATTCTCAAGTCAAAAATATTGAATATTTCAAACCAGATGAAAATTCTGAAGAAATTAAATACCTAAAAAAAAGAAGATTAGAACTTGGTGGATTTATACCAGAGAGAACATCATATTCAAAACCGATTAAAGCCCCAGTTAAAGATATTTTTGATTTTATGAAAAAGTCTACTGGGGAAAAGGAAATGTCTACAACAATGGCATTAGTAAGAATGTTAACTAATCTTTTGAGAGATAAAAATGTTGCATCAAAATTGGTTCCAATTATTCCTGACGAAGCTAGAACATTCGGAATGGAAGGTTTCTTCCAAAAAATAGGTATATATGCTCATGAAGGTCAAAAATATGAGCCAGAGGATTCAGCACAACTTTCATCCTACAGAGAAGAAAAAAGTGGTCAGGTATTAGAAGAAGGTATTACAGAAGCTGGTTCAATATCTTCTTGGATTGCGGCAGGAACAGCATATACAAATCATGATATTGAAATGATACCAATTTATCTTTTCTATTCTATGTTTGGTTTTCAAAGAATAGGAGATTTTGCTTGGGCTGCAGGAGATAGTCAAGCGAGAGGCTTTTTAATTGGTGCGACCGCAGGAAGAACAACACTTGCAGGAGAAGGTCTTCAACACCAAGATGGTCATAGTCATTTGTTAGCATCAACTATTCCAAACTGCATTTCTTATGATCCAACATTCCATTATGAATTAGCTGTGATTTTTAGAGAAGGTTTAAGAAGGATGCATGAAAAAAATGAAAATATTTTTTATTATATTACAACAATGAACGAAAATTACTCTCACCCTGCAATGCCAGATGATTGTGAGGATGGAATTCTCAAAGGAATGTACAAAATTAAAGAGACATCGAGTTCTAAAGATGCAAAAATTCAATTATTAGGCTCAGGAACAATACTAAGAGAAATGATGGCAGCATCAGAAATTCTCAAAAAAGAATATCAGGTCGATAGTGAAGTTTGGAGTGTTACTAGTTTTAATGAGTTAAGAAAAAATGGAATGGAAGTTGAACGATTTAACCTACTAAATCCATCAGAAACAAATAAAAAATCATATGTAGAGGAATGTTTAGGCAAACAACAAGGTCCTATCCTTACAGCCACTGACTATATGAGAATAAATGCTGATCAAATAAGACCTTTTACAAAAAAGAGCTTTTATTCATTAGGTACTGATGGGTATGGAAGAAGTGATACAAGAAAAAACTTAAGAAATTTTTTTGAAGTAGATAAAGAACACATAGTTGCTTATAGCCTTAGTGTTTTAGCTAATGAACAGCTAGTTGCATCAAAGTATGCTGAAGACGCAATCAAAAAGTATAAAATTGATAAAAATAAACCTATGCCAACAAAAATATAAATGTCTGATCAATCAAATAAAATATCTGCAAGTCCAAAAGTTAGAAAATTTGCAAGAGAACTGGGAGTAGATATAAATAATGTTAAGGGAACAGAGAGATCAGGCAGGGTTGTTGAAAAAGATTTAAAAGATTTTGTTTCATCTAGAATTAACCAACCTCAGAATAATGTTGAAAGTCAAAAAGAAAAAATTATTAAAAGTGAATATCAGCATTCAGATTTTGGAGAAGTTGAAATTAAAGATATTCCTAGAGTAAAAAAAATAGCAGCTCCACATCTTGTAAATTCGTGGACAAACATTCCACATGTAACCAACCATGATGAGGCTGATATTACAGAAATGGAAGAATTTAGAAATTCAATTAAAGATAATTATACTGGTGAAAGAATAAAAATTACCCCACTTGCATTTATTATTAAAGCGTTGGTGCTTTCACTAAAAAAATTTCCGTCATTTAATTCATCAATTGATGATATTGAAAATGGAAAGATTACTTTTAAAAAGTATTTTCACGTTGGTATCGCAGTTGATACTCAACATGGACTTATGGTTCCTAAAATTAGAGATGCTAATCAAAAAGATATCAATCAGTTAAGTGAGGAGTTAAAAAAAGTAAGTGATGATTGTAGGAATTTAAAAATTGATAAAAAAGAATTCTTCGGGGGGTCAATGACCATCACTAGCTTAGGTGGCATAGGGGGTTCGTTTTTTACACCAATAATTAATTTTCCAGAGGTTGCCATACTAGGCGTTGGTAGAAGTTATAAAAAACAGGTATTTATTGATGGTAAATTTGTTCCAAGAACTATGCTTCCACTATCTCTCTCATATGACCACAGAATTATAGATGGTGCTGAGGCTGCTAAATTTAATAATGAATTAAAAGATAATCTTGGGTCTAATTTTGCATATAATTTAAGTAAATGATAACTAAAATTGAAATACTAGCAGATGATGTACACGTACACTTTGATGGAGAAAATTCTGAAATTTTTCCTAATATTTGGCTAAGAGACCACGCAAAAGATGAGCAAAATTGGGATAAAAGATCTAGCCAAAGGAAAACATATACAGCAGCATTAGATATAAATTTAAAAGTTAAAAAGGCAGAAATAATTGAAAATGGAAAATATTTGAGTGTTTCCTGGCCTGATTTAGAAAAACCAGTAAAATATTCATCTGAATTTCTAACCAATAATAAAATAAAAAAGAAAAAAAAAATTAAATCTAATTTAAAAATCTGGAAATCTAACGAAATTAAAGAAGAAATTTTTTTAGATTATAATTCAATTTTATCAAATGAAGGATTTAGAAATTTTTTGAAAAATCTTCATGACTATGGATTTTCAGTAATTAAAAACTGTAGAACCAATTTAAAGTCTGTTGAAACAATTGCAAATAAAATTGGTTACGTAAGAAACTCTATATTTGGAGGATTATGGAGTTTTGAGTCAGATGAAAATAAAGCTGATAGTGCATACACTCAAGAAGAACTCAGACCTCATACAGATTCTACATATAGTAATGACGCTCCAGGATTACAATTATTACTATGTTGTGAATATAATGCTAGAGGTGGTGAATCGATTATGGTTGATGGATTAAAAATAGCAGAAACAATAAAAAAAGAAAATCAACCGATGTATGAATTAATGACACAAATAAATGTTAAGGGAAATTATATCGGTGATGGTGTTTATCTTGAAGCCGAAAGACCAATATTTAAATTAAATGAAAATAATGAAATAGTCCAAGTAAGTTTTAATAATTATGATCGAGCACCGTTTAGATTTGAAAAAGATTTAACATTAAAGTTTTATGAAGCAATTAAAACATTTGACCTTATTGCTAACAATAAAGATTATCAGTGGCGACATATACTTAAACCTGGAGAACTTCTAATATTTAATAATTGGCGAATACTTCATGGCAGAGGATCGTTTAATGGAGTTAGAAAAATGTCTGGATGTTATATTAACAAAGAGGATTTTGATAGCTCCTGTAAGTTAAACGGATTAAATTGATAAATAAAATTATCTAATTAAATATAATGACTAAATCCCTTTCAATGGTCTGCGCCCTAGTCACAACTTTTATTTGGGGAACAGCTTTCATTGCCCAAGATACAGGTATGGATAATATCGGTCCATTAACTTTTAATTCAGCAAGATTTATTGTTGGCTTTTTTACAATATTGCCACTTGCCTTATTATTTGAGAGGAAGAAAATTAAACTAGAAATACTTTCTAAATCAAAACTTTTTATAAAATACTTAGTTTTCATGGGAGTATCCCTGTTTTTGGGAACTTTTTTACAACAATCTGCTCTCCAATATACAAATATTGCAAATGCAGCTTTTTTTACAGTGTTTTACGTACCAATAGTTCCAATTTTGTTATTTTTCATCTACTCCAAAAAAGTTCATTGGAGTATATGGCCAGCAATTGGTCTTTGTATTCTTGGTGTATACCTTCTAAGTGATTTTTCTAACTCAGAAATTATGTTAGGTGATGGTCTAGTTATATTGTGCTCAGTATTTTGGGCTTTGCATATAATTTTTGCAGGTAAGTTCATGGAAGAATTTAATATCCCAATGTTTTATGCTGCACTTCAAGCATTATTTGTTGCAACACTTTCGCTAATTTTTTCATATATTTTTGAAGAAATAAATATTGCAAAAATATTAATGGAAAGTAGTTCTATTCTTTACGCAGGAGCACTATCAGGCGGTATAGCCTTTACATTACAAATGTATGCACAAAAAAATATAGAAGAGGCACCAGCAGCAATTATTTATTCTCTCGAGGGAGTATTTGCAGCTGTAGCAGGATGGATTATTCTCAATCAATTTTTAAGTACTAATAACATTATTGGATGTTTATTAATATTGATTGCAGTAATTTCTTCTCAAATTTCACCTAGTTCTAAAAATTAGCTATATGCAATAACAAAAAGAATTAAAGCAAGAAAAGTTCTGTAATAAACAAAAATATTTAAATTAAAATTTTTTACATAAATTAAAAAATATTTGATTGTTAAGTAAGAAATTATAAATGAAAATATTATTGAATATAAAAATAATATGTTCAAATCTATATTTTCATTCATCACATCTTTCAAACTAAGTATACTTGCTCCCGCTAATGCAGGTATTGATAAGTAAAAAGATATTTTTGAAGAATCTACTCTATCGAAATTTAAAAACCTTGAAGCTGTAATTATTATACCCGATCTGCTTACACCAGGTATAACAGCTAAAATTTGAAAAATACCAATGATTAAAATATTTTTTAAACTTAAACTGGTATCAATTTTATTTTTAATACTAGATCGGTCTGCAATAAATAATAAAATACCAAATATTAAAGTTGTCCATGCTATAACTTTTAAATTTCTTAAATTTTCAATTAGCCCCAAGGTATAAATAAAATAACCAGCAATAACTAATGGTAAAGAGCCAAAAATTATAAGTAATAATAAAGACTTATTTCCTAAAATATTTACTAAATCCTTTCTAAAATAAAAAATAATTGCCAAAAGCGAACCTAAGTGAAGACTAATATCAAGTTGAAGTGAACTAATACTAAAGTTCGATATTTTTGAAATAATTATAAGGTGGGCAGAGGAACTTACCGGTAAAAATTCCGAAAAACCTTGTACAAACGCTAAAATTGATGCTTCTATATATATTGAAATCATTAAGGACTCTTAATAGATAGTTAAAAGATTACCTAAATAAGGCAATCCTTTAAATGCATATCAACTATGCATAAAATAAAAAATATAGCAAAATCAATATTTTTCTAAAATATATGTCAGTATGTATTACCCAGTAATACTTTAAGGATTTATGCTTCTGTTGTATAAGCCGTTTCAAATGACAAATAAAATGCTTAAGTTTGTGGATATAGGTCAACAAAATCCACCTAAAAGAGATAAATCCCAGAGAAAAGAGGATTTTGGAGAGATTTATCAAGAGTTTATTCACGAAAAAGCCAAAGAACAATCGAGCAGGTGTTCACAGTGTGGTGTTCCTTTTTGTCAGGTTCACTGTCCATTAAGTAACAATATACCTGATTGGTTAAAGTTAACTGCAGAGGAAAGGTATGAAGAAGCTTACCATCTATCCCAAAGTACAAATAATATGCCGGAAGTTTGTGGAAGAATATGCCCACAAGATAGGTTATGTGAAGGAAACTGTGTAATTGAGCAATCGGGACATGGAACAGTAACAATTGGTTCAGTTGAAAAATATTTAACAGATAAAGCGTGGGAAAATGGCTGGGTTAAACCAATAAATGTAAAAATTGAAAATGAACAAAGTGTTGGAATTATTGGAGCAGGCCCCGCAGGATTAGCTTGTGGTGAAGAATTACGTAAAAAGGGATATCAAATAACAATATATGATCGGTATGACAGAGCAGGTGGATTGTTAATATACGGAATCCCAAATTTTAAATTAGAAAAACATGTGGTTGAGAGAAGAATCAAACTTTTAAAAGAAGGTGGAATAAAATTTGTTCATAATTTTGAGGTTGGTAAAGACTCTACATTGAAAGAATTACAATCAAAACATGATGCCTTATTAATTTCAACAGGTGTTTACAAAGCAAGAGAGGTTAACTTACCTGGAAATGATCTAAGTAATATTTTTCCTGCAATGGAATTCTTAACAGCTTCAAACAAAAAAGGCTTAGGCGATAAAGTCGAAATGTTTGATAACGGAACATTAAATGCCGAAGGTAAAGATGTAGTAGTAATTGGTGGCGGAGACACGGCAATGGACTGTGTAAGAACATCAGTAAGACAAAAAGCCAGATCTGTAAAATGCCTTTATAGAAGAGATAGAGAAAATATGCCTGGATCAGCAAGAGAAGTAGGAAATGCTGAGGAGGAAGGTGTAGAATTTATTTGGTTAAGTAATCCAAAAGAATTTAGAGGAACTAATAAAGTAAATAGTATTATTGTAGATAAAATGAAATTAACAGATCCAGATGAGAGTGGTAGAAGAAGACCTGTTGCAGAAGAAAACTCAGAATTCGAAATTGACGCTGATTTGGTAATTAAATCCTTAGGTTTTGATCCAGAAGATTTACCAGTTTTATTTCAGGAGCCTAGATTACAAGTTTCACAGTGGGGAACAATAAAAGCTGACTTTGATACCTTGGAGACTAGTATACCAGGTGTATTTGCGGCTGGAGACATAGTAAGAGGAGCTTCATTAGTTGTATGGGCTATTAAAGACGGTAGAGATGCTGCTACTTCAATCGAAAGCTATCTCCAATCAAAACAAAAAATGCAGGTTGCATAATGGATATTCAAAACAAAAATCGTAAACTTTTAAAAAAAAATCATGTTTATGATGAAACTATGGAACATGATGCATGCGGAGTAGGTCTTGTTGCATCAACTGAGGGTCTAAAATCAAGAAAAGTAGTCGAATACGGTATCGAGGCTCTAAAAGCTGTATGGCATAGAGGTGCAATTGATGCAGATGGTAAAACTGGAGACGGAGCAGGTATTCATATTGAAATACCAAATGATTTCTTTGCAGAAAAAATTGAAATAACAGGTCATGAGCATGATAACTCAGATTTATGTGTGGGAATGATTTTCTTGCCAAGAAATGACTTTGGGGGACAAGAGCAATGCAGATCAATTGTAGAAAGTGAATTAACAAAAAAGAATTTTAATATTTACGGATGGAGACAAGTACCCGTGGATCCTTCTGTTTTAGGAGAAAAGGCAGAACAAACTAGACCTGAGATTACGCAAGTTCTTTTTACTCATAATGATAAGTCAATTCATGGTAAAGATTTAGAAAGAGCTCTTTATGAAACTCGAAGAAAAATTGAAAAAGAAGCTTTAAGAAATCAATTAAACAATTTTTATATTTGTTCATTCAGCTCGAAATCAATAATTTATAAGGGAATGTTTTTAGCGGAGTCATTATCTGATTTTTATCCAGATTTAAAAGACGAGCGTTTCATTTCACGTTATGCAATTTTCCATCAAAGATTTTCTACTAACACCGCTCCAAGTTGGGATTTAGCCCAACCTTTTAGATCAATTGCTCACAATGGAGAGATAAACACTTTAAAAGGAAATATTAATTGGATGAGAATTCACGAAGAGGAAATGTTTAGTCCTTTGTTTGATGATATGGAAAATTTAAAACCGGTTATTCCTGCCGGTAATTCTGATTCTGCATCATTAGATAATGTGTTTGAATTATTAAATATTTCTGGACATTCAGCACCTTTAGCAAAACTTATGCTAATACCAGATGCTTGGTCAAAAAAAAGTAAAGTTCTTCCAAAAGATCATCAGCAACTTTTTAACTTTTTAAATAGTACAATGGAACCTTGGGATGGACCTGCTGCTATAGCGGCAACTGACAATGAGTGGGTTATTGTAGGTAGTGACAGAAATGGACTTAGACCTCTTAGATATACAATTACAAGAGATAAACTTTTATTCGCAGGATCCGAGACAGGAATGATTGACCTAAATGAGAAGAAAATTGTTTCAAAAGGAAGATTAGGACCAGGAGAAATTTTGGGTGTAAGAATCGAAAAAGGAAAAGTTTACACAAATAATGAAATAAAAAATTATTTATCTAAAGAATACAAACATTTTAATAATCAAATAATTGAATTAGATAAATCATTAACTATAGAAAATGAGAAAAGTGAGTTTTCAGGATCTGATTTAAAAAAGATTCAACATTGTTTTGGTTATAGTTTAGAAGATCTGGAACTAATTTTGCACCCTATGGCTGAGGATGCAAAAGAAGCAACTGGTTCTATGGGAGATGACACTCCCCTTGCAGTTTTATCTGATAAATATAGGCCTCTTTATCATTATTTTAGACAGAATTTTAGTCAGGTAACCAATCCTCCTATCGATTCACTTAGAGAGAATAAGGTGATGAGCTTAAAAACTAGGTTTGGAAATTTAGGAAACATACTAGATTTTTCTAATCTTACAGAGGAAAATATTTATGTTTTAGATAGTCCAATTTTATCAAACACTCAGTTTGAAAAATTTATAAAGTATTTTGGAGATAATTATAAAATTTTAGATTGCACATTTAATACTGATCAAACTTTAGAAGAGGCCATTGAATTATTAAAAAATAACGCTGAAAAAGCGGTTAGAGAAGGCAATACTCAACTTATTTTGTCTGATAAAAATATATCTGAATTAAAATTACCAATGCCAATGCTGCTATGTATTGGTGCAATAAATACTCATTTAATAAAATTAGGCTTAAGAGGCTATGCATCAATTAATGTACAAACAGGAGATGCTCTAGATACCCATTCATTTGCAACATTAATAGGTGTTGGAGCAACTACGGTCAATCCTTACTTAGCATTTGACAGTTTACATCAAAGATATTCAAAAAAGCTTTTTGGGAATTTCTCATTTGATGAGTGTGTAGGTAGATATATAAAATCAGTAAACCTTGGACTATTAAAAATAATGTCAAAGATGGGTATATCGGTTTTAAGTTCATATAGAGGTGGATGTAATTTTGAAACTGTTGGATTGAGTAGAACAATTGTAAAAGATTATTTTCCAGGAGTATTGTCTAAAATTTCTGGAATAGGTTTAACTGGTATTGAAAAAAAAATAAGATCTATACATAAAAATGCATTTGACATTCATTCTAATATTCTTCCTATTGGCGGAATTTACAGATATAGAAAAAATGGTGAAACACACCAATATCAAGGAAAATTAATTCATCTTTTGCAAGCAGCCGTAGGCTCAAATTCATACGAAACTTATAAAAAATATACTAAGGGTATTTATGGTTTAAAACCAATTAGTCTAAGAGATTTAATTGATTTTAAAAATCAAGAGGCAATTGATATTGATCAGGTTGAACCAATAACTGAAATCATGAAAAGATTTGGAAGTGGAAGTATGTCCCATGGCGCTTTGTCAAAAGAGGCACACGAAACACTTGCTATGGGCATGAATAGAATTAAAGGAGCTTCATGTAGTGGGGAAGGTGGAGAAGACGAGGAAAGATTTAAAGTACTAGACAACGGTGATAGCGCAAATTCTAGAGTAAAACAAATTGCGTCAGCGAGATTTGGAGTAACTATTAACTATTTAAACAATTGTAATGAGATTGAAATTAAAATTGCTCAAGGTGCAAAACCTGGTGAAGGTGGGCAATTACCAGGATTCAAAGTAACGGAAGAAATTGCAAGACTAAGGCATTCTACGCCTGGCGTAACATTAATATCACCACCACCACACCACGATATTTATTCAATTGAAGACTTGGCACAACTTATTTATGACCTAAAGCAAATTAATCCTAAGGCAAGAGTTGGTGTTAAACTTGTTGCTTCTTCTGGTATAGGAACTATTGCAGCTGGTGTTGCTAAAGCTAAAGCAGACATAATACTAATTTCAGGTCACAATGGTGGAACAGGTGCAACTCCACAAACAAGTGTTAAATATGTTGGTATTCCATGGGAAATGGGCCTAACAGAGGCAAACCAAGTATTAACTTTAAATAAATTAAGACATCTAGTTACATTAAGAACTGATGGAGGAATTAAAACAGGAAGAGATGTAGTGATTGCAGCAATGATGGGAGCAGAAGAATTTGGTGTAGCAACAACTGCGTTAGTTGCAATGGGTTGTATTATGGTAAGGCAATGCCATTCTAATACATGTCCAGTTGGAGTTTGTACACAAGATGACGAATTAAGAAAAAAATTTACTGGTACACCAGATAAAATAGTAAATCTATTTTCTTTTATTGCTCAAGAAGTAAGAGAAATTTTATCAAGTTTAGGATTTAAAAATTTAAACGAAGTAATCGGTAGAACAGATTTATTAAGACAAGTCAGCAAAGGATCACCAAATTTAGATGACTTAGATTTAAATCCTTTATTTGTTCAAGCTGATCCTGGCACAAATAAAAGATATTGTGAAACTCCTATAATAAATGAAGTACCAGATACTTTAGACCAAAAAATTTGGCCTGAGATAGAAAGTTTAATTAACAGAAAATTACCGTTAGAAAATGTTTATTCAATTGAAAATACAGATAGAGCCGTTGGAACAAGAATTTCTTATAATCTCTATAAAAAATTTGGAAATAATAAATTAGGAGAAAATACTTTTGCTATAAATTTCAAAGGTTCTGCTGGTCAATCTTTTGGTGCCTTTGGTGTGAAAGGACTTAAATTGATATTAAAAGGTGATGCTAATGATTACGTTGCAAAGGGTCTATCAGGTGCATCTATTATAATTAAACTCCGAGATGAAAGTAATTTAATTTCAAATGAAAATACTATTATAGGAAATACAGTCTTATATGGAGCAACATCAGGATATCTTTTTGCAGCAGGACAAGCTGGTGAAAGGTTTGCAGTTAGAAACTCTGGTGCTACTGCAGTCATAGAAGGATGTGATTCAAATGGTTGTGAGTACATGACAGGTGGGTCAATAGTAATATTGGGAGAGGTAGGTGATAATTTTGGAGCTGGTATGACTGGTGGTATGGCATTTATATATGATCCAAAAAGCCAGTTCGCAAAAAAAGCTAATCCTGAAACAATAGTTTGGCAAACGCCCGAGACAGAATACTGGAAAAACTATCTAAAAGATTTAGTTTTAAAACACAATCATGAAACTAACTCTAATTTATCAGCACAGATTATTAAAAATTTTGACGATGAAATTAAAAATTTCTTACAAGTTTGCCCTAAAGAAATGTTAAATAAATTAGAAAATCCTATTACAAACAAAAGTTTAGTTGGAAAAGCTAGTTAACTTTTTTAATTATAGATTTTAACTCTTTACAAATAATATTTAAATTTTTTTTTGAAGAAAGGCTATGATCTCCATTTTTAATCACTATTAGTTTTTTTTCTGCATTAGGAAAAATTTTTAAAACTTTTCTTGAATACATTACTGGAACCACCTCATCCTTCTGCCCATGAACCATGGTTACAGGATTTGTATTATATAATTTTCTGTTAAGAACTTTATTTCTTGTTTTTTTTCCGTCTAGAATTAGCTGTTTTGTTATTAAATATTCATAATCACCATTTTTAATTTTTGAGATACCTTTTTTCAAAATTTCACTTTTTGTTTTTTTTGGAAATTTTTTCCACATAATTCTTGTAAGAAATTCAGGGGCAGATCCAATTCCTAAAAAACCTTTAATTTGTGAACTATAATATCTATGCATTAACAAAGAAATCCAGCCACCCATGCTGGATCCGATTAGTATAAAGTTATTCTTTTTAACTATTTTACTTATTGTAATTCTCGCGTCATTTGACCATTTAGTGATATTACCTCTTGTAAATTCTCCTGATGATCTACCATGCCCAAAGTATTCGAGAGCTAAAAATCCAAGTTTATTTTCAATGGCAAATTTTAAAAATTTCCTTGGTTTGTCCCCATCAATATCAGATGCGAAACCAGGTAAAAAAACTACGTAAAGTTTTTTTTTATAATTATTTGCTATATATCTTAGTCTTTTAGATTTAGAAATTCTTAGAAATTTATATTTTTTCATATAAAGTAATCAAATTGACCAAGTATATAATATTATTACCACATGCAGTCTAAAATAAAAGTCCTACAAGTAATTCCTAAACTAGGTTATGGTGGAGCCGAAACTGGTTGTTATGATATTGCCCATTATTTACCAGAAAATAATGTTGGATCTTATTTGATAACAAGTGGTGGTGAATTATTAAAATTTGTTGATAAAAAAAAAGTTAAAGTCATTAGACTCCCAGTTCAATCAAAAAACCCTTTTCTCATACTTATCAATTCAATTATTATTTCAGTTATTATTTTAATA
This sequence comes from uncultured Pelagibacteraceae bacterium, assembly GCA_902608845.1. GTDB lineage: Bacteria > Pseudomonadota > Alphaproteobacteria > Pelagibacterales > Pelagibacteraceae > Pelagibacter. Next base: position 17,268 of record CACLPR010000011.1, read on the forward strand.
AATGGGATAAACATCGTCCATGCAAGAAGTAGAGCTCCAGCTTGGTCATGTTTAATAGCAACAAAGATTACTAGAAGAAAATTTGTTACTACTTTCCACGGAACATATAATTTCAAAAGTAATATAAAAAAATTTTATAATTCTGTTATGGTTAGATCAGATTTAATTATTGCAGGATCAAATTTTATATTTTCACATATTAAAGAAAATTATTCAGAATACTTATCAGATAAAAAAAAGTTACTCTCGATTTTTCGTGGGATTAATACAGACTATTATGATTCTTCTACAACTCTTGAAAATGATGAAGATAAATTATTCAAATTCTGGAATTTAATTGTTGGTAAAAAAATAATTTTATTACCTGGGAGACTAACTGCCTGGAAAGGACAAGAAATGTTTTTAGAAGCTTTAAATAAAGTAAATATTCAATTAGGCAACGATGCATTCATTGCCGTTATTCTTGGTAATGATCAAGGGCGAGACCTTTACAAAAAAAAACTTACTAGACTAGTTGAGCAATACAGACTTACAAAACAAATCAGATTTATCGACCACTGTGAAAATATGCCATTGGCATACAAAATTTCAGATATCGTTATTTCTGCATCAATAGAACCTGAAGCATTTGGCAGAGTGTCAGTTGAAGCACAATCCATGCAAAAATTGATAATAGCGAGTAACCTAGGTGGATCAAATGAAACTGTAATAGATGGAAAAACTGGTATTTTATTTGATGCAGGAAACTCTGATGAATTATCTGAAAAAATAATTAAAGTAATGAATATGGACTCTAATGAAATAAGTAAAATGGGTAATAATGGAAGAAAAAATGTATTAAAAAAATTTAATGTTGAAAAAATGTGTTTTTCTACTTATTCAGAATACAAAAAATTATTTAATTAATGCCAGATATTACACTACCAGACGGAAAAAAAATTAATTTTGAAAAAAGTATTTCGGGATTTGAAGTTGCAGAAAAAATTAGCAAGTCTCTATCAAAGCAGGCTTTATTAATAAGTGTTGATGGAGAATTAAAAGATTTAAATCATAGTATTTATAAAGATTCCTCAATTAAGATATTTACTTCAAAAGATAAAGAAGGGTTAGAGACTATAAGACATGATACTGCTCATATACTTGCTATGGCAGTTCAAGAATTATTTCCAGGGACACAAGTTACAATAGGGCCAGTTATTGAAGATGGCTTTTATTACGATTTTGCAAGAAAAGAACCTTTTACAACAGAAGATTTAGAAAAAATTGAAAACAAAATGAAGGAAATAGTAGATCGAGATGAAAAAACTTACAGAGAGGTTTGGAAAAGAAATGATGCAATTGAACATTTTAAAAAAAAGGGAGAAATATATAAAGCTCAGATAATAGAAAGTATTCCAGAAGATGAAGATGTGTCCTTATATTTTCATGGAGATTGGCATGATTTATGCAGAGGCCCTCATTTAAGTTCAACTGGTAAAATTGGCAAATATTTTAAATTAACAAAAGTTTCAGGTGCTTATTGGAGAGGTGACTCTAATAATGAAATGTTGCAAAGAGTATACGGAACAAGTTGGTCTACACAAAAAGATTTAGATGATTATTTAAACAGAATACAAGAAGCCGAAAAAAGAGATCACAGAAAAATTGGAAAAGAAATGGATTTATTTCATTTTAGAGAAGAAAGTCCTGGTTCAGTATTTTGGCATCAAAAAGGTTGGAACTTATTCCTAAAACTTATTTCTTATATGAGAATGAAACAGGAGACTGCAGGATATCAGGAAATAAATACTCCAGAAATATTGGACCGCTCACTTTGGGAAAAATCTGGCCACTGGGAAAAATTTGGAGCAAATATGTATACATCTACGACACCTGATGAAAAAGTATTTGCTATAAAACCAATGAATTGTCCTGGTTGTGTTCAGGTTTTTAATCAAGGCTTGAAAAGTTATAGAGATTTACCACTTAAAATGTCTGAATTTGGAAAGGTTCATAGGTATGAACCATCTGGATCTCTTCATGGACTGTTAAGAGTTAGAGCTTTTACACAAGATGATGCGCATATTTTTTGTACTGAAGAACAAATTACTGAAGAATGTTTAACTGTAACTAATTTAATTTTAGAAATTTACAAGGATTTAGGGTTTGAAGATGTAATATTAAAATATTCTGACAGACCAGAATTAAGAGTTGGTGATGATCAAGTATGGGATAAATCAGAAGCTGCTTTACTAGAAGCGATTAAAGCAACTAAATTGGAATATTTTATTAACAAGGGTGAAGGTGCTTTCTATGGTCCAAAAATAGAGTTTGTTTTAAGAGATGCGATTGGAAGGGATTGGCAATGTGGAACTTTACAAGTTGATTTAAACTTACCAGGCAGATTAGGTGCTTCATTTGTTGATAGCGATGGAAACAAAAAAGTTCCTGTTATGTTACATAGGGCATTATTTGGATCTTTGGAGAGATTTATTGGAATTTTAATTGAAAATTATTCAGGAAAATTACCTTTTTGGCTTTGTCCAGTTCAAACAATAGTAATCCCTATCTCGAGTGATTTTGATGATTATGCAAAAGAAGTAAATAGTCAGTTAAAAAAAGTAGGACTTTCTTCTGAAGTAGATTTAAAAAATCACAATTTAAATTACAAAATTAGAGAACATTCATTAACTAAAGTACCAATGTTATTAATATGTGGAAAAAAAGAAGTTGACAGCAACACAGTAACTATTAGAAGATTGGATTCTAAAAAACAAGAAACTATGGATTTAAAAGAATTCTTACATAAATACTCTGCTCTTAACAAAGCACCTTCAATTTAGTGGCAGATTTTAAACAAAACTACTTTCAGAGAAGAACAAAATCTAGAGGTCCTAGAACAAATCAAAGAATAACTTCACAAGATGTTCAAGTTATAGCAAGCGATGGTGATAATTTAGGAATTCTAAATTTACAAGATGCTATTAGTAGAGCTAAGGAACAAGGTTTAGATTTAATTGAAATCGCTCCTAATGCAAAACCTCCTGTGTGCAAAATTATGGATATGGGAAAATATAAATATGATGCACAAAAAAAAGCAAACAAAGCAAAGAAAAAACAGAAAAAGATTGAACTAAAAGAAATTAAATTACGACCAGTTACAGAAGTTCACGATTATTCATTTAAAATAAAAAATGCACAAAAATTTATTGCAAAAGGTGACAAGGTAAAATTTACAATTAGGTTTAAAGGTAGAGAACTTCAGCATTCTAGTTTAGGGCATGAGCTTATGGATAAGATAAAAATAGATATGGAAGCAATTGGACGTGTAGAACTTCAGCCAAAGTTTGATGGTAAGCAAATGATCATGGTTATTCAGCCTTTATAAGCTATATTTGTAGTTGTAAATCAATAACAATATTTGTATAACCCCCACAAAAATTATGCCTAAATTAAAAACAAAAAGTTCAGCAAAAAAAAGATTTAAAGTATCTGCAAGAGGAAAAGTTATAACTGCTCAAGCGGGTAAAAGACATGGTATGATAAAAAGAACTAATTCACAGATAAGAAAGCAAAGAGGAACTACGGTACTATCTAAACAAGATGGAAAAATTGTAAAATCTTACATGCCGTATAACTTAAGAGGATAAAATGGCTAGAGTAAAAAGAGGTGTAACTAGTAGAGCAAAACACAAAAAGGTTTTAAAAGCAGTTAAGGGTCAGTGGGGAAGAAGAAAAAATACCATTAGAGCTGCGAGGCAAGCTATGGAAAAAGCCATGCAGTATGCCTACAGAGACAGAAGAAATAAAAAAAGAGATTTTAAATCGCTATGGATTACTAGGATAAATGCTGGGGTAAGAGCTGAAGGTATGACTTATTCCAAGTTTGTTAATGGATTAAGCAAATCTGGTATTAAAATTGACAGAAAAATACTTGCTGAAATTGCTTATGATAATCCTGAAGCATTTAAAACTATAGTTAAAAAAGCTCAAGCAGCACTGAATTAATATTCATTGTTGTTTTTCTAGAGTTAACAAATATTCTACAAATATGTCCGATATTAAAAAAATCAAAGATGATTATTTAAATAAATTAAATAATGATTTGAATGTTGAAAGTTTAAATCAAATAAAAACAGAATTGTTTGGTAAAAATGGAAAGATTTCTAATTCTTTTAAAAAATTAGGACTTTTACCAACTGATGAGCGAAAAAAATTTGCATCAGATTTAAATTCAATAAAAAACGAACTTCAAGATAAGATAGACTCTAAACTTCAAGAAATTGAAACAAAAGAAATTAACTCTAAACTTGAAAATGAAAAAGTAGATGTAACATTACCTGAGAGAGAATTTAGTCGAGGAAAAATACATCCTGTCTCGCAAGTAATTGACGAGATATCATCAATATTTTCAGAAATTGGGTTTAGTGTTGAAGAAGGGCCAGATATAGAGAATGAGCATTATAATTTTACTGCATTAAATACGCCTGACAATCATCCAGCGAGAGATATGCATGACACTTTTTATTTAGATAATAATAAAGAATTATTATTAAGAACCCATACTTCTCCGGTACAGGTTAGAACTATGTTAAATGGAAAGCCTCCATTTAAAATTATAGCTCCAGGCAGAACATATAGATCTGATAGTGATCAAACTCATTCTCCTATGTTTCACCAAGTCGAAGGCCTTCATATAGATAAAGACATAAACATGGGTCATCTAAAAGGATGCTTGAATTATTTCATAAAATCATTTTTTGAAGTAGATAAAATAAAAATGAGATTCAGACCTAGTCACTTTCCATTCACTGAACCATCTGCAGAAGTAGATATTGGTTATGAGATAAAAGACGGAAAAATAGTAATTGGTGAAGGAGATAAATGGTTAGAAATTCTTGGTTGTGGGATGGTGCATCCCAATGTACTTAAGAATGTTAAAGTGAATCCAGATAATTACCAAGGTTATGCTTTTGGGATTGGTATAGATAGACTTGGAATGCTTAAATATGGAATTAATGATTTAAGAGCTTTTTTTGAGACTGACTATAGATGGCTTAATCATTTTGGCTTTGATCCATTGGATGTTCCATCAAATTATAGAGGTCTTAGCAGATGAAATTTACTATAGGTTGGCTAAAGGAGCACCTCGACACCCAAAAAAAAGATAATGAGATAATTGAAAAACTAACAAATATTGGTCTGGAAGTTGAGAGTTTTGAAAATCTAAGTTCTAGTTTAGACAGTTTTAAAGTAGCAAAAATTATTAATGCTGAACAGCATCCGAATGCAGATAGACTTAGAATATGTGACGTTGATATTGGGTTGGATAATACTGTTAAGGTAGTATGTGGAGCACCAAATGCGAAAAAAGATCTTTTGACTATTTATGCAGGTCCTGGATCAATAATTCCAAAAAATAACATGAAGCTTTCAGTTAGCAAGATTAGAGGGGTTACTTCTTATGGAATGCTGTGTTCAGAATCTGAACTAAATTTATCAAATGAAAGCGAAGGAATAACAGAACTACCAACTGGCAAATACTCTGATAAAATTGGTAAAAACTTTTTTAATAGTAAAACTGAAAAAGTTGTAGATTTATCAATTACACCTAATCGTCCTGATTGCTTGGGGGTAAGAGGTATAGCTAGAGATCTTGCTGCTGCTGGAGTTGGTAAGCTAAAAAAAATTTCACTAAAAAATATTAAAAATAATGGGTCACAAAAAATTAAAGTTTCAATTACAAAAGTTAAAAATCAAGGTTGTACGGTATTTGGTAGTTGCTTAATTGAGGGTGTTACTAATAAAGAAAGTCCTAAATGGCTTAAAGAAAAAATTATTTCACTAGGTCAAAAACCAATTTCAGCAATTGTTGATATTACAAATTATGTAATGTTAGACTTAAATAGACCACTTCATGCATATGATGCAGATAAAATTGATAAAGAAATTATAGTAAGAAATTCAAAAAAGGGTGAAACTTTCGAAGCTCTTGATAACAAAGAGTATAAATTAGGTGATGATATGTGTGTTATTTCTGATAAATCTGGAGTTTTAGGCTTGGGAGGAATCATTGGAGGAACACGTTCTGGAACCGAAATGAATACTAAAAATATTTTATTAGAGTCTGCTTATTTTATTCCTAGATCAATTAGAAAAACTTCAAAATTATTAAATATTGATACTGATGCAAAATTCAGATTTGAAAGAGGAATTGATACTCAATCAATCGAATTAGGTTTGTCAAAAGCTGCTGAATTGATATCTGAGATTTGTGGTGGTAAAATTAGTAATTTTGATATTCAAAAAACAGATAAGCATGAAAAGAATAAAATTAAATTTAACGTCTCTTTATTTGAAAAAATAACTGGTTTTAAAGTAAATGATAATGAAATAATTAAAATTTTAACTGATTTAGGATTTGAAGTTTCTAAGAAGAAATTAGAATTAGATTTAAAAATACCTACTTGGAGACCTGATATAACTCAACCAATTGATATAGTCGAAGAAATAGTAAGAATTAAAGGATATGAGAACATAGAAACCTTACAACCTGAAAAAACTAAAATAAAAGATACTTTAAATACACAACAAAAACTCTTTCACTTTCTTCAACGTTCTGTGGCATCTAAAGGTTATTTTGAGACTGTAACATGGTCATTCACAGATTCAAAAATAAACAAAATGTTTAAAGAAAATCTAAAAGAAATAAAAATAGTAAATCCAATAAGTTCAGACTTAGATGTTCTACGAAACTCGATTTTCACGAATTTGACTTTTTATTTAAAGAAAAATTTAGATAGAGGATTTAAAGATATTTCGCTGTTTGAAATTGGACCAATTTTTAAGGGTAGTAAGCCAGGCGAGCAGTTGACAGTAATTGGTGCGATAAAATCAGGAAAAATATCAAGATTAAACTGGAACGAAAAAGACAGGATAGTTGATGTTTTTGACGTTAAGAAGGATGTAATACAGACACTAGTCGAAGCTGGATACGATAGGCAAAGTTTTTTTGTGAGAGATAAGTCCCCTTCATATTATCATCCAGGCAAATCTGGTTCTGTCTATCTTGATAAGGATGAAATAGACCCTGTCGCTTATTTTGGTGAAATGCATCCAAATATTTTAAAAAAACTTGATATTAAAACTGAAGGTCTGGTTGGTTTTGAAATTTATATGGATTATCTCAGGGAGAATAAAACAAAACTTAAAGACCTAAAAACAAATTTTGAGTACTCAGATTATCAAAAATCAGAAAGAGACTTTGCATTTGTTGTAGACAAAAGTGTCAAGGCGCAAGATTTAATAGAAATAATATCAACAATTGATAAAAATTTAATAAGATCTATTAAAATTTTTGATATTTATGAGGGTGAAAATATTCCTCAAGACAAAAAGTCGATAGCTCTTAATGTAACAATTCAATCATCTGAGAAGACTTTAGAAGAGAGTGATCTTGAAAAAATTAATAAGTTAATTATTTCAACTGTAGAAACTAAATCTGGCGCAAAAATTAGATCCTAAATGTCTACTGAAATTGATAATATAAGAAATTTTGCAATCATTGCCCATATAGACCACGGCAAGTCAACTATAGCAGATAGAATTATACATAAATGTGGTGGTTTGACAGACAGAGAAATGAAGTCTCAAGTGCTTGACTCGATGGATATTGAAAGAGAGAGAGGTATAACTATTAAAGCTCAAACAGTAAAATTAAATTATAAATCTAAAGATGGGAAAAATTATATTCTTAATATTATAGATACCCCGGGTCATGTTGATTTTAGCTATGAAGTAAGTAGATCTTTGTATGCTTGTGAAGGTTCAATATTAATTGTTGACAGTACTCAAGGAGTTGAAGCTCAAACATTAGCAAATGTTTATCAAGCTCTTGATATAAATCATGAAATAATCCCAGTTTTAAATAAAATTGATTTACCAGCTTCAGACATTGATAGAACAAATAAACAAATTGAAGATGTAATAGGTATTGATACATCCAATGCTGTTCCATGTTCTGGAAAGACTGGTGAAGGAATTGATGAAATTTTAGAACAAATTATCCATACTCTGCCAGGTCCAAAAGGTGAAAAAGATCAAAAATTGAAGTGTTTATTAGTAGATAGTTGGTATGACACTTATTTAGGTGTAGTCATTTTAGTAAGAGTAATTGATGGAAAAATTAAAAAAAATATGAAAATTAAAATGATGTCTACAAACCAAGAATATTTTGTTGAGAAAGTAGGAGTTTTTACACCCAAACCAAAAGATGTTGATGAACTTAATTCTGGAGAGATTGGGTTTATAACAACAGGAATAAAAATTTTATCAGAAACAAAAGTTGGAGATACAATCTGTGATGCATCTAAACCATTATCAGAGTCATTACCTGGCTTTAAGCCAAGTAAACCTGTAGTGTTTTGCGGACTATTTCCAGTAGATAGCTCAGAGTATCAAAAATTAAAAGACGGATTAGCTAAATTAAAATTAAATGATTCTAGCTTTTCCTTTGAGCCTGAGTCTTCTTCGGCTTTAGGCTTAGGTTTCAGGTGTGGTTTTCTAGGTTTATTGCACTTAGAAATAGTTACAGAGAGACTTGAAAGAGAATTTGATATAAATCTATTAACTACAACTCCTGGCGTTGTATATAAGATCCATATGAACAATGGTGAGATAAAAGATTTACAAAATCCATCAAGTTTACCAGATCCAAGTTTGATAAAATTTATTGAAGAACCTTGGATCAAAGCAACTATTATTACTCCTGATCAGTATCTTGGCCCTATTATGAAAATATGCCAAGATAAAAGAGGAATCCAAACAAACCTAAGTTATTCTGGAAGCAGAGCAGTTGTAAATTATGAATTACCATTAAATGAAATAGTATTTGATTTTAATGATCGATTAAAATCGATGACAAGTGGATATGCTAGTTTTGATTATGAAATAATAGGCCATAGAGAGGGTGATCTTGTTAAAATGGGTATTTTAGTAAATACCGAGCCAGTAGACGCTCTAGCTATGATGATACACAAAGACTTTGCTCAAAAGACTGGAAGAGAGGTATGTGAGAAATTAAAAGATTTAATTCCAAGACACAACTTTATGATTCCAGTCCAAGCTGCAATAGGAGGAAAAATTATTGCAAGAGAAACAATTAAAGGATTTAAAAAAGACGTTTTAACTAAAATTCATGGTGGTGGAGCCACTGATAGAAAAAGAAAACTACTTGAAAAGCAAAAAAAAGGAAAAGCGAGGGCAAAACAATTTGGAAAAGTTGAGATTCCTCAAGAAGCATTTATAGGTGTGCTCAAAATATCTAAGGAGAAATAAATGGAGAGGTGGCCGAGTGGTTGAAGGCGCACGCTTGGAAAGCGTGTATAGGGGAAACTCTATCATGGGTTCGAATCCCATTCTCTCCGCCATAATTTTTCAACCTAAAAATGGCTTTTATTCAAAAAATGTTAACAATAGAAAATTTTTTTAAAAAAACAGATATTATCGTTGATCTTGCTTACTAATTTAAGCTTAAAGTTATAAGAGATTTTATTAAAAATTTCAAAAATGGTATAAAAGATTAAATCCTTATAAAAATTAATGACAAATAATAATACCAATTCTTATCAAGCAGACTCCATCAAAGTTTTAAAAGGTCTTGAGGCAGTAAGAAAAAGACCTGGGATGTATATTGGTGACACAGATGATGGAACTGGTTTACATCATATGGTCTATGAAGTCGTAGATAATTCTATTGATGAGGCATTAGCAGGTCATTGTAAAAAAATTGAAGTGAGTATAAATTCTGATGGGTCAATTACAGTTCAAGATGATGGCAGAGGAATACCAGTTGATTTTCACAAGGAAGAAAAAAAATCTGCTGCAGAAGTAATAATGACCCAACTTCATGCTGGAGGTAAATTTGATCATGATTCTTATAAAGTTTCAGGAGGATTACATGGTGTTGGAGTCTCAGTAGTAAATGCTCTCTCACAAAGATTAGAATTACAAGTTGAAAGAGATGGAAAAAAACATTTTGTAGAGTTTATAAATGGCGAAACTAAAACACCGTTAAAGATAACTGGTAAATCAAAAAATACTGGTACAAGAATAAATTTCTTACCTTCTAAAGATATTTTCTCATCGATAAAGTTTAGTTTTTCGATTATTCAAAAAAGAATGCGTGAATTAGCTTTTCTGAATAAGGGAATTAAAATTATACTTAATGATTTAACTCAAAAAAAAATAAAGTCTGATGAATTTAAATTCGAGGGAGGAATAAATGAGTTTGTTGAATTTTTAGATCAAAAGAGGGAAAAATTAAAAAATAAAAATGACAACGATTTGTTTAGAAAGCCAATTTATATTGAAGGTATCAAAAGTGATATAGATGTTCAATGTTCGCTAAAATGGAATGCAGGATACAATGAGGATGTTTATCCTTATACTAATAATATTTATCAAAAAGACGGAGGAACTCATCTTTTAGGTTTTAGAAGTGCACTAACAAGAGTTGTGAATAAATACGCATCAGAGCAAAATTTATTAAAGAAAAGTAAAGTTCTTCTATCTGGGGATGACGTAAAAGAGGGTTTAACTTGTGTTTTGTCAGTAAAAATTCCAGATCCTAAATTTTCTTCACAAACAAAAGACAAATTAGTTTCCTCAGAAGTAAGAAATATAGTTGAAGGAATTGTTAATGAAAAATTATCAATTTGGTTTGATCAAAACCCATCAGTTTCTAAAATAATTTTGACAAAAATAATTCAGGCTGCTGTTGCGAGAGATGTAGCCAAAAGAGCAAGAGAAAACGTTAGAAGAAAAGGAGCCTTAGAGCTAACCGGATTACCTGGAAAATTAGCAGACTGTCAAAATGCAAAACAAGAGGGAACAGAACTGTTTATTGTTGAGGGAGACTCAGCTGGAGGATCGGCTAAACAGGGTAGAAACAGAGAGTATCAAGCAGTACTACCATTGAGGGGAAAAATTTTAAATACATTTACTGAGATTAATGGATCTAAAAAAAATGGAAATCAAAGTGACCTAAGAACAAAATCATTGTCAAAGATGATTTCGTCAAATGAAATTGTTACATTGATAAACGCTCTCGGATTAGATCCTAAAACAGAAGAAATAGATTTAGAGGATTTAAGATACGGAAAAATTATAATAATGACAGATGCAGATGTTGATGGTTCTCATATAAGGGCATTACTTTTAACCTTTTTTAATAATATTCCTTTTAATAAATTAATACAAAAAGGTCATGTGTATTTAGCTCAACCACCTCTTTTCAAAATAAATAAAGGCTCTAAAGGTATTTATATAAAAGATGAAAAAGATCTTGAAAATTATATTATTAAAAATTCTAAGAATCTAAAAAATATTAAAAGAGGATCAAAAGATTTTGAAAAGGTTATTCAACAAGAAAAATCAAATCTAAATATCCAAAGATTTAAAGGACTTGGTGAAATGAATCCTGAGGAATTATGGAATACAACATTAAATCCAGAAACTAGAAATCTTCTTCAAGTTCAATACTCAAAAAATTTACAAAAAGATCAAAATTTAATACAAACATTAATGGGAAATGATGTTGCATCTAGAAAAGATTTTATTGTAGATAATGCAATAAATGTTGTTAATTTAGATATTTAATTAATGGGAATAAGCATCAATTCCAAATCATCTAATTTAAACAAAATTACATACGTTAATTTAAGATGGATAGGTGTAATAGGGCAGTTTATTACTATAAATGCTGTTGCATTTTTATTTAAATTTGAATTCAATTTTTTACTAGCAAATATTATAGTTTTATTTGGTGCCTTAAGTAACATTTTTCTGTTGTACTTTTTTAAAAAAAATCAGTTGCAAGAAAAAATATCTTTAACTTTTCTTACTCTAGATATTATACAATTAAGTTTTTTGCTTTATTTAACTGGCGGTACAATAAATCCATTCTCGATATTCCTAATAATACCAAGTATATTTGCCTCAAATAGCCTAAGTATTAAAACAAATATTTTATTAATATTTTTGACAATTTCTTCAATAATCTTGCTTACCTTTTACCACCAAGAATTACCTTCACCATTAAATGAGTACATTTTTAGTAATTACTATTATTATTCAGTTCCTATTGCATTAATTATTGCACTTATTTTTTTAAGTTTTTTTGCTCTAACATTTGGAAATGAATCAAAAGTTAGAAAAGATGCATTAGATAAAATTCAGGAAGTGATTTCTAAAGAGAATGAGTTGGTGTCATTAGGTGGACAAGCTGCAGCGGCTGCTCATTCTTTAGGTACACCACTTTCTACAATAAAAATTATTTCTCAAGATTTGTATAATAATTTTAAAAACAATAAAGAATTAAAAAAAGATATTGAACTGCTTGTAAGCCAAGTTGATCGATGTAATGAAATATTAAAAAAATTATCTTTAAATCCTGTAATTGAAGATGATTTTATAGATAAGGATATTACTTTACACAATTATGTAAAAGAAATTGTGAACTCTTTTAAAGAAATATCAGATAAAAATTTTATCATAAATGCTGAGCAGAATTATAATTCTTTTGAAGTTTCAAAATCAATTGAAGTTGTTTATGGTATAAGAAATTTTATTGGTAATGCAAATAAGTTTGCAAAAAAAAATATTTATATTTCAATAACAAGTGATAGTGAAAACTCATCGATATCTATTGAAGATGATGGTTTGGGATTTCCAAAAGATATATTAACCAAAATTGGGGATCCATATATAAAATCATTACAATCTAACAATAAATCAAGAGCAGGATTGGGCTTAGGCATATTTATAGGTACAACTTTATTAGAAAAAAATAAGGCAAAACTCTTAATTAGGAATTCAGAAACCAGAGGTGGTGCAGAAATTAAAATAGAGTGGTCTAATAAAGATTTAACTAGTATTTAGTGAAGCTTTTTATTTTCAAATAGTCCACTTAATTGATCTATCATAACATCACCAAGTTCTTGTACATCAGAAATTTTTATAGCTTTTTTATAATATCGGGATACATCATGACCAATTCCTATAGCTAATATTTCTACCTCACTTTTATTCTCAATAAATTTGACAATTTTTTTTAAATTTTTCTCTAAAAAATCTCCTGAATTTACTGACAATGTGGAGTCGTCGACTGGTGCGCCATCTGAAATAACCATTAGGATTTTTCTTTCCTCTCTTCTTTTTTTTAATCTATTAAATGCCCAAGTTATTGCTTCGCCATCTATATTTTCTTTTAATAAACCCTCTTTTAGCATCAATCCCAAATTTTTTTTTGATTGTCTCCAATGAGAATCAGCACCTTTGTAAATTATGTGTCTTAAATCATTAAGTCGTCCAGGATTTTTCTTTTTACCCAATCTATTCCATTCTTGGCGACTTTTACCACCTTTCCAATTTTTCGTGGTAAAACCGAGTATTTCAACTTTAACTGAGCATCTTTCTAAAGTTCTGGATAAAATATCAGCACATATTGCAGCTATTGTTATTGGTCTACCTCTCATTGACCCAGAATTATCAATTAAAAGAGTTACAATTGTATCTTTAAAGTCTAAATCTTTTTCTTTTTTAAACGATAATGAATTATACGGATCAATGATAATTCGAGGTAATTTTGAACTATCTAACAATCCTTCTTCTAGATCAAATTCCCATGATCGATTTTGTTTTGCCATTAATTGTCTTTGTAATTTATTTGCTAACTTAGTAATTAAATCTTGGAAACTTGTAAGTTGTTGATCTAAATTTTTTCTGAGTTTTTGAATTTCCTCAGCTGTATCTAGACTTTCTGCTTTGGCAACTTCATCAAATTCAGTAGTAAATATTTTATATTCTTTATCACTTACACTTAAATTTTTTTTTTGAATAATATTTTCTGACTCTGTGTCTTCGTTATTTTCACTACCAAGTTGATCTTCAAGCCTAAACTCATTTACATCATCCTCGCTATCCATTCCCTGACTTATATTTTCATCTTCACTTGTTTTGCTAGAGTCATTAGCATCTTTGTCTTCATTTTTATTAGAATTATTATGATCTTGAGTATCATCATTTTCTTCATTTTCTTTTTCAGTTGTGTCATCATTTTCAAATACATCCATACTTTCTAAAATTTCAGAAAATTTAGCATTATACACTTCTTGATTTTCTAGATTTTGTTTTAAAAATTCAAAGTGTTTATCTATTGACTTATTAAAATCTTTCTCCCAAAATTTAAGAATTTCTTTATTTTCTGGGTATAATTCGACATCAAAAAACTTGTTTGTCATATAAATTTCAAAAGCATCTATAATATTTGTATCTTCCTTTTTTGTTACTTTTTCTTGTTTCAAATATTGAAGTCTATTTTTATAATTGTCTTTGAAATTTTTGGAAATTCCTTTTAGCATTTCTGAGCCAAGTAATTCATACCTTACCTTTTCTGCAAGCTGATAGAGTGTTCTGCATGATGGATTCTGTGGATTGTTTTTATCTAATAATTTTCTGTTTGAAAATCTTCTTTTTAGAGCCTCAGAATCTGTCTCAGCCCTTAGTTTTTTAAATTGATTTTTATCATTAATATTTTCAATTTCTCCAATATCATAAACTTTTTCGTCATTTTTTTTATTTTTAACAGCTTTATAGTCATCTGAAATTACTTTGTAAGTTGATTGAAGGGCTTGTTTAAATTTTTCCTTGATAATATCTTCTTTATTCATCAAATTTGAATATTGATCATTGACTCTGGCAGTTCTTCCCCAAAACATCTCTGATAATATTCAGCAATAGTATTCTTCTCAGCATCATCACATTTGTTTAAAAATGTTACTCTAAATGCATATCCAATATCTTTGAAAATTTCAGAATTTTCTGCCCAATGTAAAACTGTTCTTGGACTCATTACTGTCGATATATCACCTGCCATAAAACCTTTTCTCGTAAGTGAGGCTACTTTTATCATATTTGAAACTTGCTCTTTACCTTTAGAATTATTTAAATTTTTATTCTTGCCTAATATAATTTCCATTTCTTTTTCTAAACTAAGATAGTTTAAAGTAGATACAATATTCCATCTATCCATTTGTCCCTGATTAATTTGTTGTGTCCCATGATATAATCCGGTTGTATCACCTAGTCCAACAGTATTTGTTGTTGCAAAAAGTCTAAAAAATTTATTTTGCTTAATTACTTTATTTTTGTCTAATAGAGTAAAACTACCTTCTGACTCAAGTACTCTCTGAATAACGAACATTACATCTGGTCTTCCAGCGTCATATTCATCAAAAACTAACGCTACAGGATTTTGAATTGACCAAGGTAATATTCCCTCTTTAAATTCAGTTACCTGTTTACCTTCTTTGATTACGATAGAATCTTTTCCTATTAAGTCAATCCTACTAACATGACTATCGAGATTAATTCTTATACAAGGCCAGTTTAGCCTAGCAGCAATTTGCTCGATGTGAGTTGACTTACCAGTTCCATGGTATCCTTGGATTAAGACTCTTTTATTAAAAGAAAATCCTGACAAAATAGCTAATGTCGTATCTTTATCAAACTTATAAGTTTTATCAATCTCTGGAACATACTCACTTGATTTTGAAAATGCATCAACTTCCATGTCACTTTCAATACCAAAAGTTTGTTTAATAGATAATTTGATGTCAGGGGTATGGTTAATATTTGGCGTCAATTTTATCCTTATAAGTATTTTTTAGTTGAGTATAAGCTAAAGTTATTACTTTAAGCTTGTCTTCAAATTTTTTATTTCCAGAATTCATATCAGGATGAAATTTTTTAACAAGCTTTTTAAATTTTTCTTGAACTTTTTCCCATTTTAATCCAACGCTTAATCCTAATATATTAAAAGCTTTTAAATCATTGTTATTAAATTTAAATTTATTCATATTATTAAAATCATTATTAAATTTAAATTTATCCATCTCATCTTTTAAAGCATTACTCCAAAGAACTTTAAAAAAATTGTCAGATGAACTAAAACTTTGAGTTGGTTTGTGCCAAGTCATGTCAGACCTTAAAAAATCAACTATTTGTTGATCACTCATGCCAGCAAAATAATTCCAATTTTTATTAAATTCTTTAACATGATTTAAACAAAGTAATCTATAATCTTTGCTATTGTCCCTTTCTTTAGGTGCTTTAAAAAGACCTTCCTCTGAACAATTATTCCAATCACAAATATTTTTCATAGTATATAATACTTTATAAAATGAACATTAATCAACTAATTGAAACTGTAGAAAAAAAAATTTTGTCGCAGGATTGTATTTCAAAAGTTTATATAGAGGACAAATCATTCTTGCACAAAAATCACAAATCTAATGAAAATGGAAAATTTCATATTATTCTTTCGATTGAGTCTGATGAATTAAAGAGTAAAAGTAAACTATACTCAACAAGGTTTATTTATAAAATTTTAGATAATGAATTAAAAAATTATATTCATTCATTGCAGATCAAATTAGTTTAATCTGTTAGAAATATATTTTTTTAAATCTGAAGGACTGATCTGAAAGTCAACTATTATCTTTCCAAAATCTTTTATTAAAATTAGGTTAATGTTATCTGAATTATTTTTCTTATCGCTTCTCATATAATCCATAATTTTAGATACATGTTTTTTTTTAAACAATTTTTCAATTTTTGGTTTCATCTCAATTTTATTAATGTGATTTATAATAATATTAAATTTTTGTTTTGATAAAAATCTTCTTTTAAAACTAAATTCTACCGCATTTTTAATACCTAAAATTACAGCTTCTCCATGATTTAATTTTTTAGAAAAGCCTAAAGTAGACTCATAAGAGTGAGCAAATGTATGACCTAAATTTAATACCTTTCTGTAGTTCTTCTCGTTCTCATCTTTTTCTACAACTCTTTTTTTTAAATTACAGCTTTTAATTATTGAGCTTTCAATGAAAGGTGATTCTAGTTTTAAAATTTTATTTAAATTTTTGTCTAAATAGAGAAAATTATTAAAATTATCTATAATACTACTTTTTAATATTTCAGCATATCCACAAATAATTTCCCTTTTTGGTAAAGAAGCTAAAATATTTATGTCAGAAACAACTAAATCAGGTTGATAAAAACTTCCAATTAAATTTTTTCCAAATTTATTATTTACACCTGTTTTACCTCCTATGGATGAGTCTACTTGTGATAGTAAAGTTGTGGGAATATTTATGTATTTCATGCCTCTTTTAAATGTACTGGATGCGAAACCAACTATATCTCCAATAATTCCTCCACCAAAAGAAATAACACAGTCTTCCCTATTAAACCTATTTTCAAATAAAACTGTATGAATTTTTTCAATTGTTCGGTAATTTTTGTTTTTTTCTGATGCCGTTATTTCTAATTTAAAAAGTTTATTTATTTTTAACTTTTTGTATAAAATTCTTTTAAACTTTTTAGGAATATTTTTGTCTGTAACTATTAAACATTTATCAAATTTTAAATGATTAGCTTTTAAAATTTTATCAAT
>CACLPR010000012.1 GCA_902608845.1 uncultured Pelagibacteraceae bacterium
TAGAATTTACTATGCCCAAATTTAATATTTGTATCAATTTTGTAATGTTTTTTGTAAAATTCTATGCAAGCATCAAAAGCTATTTTCCCAAGCGCAACAACTATCTTTAAATTTTCTAAGTATTCAATTTCTTTATTAAAATATTTAAAGCAAGTGTTTAGTTCTTTTTTTGTTGGTTTATCTCCAGGTGGGACACATTTTAAAGCAGTAGTTATAAATATATCTCTCAATTTAAGTCCGTCATTTCTGTGGTCCGAATTTGGCTGGTTAGATAACTTTGCATTATAAAGACACTTGTATAAAAAATCAGACGATCTATCTCCTGTAAAAACTCTTCCCGTTCTATTGCCACCATGTGCTGCTGGTGCTAAACCAACAAACAAAATTCTGGCTTTTGTGTCACCAAAGCCTGTTATTGGTTTTCCCCAATATTTTTCATTTAAGTATTGTTTTCGTTTCTCTTTAGCTATCTTTTTTCTAAAACTCACTAACCTAGGGCATTTTTTGCAGCTCACTATCAAATTTTCAAGTTTTTCAAAATCATTAGTCATAAATATTAATTTTTAATCTCTATGTCTTATACTATAATTATTTTAGATTATGAATGTAGGTTTTATTGGTGTTGGCTATATGGGTTATGGGATAGCCAAAAATATTTTAAAAAAAGGAAATAACTTATTTGTTATTGCAAACAAAAAAAGGGAACCGATAGATAAGATTGTAAGTGATGGTGCTATTGAGGTAAAATCTTACAATGAACTTTGTGAAAAGAATTTAGATGCATTATTTCTTTGTGTGACTAATACACCTATCGCTTTAAGTATTGCTGAAAAAGTCTCAACTTTACTAAAAGATAATACATTAATTATTGATGTTACAACACATAACCAAAATGGATCTTTTCAAATGGAACAGATTTTTTCAAAACAAAAAATTAACTACATTGAATGCCCTGTTATGGGCGGTCCCGTTCAAGCAGAAGAAGGTGTTTGTGGAGGTATTGTTGGAGCATCGGAGGAAAATTTTAAAAAATCTGAAGTTTATTTAAAAACTTTTTGTAAAGATTATTTCCATTTTGGAGCAGTGGGCAAAGGAGCAAAGTCAAAGCTACTAAATAATTTTTTGTCACTTGGTACTGCAACAAATGTTATAGAATTTATCAAGAGTGCAAAAAAATTAGATATTGATTTAGAAAAACTTTTTTGCAGTAGCAAAATTAGGATCTGGGAACTCAACAGCTTTAAATAGAATTTTTGATAATGTGCTTAAAGATGATTATACTGGATTTAAATTTTCAACTTCCAATACTTTAAAAGATCTTACTTACATCCACGAAATGCTCAAAGATTTAGGTAATGCAGAAAAATTAGCTGATGTAAAAAAATCTTTTTACAAAAAAGCAGTAGAAGATGGTAATGGAGATTTGTTTATAAGTGAACTGATACAAAAAGATTAATTATTCCTTTTTTTTATCAGCAAATACAATAGCTATAAGCAATAATGCTGTCCAAAACATTGCTGCTAAACTTTTAATAGCACTCGTTTCAGCACCCCACAAATCAAAAAAAAATGCTCCAATAAGAATTCCAATTATATAAATTATTACTACTAATCTAGTTTGAGTCATTTAGTTGCTTCTTTTTAAATAACGACATTCCGTTATTTTTTTTGTGTTCATAAGATTCTTTGAAACTCTCTAGCTGCCATCCTTGCATTCTCTTCTGAATATCTTCTAAATTTTGTTTTTTCCACTCATCTTTGGTATTCTGGTCTTTCCAAATCTTCTTTTCATCATTATTTCTTCCACAGCCATAACAATATCCAGTTACAGGATCCATTTTGCAAATGCTTATACAGGGTGAAACTATCATTTTTTTATATATTTATATCCTTTTACACTATTATTCTGATTGGACAAATTAGATCAATACTATATAAAACAGCATAAAATTGGGCGAGTGGCGGAATTGGTAGACGCGTTGGTCTTAGGAACCAATAGTGCAAGCTGTGAAGGTTCGAGTCCTTTCTCGCCTACCATAAATAGATTATGAAAGTAACAATAGAAAATAAAAAAGGTTTAGAAAAAGACCTTAAAGTATTTATAGATAAGAAAACAATCTCAGGCTTCATGGATGAAAAATATGAAGAAATAAGAAAAGACGTTGTAATAAAAGGTTTCAGACCTGGTAAAGTGCCTACCGAAATATTAAAAAGACAATTTGGCAAAGCTGTTTATGGCGAAGTAATTGATAAGTTGCTTAAAGATACAACAACAAAAGCTCTAGAAGAAAATAAAATCAAACCGGCTGGACAGCCTAAAATAGACTTAAAGTCTTTTGGTGAAGGTAAAGATTTAGAATACGTAATTTCAGTTACTGAACTACCTGAGGTTTCTGCCAAAGGATTAAGCTCAATTAAAGTAGACGAGTATGTTGTAAAAATTGATCCTAAAGAAACGGACAAAAGAATAAGTGAAATTGCAAAAAATCAAAATAATTTTAAGGATGCGGAGACAAATTACAGCTCGAAAATGAATGACCTTGTAATCTTTGATTATAAAGGAACTATTGATGGCAAAGAATTTAAGGGTAACGAGGGTAAAAACACTCAATTAGTTCTTGGAAAAGATTTATTTATAAAAGGTTTTGATAAACAATTAGAAGGCGTTAAATCAGGTGACACAAAAAATGTAGAAGTAAATCTACCTGAAAATTTTCCTGAAAAAGACCTTATTAATAAAAGTGCTGTGTTTGAATGTAAGATTACAGCAGTAAGAATTCCAGAAGAAGTAAAAATTAATGATGATTTTGCTAAAAATATGGGTGCAAAAGATTTAGCAAATTTAAAAGAACTTATTTCAAAACAAATTAATGATGAATATAAAAATTCATTAGCCATGATTACAAAGAAAAGTATTCTTGAGCAAATAGAGAAAGAAAAACTAGACCAATTACCTGGTAATTTAATTGAACAGGAAGTTAAAATATTATCTCAAGGAATGAAGGAAGATGAAGTTAAAAAGAACCAAAAATCATTAGAGGAACAAGCTAAAAAAAGAATTAAAACTGGATTAATTTTAAATGCTTTTGGAGAAGAAAATAAAATTAATGTGTCTCAGGAAGAAATAAATGTGGAAATACAAAAACAATTTAGAATGATGCCAGGTCAAGAGAAGATTGTTAAAGATTATTATGAACAAAATCCTGCAGCCATAGATAGTTTAAGGGGACAAATTTACGAAGAAAAAATAATTGAAGAAATTAAGAAAAAAGCAAAAATAACTAAAAAAGAAATTACAAAAGAAGAAGCTGAGAAAATTCTAAAACAAGAAAATGAAAACAATATCAAAGAGCAAGCTAAACTTGCTAAAAAAGATGGAGATGAGAAAAATAAGAAAAAAGCAGATCCTAAAAAAAAAGAGGTAAAAACAAAATCGAAAGAAACTAAAAAAACTAAAACTCCCACATCAAAATCTAAAAAAGCAAAAAAGGTTAGCAAAAAGTAATCACAAGTTGTATAAGATTAATCGATTCGATTATGTCTATTAAAATACCAGAACAATTAAACACCCTCATCCCTATGGTTGTTGAACAATCTAGCAGAGGAGAAAGGGCATATGATATTTATTCAAGACTACTTAAAGAGAGAATTGTATTTGTAGTTGGTCCTATAAATGATGCAGTTGCATCATTAGTTACTGCTCAATTACTATTTTTAGAATCAGAAGATCCTAAGAAAGAAATTTCTTTATATATAAATAGTCCTGGAGGACTTGTGACAGCTGGACTTGGTATTTATGATACGATGCAATACATCAAACCAGAAATCAGCACCTTATGTATTGGACAAGCAGCAAGTATGGGTTCATTTTTACTTGCAGCAGGCACCAAAGGAAAAAGATTTTCATTACCAAATTCCAGAATAATGGTTCATCAACCTTCAGCTGGTTTTCAAGGACAAGCGACAGATATTGAAATTCATGCTAATGAAGTTTTATCTTTAAAAAAAAGATTAAATGAAATTTACTCAAAACATACCGGCAAAACAGTAGATGAAATTAAATCTGCATTAGAGAGAGATAATTTTATGACTCCTGACAATGCAAAAAGTTTTGGCCTGATAGATAAAGTGGTAGAAAAAAGAGAATAGGTCACAATATATAGTTTGTCCACAACCTCTACTTGATTACTTTGTGTCATATGTATTAAAGTATTATAATTGATTCGAAATAAAAAATATGAGCAACAACAAAAATATTCTTTACTGTTCTTTTTGTGGCAAGAGCCAACACGAAGTTAGAAAGCTAATTGCAGGACCTACTGTATTCATTTGCGATGAATGTGTTGAGCTTTGTATGGACATTATCAAAGAAGAAAGCAAAGATAACTTTGTAAAACATCAAGATGGCTTACCTTTGCCAAAAGAAATATGCAAAGTACTTGATGATTACGTGATTGGACAATCTCATGCTAAAAAAGTTTTATCAGTTGCAGTCCACAATCATTATAAGAGATTAAACTACGAAAATAAAACTAGCAAAACGGTCGAGTTGTCAAAATCGAACATTATGCTGGTAGGGCCAACTGGATGTGGAAAAACTTTATTAGCCCAAACTCTTGCTAGAATACTTGATGTACCTTTCACAATGGCTGATGCAACAACATTAACTGAAGCGGGTTACGTAGGTGAAGACGTTGAGAATATAATTTTAAAATTATTACAAGCAGCTGATTATAATGTAGAAAAAGCTCAAAGAGGAATTGTTTACATAGATGAGGTTGACAAAATTAGTAGAAAATCAGAAAATCCATCCATCACTAGAGATGTATCTGGTGAAGGAGTTCAGCAAGCCTTATTAAAAATTATGGAAGGAACAGTGGCAAGTGTTCCTCCTCAAGGAGGAAGAAAGCATCCTCAACAAGAATTTCTACAAGTAGACACAACAAATATACTTTTTATTTGTGGAGGAGCTTTCGCTGGTCTAGATAAAATAATATCTCAAAGAGACAAAGGTTCTTCTATTGGATTTGGAGCAGAAGTAAAAACTTTAGAAGATAAAAAAACTGGAGAGTGGATGAAAAATTTAGAGCCAGAGGATCTATTAAGATACGGTCTGATACCTGAATTTATTGGTAGATTACCAATTACAGCAACACTAGAAGATTTAGATGAAAAATCTTTAGTAAAAATTTTACAAGAACCAAAAAATTCTTTAATTAAGCAGTACCAAGAATTATTTAGATTAGAAGGTGTAAAATTAACATTTAAAGATCAGGCGATTAAAGATATTGCTAACAAAGCTATAAGTAAGAAAACTGGAGCCAGAGGATTAAGATCAATATTAGAAAATTTATTACTTAAAACTATGTTTGACCTTCCAGGTCAGGATAACATTGAAGAAGTTATTATTGACGGTGGAGCAACTAAGGGCTCCTCCCAGCCAATTATTGTTCACACGAAGAACAAATCAAAAACAGAAAAGACTTCTGCGGCTTAATAAGAGTTAATAAACAAAAGTTTCCTATTGCAATATAAAATATAATATCCATATTTGATGTTATGGAAGTTAAATTGACACAACCCTTATTACCATTAAGAGACATAGTAGTTTTTCCAAGTATGGTTATTCCACTATTTGTTGGCAGAGATAAATCTATCACAGCCTTAAATGAAGTGATGAAAAGTGACAAAAAAATAATATTAGTTACTCAAAAAAATTCTGAAGTTGATGATCCAAAAAAAAATGACGTATTTTCTTATGGTTGTGAAAGTAACATATTACAACTTTTAAAACTTCCTGACGGAACAGTTAAAGTTTTAGTTGAAGGAATTAAAAGAGTTAAAATTATTGATTTTAAGGATGATGAAAAATTTATTACTTGTACATACGAACATCAAAAAGATGTTTTAAATAAAGATGAAGATCTACTACCTCTAGCACTTACGGCTGTAAGAAGATTGGAAAAATTGACTTCAGTTAACAAAAAAATTTCGTCAGAAACTATTAACAACATTAAACAACTAAAAGATCCATCTAAAATTGTAGATAATATTGTTTCAAACCTAAATGCATCGATATCTGAAAAGCAACAGATATTTGAAACATTGGATGTTAAGAAAAGATTAAATGCAGCTATTAAAATGATGGAAAGTGAAACAAGCATTATTGGTGTAGAAAAAAGAATTAGAGGCAGAGTTAAAACCCAAATGGAAAAAACCCAAAGAGAGTATTATTTAAATGAACAACTAAAAGCAATCCAAAAAGAATTGGGTGAAATTGAAGATGGCAAGGATGAAACTACTAACTTAAAAAAATCAATTCAAAAAGCTAAAATGCCAAAAGAAGTTGAGAAGAAGTGCATGTCAGAGCTTAAGAAATTAAAAAATATGAGTCCTATGTCTGCAGAAGCAACAGTTGTTAGAAATTATTTGGATTGGATGATTGATCTTCCGTGGTTTAAAAAAGGTGATGTGGATATCGATTTAAATAAAGGTCTTAAAATTTTAGATGAAGATCATTTTGGTTTAGAAAAAGTAAAAGAGAGAATTATTGAGTTTCTAGCTGTTCAAAAAAGAATGGAGAAAATTAAAGGACCAATTTTATGTTTAGTTGGACCCCCAGGAGTTGGAAAAACATCACTTGGAAAATCTATAGCTAAAGCTACAAACAGGCAGTTTATTAGAATGTCGTTGGGAGGTGTAAGAGATGAGGCTGAAATAAGAGGTCATAGAAGAACATACATTGGATCGTTACCAGGTAAAATAATTCAAATGATGAAGAAAGCTGGTACAAAAAATCCTTTATTTTTGTTAGATGAAGTAGATAAAATTGGAAACGACTATAGAGGAGACCCATCATCAGCTTTGCTTGAAGCATTAGACCCTGAACAGAATACAGCTTTCAATGATCACTATTTAGAAGTTGATTATGATTTGTCTGATGTAATGTTTGTAACAACAGCAAATACTTTGAATATTTTACCACCACTTCTTGATAGAATGGAAGTTATAAGAATTCCTGGATATACAGAAGATGAAAAAATAAATATTGCAAACAAATATCTGTTACCTAAACAAGTAAAAGAAAATGGAGTGAAAGAGGGTGAACTAAATTTAGAGGATGGAACAATAAAAGAGATAATTAGAAGTTACACAAGAGAATCTGGTGTAAGAAATTTAGAAAGAGAAATCTCTAAAGTAACAAGAAAAGTTGTTAAAAAAGTTGTAAGTGGTGAAGTTGAAAAGGTTCAAGTAAGTGATAAAAATATTCCAGACTTTTTAGGAATTAAAAAATTCAAATTTGGCGAAGTAGAGGATAAAGATAAAACTGGAATAGTAATAGGACTAGCGTGGACCGAGGTAGGTGGAGAAATTCTTAAAATTGAGACTGTTAATATGCCAGGCAAAGGTAGAATGCAAATAACAGGTAAACTTGGTGATGTCATGCAAGAGTCCGTTAAAGCTGCAAAATCATATGTCAGATCAAAAAGTTTGGAATATGGTATAATTCCACCTTTCTTTGAAAAAAAAGATTTTCATATCCATGTCCCTGAAGGTGCTACACCTAAAGATGGACCATCAGCTGGTATAGCAATGGTTACATCCATAGTGTCATCAATCACAAATATTCCTGTGAATAGAGAGATTGCCATGACTGGTGAAGTAACAATTACAGGACAAGTTTTACAAATTGGCGGTTTAAAAGAAAAATTATTAGCTGCACACAGAGCAGGGGTTAAAAAAGTATTAATACCTAAAGAAAACGAAAAAGATTTAGCAGACATTCCAAAAAAGGTAAGAGAAGATATTAAAATCATTCCAGTAGAAACAGCAGATGAAGTGCTTAAAATTGCCCTTACAAAAGAGCTAAAACCAGTTGAATGGAATGAAGTTGACAAAATATCTGAGGGTAAAAAGGACGATAAATCTCAAGCTAGTATTCAGTAATAAACAATTTACTTTATTAATCCGTTGATGTAATAGTACCAAGATTTTGGGTGGTTAGCTCAGTTGGTAGAGCATCTCGTTTACACCGAGGGGGTCAAAGGTTCGAGTCCTTTACTACCCACCATTTACACCTGTGGGGGTGTAGCTCAGTTGGTTAGAGCACCTGCCTGTCACGCAGGGGGCCGAGGGTTCGAGTCCCTTCACTCCCGCCATTATTCGAGTAAAACTAGGCATAAAAATGTGACATATCTTCACTTTTAGTTGATATAATAGTTGTTACATAGGAATCAAATGCTTGCGGAATTTTTAAAAGATTATCTACCAATAATATTATTTTTGATAATAGCTTTAGGCTTGAGTCTTGCTTTTGTAGCAATTAATTATATAGCTGCTCCAAGCAAACCTGATCCTGAGAAACTTTCAGCCTATGAATGTGGGTTTGAACCTTTCAATGACTCAAGGATGGAATTTGATGTCAGATTTTATTTGGTTGCAATTTTATTTATAATTTTTGATTTAGAAATTGCATTTTTATTCCCATGGGCGATCTCACTGGGTGAAATTGGTTTATACGGTTTCTGCTCTATGATGTTATTTTTATTTATTTTAACTGTTGGATTTATTTACGAGTGGAAAAAAGGTGCTTTAGACTGGGAATAATATGAATTTACAAGACAGAAAAAAAGATATTCCAGATGAGTTTAAACAGCTAGCTCAAGACTTTAGTGATAATGGTTTTATAACAACATCACTAGACAATCTTGTTAATTGGGCAAGAACTGGTTCATTGCATTGGATGACGTTCGGACTAGCATGTTGTGCTGTTGAAATGATGCAAACATCTATGCCAAGATATGATCTTGAAAGATTTGGTGCAGCACCGAGAGCATCGCCACGTCAATCAGATGTCATGATAGTAGCAGGCACGTTAACAAATAAAATGGCTCCTGCATTAAGAAAAGTTTATGACCAAATGCCTGAACCTAGGTATGTAATATCTATGGGAAGTTGTGCAAATGGTGGAGGCTATTATCATTATTCATACTCTGTAGTGAGAGGATGTGATCGAGTGGTACCAGTTGATGTATATGTCCCTGGATGCCCTCCCTCAGCTGAAGCACTACTTTATGGAATTTTACAGTTACAGAAAAAAATTAGAAATAAAGGTTCTTTAGAAAGATAATAATGAAAAATCATGAGGACTTGGAAAAGTTTATAAACTCCGAATTAACATCTAAAATAAATAATTCATTTATAAAGCATGAAACTATTTATATAAACATAGATCATGATAGATTGCTCGATGTTATTTCTTTTTTGAAGACCAGTAAAGAAACTAAATTTAGGCAATTAATCGAAATTACAGCTGTAGATTACCCAGAAAATGAAAATAGATTTAAGGTGGTTTATTTATTATTAAGTCATGAATATAATCAAAGAATTATTATTGATTATTTAATAAAAGAAAATGAAGTAATTTCCTCATTAACTTCTATATTTCCCGCTGCAAATTGGATGGAAAGAGAAGTATTCGATATGTATGGGTTAAACTTTAAAAATCATCCTGATTTAAGAAGAATTTTAACCGATTATGGCTTTGAGGGGCATCCTTTAAGAAAAGATTTTCCTCTTACTGGTCATAATGAGGTTCGTTATAGCGAAGAGCAAAAAAAAGTGATCTATGAACCTGTTAAATTAGAACAAAATTACAGAAATTTTGATTATGAGAGTCCTTGGGAAGGAACAAAATACATTAAAGAAATTAAAAAAAGTTAATGGCAAAAGAAAAAAAAA
This sequence comes from uncultured Pelagibacteraceae bacterium, assembly GCA_902608845.1. GTDB lineage: Bacteria > Pseudomonadota > Alphaproteobacteria > Pelagibacterales > Pelagibacteraceae > Pelagibacter. Next base: position 9,742 of record CACLPR010000012.1, read on the forward strand.
CACTCAATTTAAATTTTGGACCACAACATCCTGCAGCACATGGAGTTTTAAGATTAATACTTCAATTAGATGGAGAAGTTGTTGAAAAAGCTGATCCTCATATAGGGTTATTGCACCGAGGTACTGAGAAGTTAATAGAAAACAAAACCTATATCCAAGCAGTTCCTTATTTTGATCGTTTGGATTATGTAGCACCAATGAATCAGGAACATGCATTTGCTTTAGCTATAGAAAAAATTCTAAAAATTGAAGTTCCTTCTAGAGCGAGATATATAAGAGTAATTTTCTGTGAAATAGGTCGAATATTAAGTCACATATTGAATGTAACTACACAAGCAATGGATGTTGGGGCGTTAACACCAACTTTATGGGGATTTGAGGAACGAGAAAAATTAATGGGATTTTATGAGAGGGTATCCGGATCAAGACTGCACGCTAATTATTTTAGAGCTGGTGGAGTACATAAAGATCTTCCTAATGGACTTGAAAGTGATATTGATGAATTTTGTGAAAAATTTCCAAAGATTATTGATGATTTAGAAACTTTACTTACCGATAACAGAATATTTAAACAGAGAAATGTAGATATAGGAATTGTATCCAAACAAGATGCGCTAGATTATTCTTTTTCAGGAGTAATGTTAAGAGGTTCTGGTGTAGCTTGGGATTTAAGAAGAAGTCAACCTTATGATTGTTATGACGATTTAGAATTTAAAATTCCTGTTGGAAAAAACGGTGATTGTTATGACAGGTATCTTTGCAGAATCGAAGAAATGAGAGAAAGCGTAAAAATTATTAAACAGTGTTTAAAAAATATTCCAAAAGGACCAATTAAAACAGAAGATGGAAAAATTTCTCCTCCACCAAAAAAGGAACTTAAACAGTCTATGGAGGCTTTAATCCATCATTTTAAATTATTTACAGAAGGATATAGGGTTGAAAAAGATGAAATATATACAGCAGTTGAGGCACCAAAAGGAGAATTCGGTGTCTATCTAATTTCAGATGGCTCAAACAAACCTTACAAATGCAAAATCAGAGCTCCTGGATTTACCCATCTTCAAGCTATGGATTATTTAATAAAAGGACATATGCTTGCTGATGTACCTGCAGTATTGGGTTCAATGGATATTGTTTTTGGGGAGGTTGATAGATGAGTGTAAAAAAAATTCACAAAGAACAGCCTGAAACTTTTCAGTTTAATGATAAAAGTATGGAGGCTGCAAATAAAATAGTTTCTAATTATCCCAACGGGAAACAACAGAGCGCAGTCATGGCTTTGTTATATATAGCGCAAAGGCAAAATGATAATTGGATACCGTTACAAGCAATGAAATATATAGCTAAATTTTTAGACATGCCTTATATAAAAGTTTATGAAGTAGCAACTTTTTATTCAATGTATAATTTATCTCCAGTTGGTAAATATTTTTTTCAAGTTTGTACCACAACACCTTGTATGCTTAGAGGTGCGTATGATTTAGTAAAAGTTTGTAAAAATAAAATATCTGAAAAAGAAAATGTATTATCTGACGATGGGAAAATTTCTTGGATGGAGGTTGAATGTCTGGGTGCATGTGTAAACGCTCCAATGATGCAAGTTAATGAGGACTATTATGAAGATTTGAATGATAAAAAACTCGAAGAAATAATTGAGACGATATACCAAAATAAAAACCCAAAACCAGGATCTTATTCAGGAAGAATAAATGCAGAACCAGTTAACAATAGAAAAACTTTATTAGGTAATAAAAATGCTTAAAGACGAAGATAGAATATTTCAAAATTTATACAATGACAGTGGTGCTGATATCGAGTCTGCTAAATTAAGAAATGATTGGAATGGAACAAAAGAAATTTTAGATAAAGGAAGAGAGTGGATAATCAATGAAGTTAAATCTTCAGAGCTTAGAGGACGTGGTGGAGCTGGTTTTCCAACTGGTCTAAAATGGTCATTTGCACCAAAAGAAGTAGGGTCTAGACCACATTACTTAGTTATCAATGCTGATGAATCAGAACCTGGAACATGCAAAGATAGAGATATATTAAGATTTGAACCTCACAAATTAATAGAGGGATGTTTAATTGCTTCTTACGCAGTTAATGCACATAAATGTTATATTTATATTAGAGGTGAATATTTTAATGAAGGACAAAAACTTCAAACTGCAATCGATGAGGCTTATAAAAACAATTTAATCGGTAAAAATGCTTTAAATTCAGGATGGGATTTAGATATTTATATTCATTATGGTGCAGGTGCCTATATTTGTGGTGAAGAAACTGCACTACTTGAGAGTTTGGAAGGAAAAAAGGGTCAACCAAGATTAAAGCCACCATTTCCTGCATTAATTGGATTATATGGATGTCCTACTATCATAAATAATGTTGAGACTGTTGCAGCTGTTCCTACAATTTTAAGAAGGGGTGCAAAATGGTTTAGTTCACTTGGAAGGCCTAAAAACACTGGAACAAAAATTTATTGTATTTCTGGAAATGTTAATAACCCATGCAATGTAGAAGAAGAAATGGGAATTCCACTTAAAGAATTAATTGAAACCCATGCTGGAGGTGTAGTTGGTGGATGGGACAATCTGAAAGCAGTAATACCCGGTGGTTCTTCAATGCCAATGTTGCCTAAAGAAATTTGTGACAATATGAAAATGGATTTTGATGCATGTGTTGAAAATAAAACAGGACTAGGAACAGCAGGTATTGTTGTGATCAATAATGACCAAGATATTATTAAGTGTATGGCAAGAATAGCTAGATTTTATAAACATGAAAGTTGTGGTCAGTGTACACCATGTAGGGAAGGATCTGGATGGATGTGGAGAATGTTGGAAAGAATGGCAGCAGGTCAGGCAACTCCAGACGAAGTGGATATGCTTTTTGATGTAACTAAACAAATAGAAGGTCATACAATTTGTGCATTTGGAGAAGGCTCCTCTTGGCCAGTTCAAGGATTAATCAGGCATTTCAAAGACGAAATACTTGAAAGAAATAAATTTGATCCTGTAGTGAAAAAACAAAAAAATATTCCATACCTAGTTGATCAACATTTATTAGAAAAGGAAAATGCCTAAATTAAAAGTAAACGATATTGATATTGAAGTTGAAGATGGTCTAACGGTACTCCAAGCTTGTGAACAGGCTGGAGTTGAGATACCAAGATTTTGTTATCATGAAAAACTTTCCATCGCTGGAAATTGTCGTATGTGTTTGGTTGAAATGGAAAAGTCACCAAAACCAATAGCCTCATGTGCTATGCCTGCAACAGAGGGAATGGTTATCAAAACAAACACAGAGAAAGTTGAAAAAGCAAGAAAAGGTGTGATGGAGTTTTTGCTGGCTAACCATCCTTTAGATTGTCCTGTTTGTGATCAGGGTGGTGAGTGCGATTTACAGGATCAATCAATGTTTTATGGAATTGATAAATCAAGATTTAAAGAAAATAAAAGATATGTACCTGAAAAATACATGGGTCCATTAGTAAAAACCCAAATGACTAGATGTATTCATTGTACTAGATGTATTAGATTTGCCACAGAAGTAGCGGGAGTGCCAGAATTAGGTGCGATTGGACGTGGAGAAAATATGGAAATTACTACATATTTAGAGAAATCTATGGAGTCTGAAATGTCAGCAAATGTAATAGACTTATGTCCAGTAGGTGCCTTAACTTCTAAGCCTTATGTTTTTGAGGCAAGACCTTGGGAACTTAAAAAAACTGAAACAATTGATGTAATGGATGCTGTTGGATCTAACATTAGAGTAGATACTTACGACTGGGAAGTAAAAAGGGTTTTACCTAGAATTAATGAAGAAATTAACGAAGAGTGGATTTCAGATAAAACCAGATATGCGTGTGATGGATTAAAAAATCAACGATTAGATACACCACTTATAAAAAATAATGGAACTTTTGAGGAAATAAGTTGGCAAGACGCATACAAAAAAATTAAAGAAAAAATTTCAAAATCATCACCAGACAAAATAGTTGGTTTAACTGGTGACATGACAAACATGGAAACTATGTTTGCTATTAAAAACTTATTTCAAAAAACTTTAAATTCTAAATATTTAGACTCTAGAGCTAACCATACTTATATAAATTTTGAAAACAGAAATAATTATTTGTTTAACTCTAGCATAGAAGGGATTGAAGAAAGTGATCTAATATTATTAATAGGCACAAACCCCAGATTTGAAGCCACTATATTAAACTCAAGAATAAGAAAAAATTATTTAAAAAATAAAACTGAAATATTTTCTTTAGTGGATATGGGTGATTTAACTTATCCTTACACAGTTTTAGAAAATAATTCAAAAGTAATAAATGAAATAATTAAAAATGAACACGATCTTTCAAAAAAAATTAATAGTGCGAAAAAACCTATAATTATCTTAGGTCAATCAATTTTAAATAGTAACAACGGCGCATATGTATTTGAGGAGTTAAAAAAGTATTTAATTAGTATTAATAAAATTGATGATAATTGGAATTCACTAAATATTTTAGCAACTGATGCATCAGCTGTAGGTTCATATGATTTAGGTATTTTTTCATCAAATAATGGAAGCAATAAAGCTCTTAAAAAAATTGAAGATAATGAAGCTGAGATTGTTTTTTTATTTGGTCAAGATAAACTGAAATTCAAAAAAAATAATGAGTTTATAATTTATATTGGAAGTCATGGAGATTTAGGTGCAGGTATGGCGGACCTTATTTTGCCCGGTGCTGCATACACAGAACAAGATGGTTATTTCACAAATTTGGAAGGAACGCTCCAAAAAGCTTATAAAGCGTCATATCCACCAGGAGAAGCTAAAGAAGATTGGCAAATAATTAATGAGTTATCAGTTGTAATCAGCGGAAATGCTTTATTTAATAATAAAGAGGTATTAATTAAATCCATGCATGACTATCTAAATAATGAAATAATTAAAAATTTTGAAGTACTTCCATACAATTTAAGTGATCAAAAAATATTAGTTGAGGATATTGATTATTATTATTCTAATACAATTGCTCGTGCATCCAAAACAATGTCCGAATGTAGATACGCAAGAACTAACTTGAAAAAAACTGGAACAGAGGATTAATGGACTCTTATTTTTCAATATTATTTACTGAAGTTTATAAAATACTGTTTCTCCTGGTTCCTGTTTTGGTCTCTGTAGCAATGATTGTTTGGCTTGATAGAAGAGTTTGGGCCTTTGTTCAAAAAAGGAGAGGACCAAATGTTGTTGGCCCGTTCGGTTTATTTCAATCACTAGCAGATGCATTAAAATATATATTTAAAGAAATAATAATACCTGCAAGTTCAAACAAACTTGTGTTTGTATTAGCTCCAGTTGTTACAATGACATTAGCATTAATATCATGGGCTGTAATACCATTTGGTGAAGATTTTGTTTTAGCCAACATCAATGTTGGTATTTTATATCTTTTTGCCGTTTCATCATTAGGTGTATATGGAATAATTATGGGTGGATGGGCATCTAACTCAAAATACCCTTTTTTAGGTGCAATCAGGTCTGCTGCACAAATGGTTTCATACGAAGTTTCAATAGGAGTTATAATAATTAATGTTCTATTATGTGTTGGATCTTTAAACTTAAGTGACATAGTTATGGCACAACAAAATTTATGGTTTGTAATTCCTTTGTTTCCTATGTTTGTAATTTTTTTTATTTCTGCGTTAGCAGAAACAAATCGTCCTCCATTTGATTTACCTGAAGCAGAAGCAGAATTAGTGGCAGGATATCAAACTGAATATTCAGGAATGATGTATGCTATGTTTTGGTTAGGAGAGTATGCAAACATTCTATTAATGTGTGCAATGGGTTCAGTTTTATTTTTGGGTGGCTGGTTGTCTCCAATAGATATATTTCCATTGAATGCTATTCCAGGTCCATTTTGGCTAATCTTTAAAATATTATTTTTATTTATTTTATTTGCATTAGTTAAAGCGACTGTTCCAAGATATAGATATGACCAACTAATGAAGCTTGGTTGGAAGATATTCTTACCATTTTCACTGTTTTATGTTGTTTTAACTTCAAGTTTTTTACTATATTTTGACTTACTACCAGGAAAATAAATGAAAATATCAAGATTATTAAAAACCATATTCATGATTGATTTTGTGACTGGTTTATTAATTGCTATAAAAGAGACTTTTAAGGCAAAAAAGACAATCAATTATCCTTTTGAAAAGGGATCTTTAGGAACAAGGTCTAGAGGCGAGCACGCTCTAAGAAGATATCCTAACGGTGAGGAAAGATGCATAGCATGTAAGCTTTGTGAAGCTGTATGTCCAGCCCAAGCTATTACAATTGAATCTAAGGAAAGAGATGATGGAAGTAGAAAAACGGTAAGATATGACATTGATATGCTTAAGTGTATATACTGTGGACTTTGTGAAGAGTCTTGTCCTGTAGATGCGATTGTCCAAGGTCCAAATTTTGAATTTGCAACAGAGTCTCGAGAAGAGCTTTATTATACCAAAGAAAAACTTTTGGAAAATGGTGATAGGTGGGAAAATGTTTTGGCTGCTAATATAAAGGCTGATAGTTCTCATAGATAATCTTATGATTGCACATTCAGTTTTTTTTTATGTTTTCTCGTTAATTGCTATTATTTCTGCAGTCATGGTAACTGTTTCAAAAAATACAGTTCACTCAGTTTTTTTTTTAATCCTAGATTTCATTAGCATATCTTGTTTGTTCATTATGATAGGTGCAGAATTTTTAGGGATGATTATGCTCATAGTTTATGTTGGGGCTGTTGCGGTTTTATTTTTATTTGTTGTAATGATGTTAAATGTAGCCGAACAAAAGGGCCAATGGTTTAGTTCACGATGGGATGGTGGAACCCATATTCCTATTGGTTTACTAGTTAGTTTAATTATTTTCTTTGAAATTATAATTGTAATTGGTGGATGGAAATATAAAGCTGATTTATTAAACAGCCTGTCTATAAATATATCAACTGAAGTCACTAATACTAGATCTATTGGAAATGTTTTATATACGGATTACATACTTTTATTTCAAATTTCAGGAATGATTTTGTTAGTTGCTATGATAGGAGCAATTGTTTTAACATACAGGGAAAGAGCCGGAGTTAAAAGACAAAGTTATGTTAAGCAAATTTCTAGAGAAAGAGAAGAAGGTGTTGATTTAGTTGAAGCTGAAAGAAATAAAGGAGTTAAAATAGATGCTTAGCATAGGTTTAGGACATTATTTAACATTAGCTGCTATAATATTTACAATTGGTATTGTTGGTATTTTTTTAAATAGAAAAAATGTAATAGTAATTTTAATGAGTATTGAGCTAATTTTACTTGCAGTAAATGTAAATCTTGTTGCCTTTTCTATATTTATTAATGATTTAAGTGGACAAATATTTACACTATTTATTTTAACAGTTGCAGCTGCTGAAGCTGCTATTGGGTTAGCCATAATTGTAGTTTATTTTAGAAATTCAGACACAATAAGAGTTGAAGAGATTAAAAATTTAAAAGGATAAAATGGAATACCTAATTTTATTTCTACCTCTAATAGGAGCTCTAATTAGTGGTTTTTTTGGAAAGAAAATAGGAGATAGAAATTCTCAAATTTTGACAAGTTCGTTTGTGAGTATTTCAGCAATACTCTCTTTATTTGTTTTGTATAAAGTTATTCGTTTAGATTATTCAAACAATCTTGTTATAGCTACCTGGATCAATTCTGGAACATTAAATGTGAACTGGTCAATAAAAATTGATGCCTTATCAGCAGTTATGTTTGTTGTAGTAAATTTTGTTTCAGCTTTAGTTCATATTTATTCAATTGGATACATGTCACACGATCCTCACAAAACGAGATTTATGGCATATTTGTCCCTATTTACTTTTGCAATGTTAACATTAGTAAGTTCAGATAATTTTATTCAATTATTTTTTGGCTGGGAAGGTGTGGGTTTGTGCTCATATTTTTTAATTGGATTTTGGTTTAAAAAAGAAAGTGCAAATAAGGCAGCTATAAAAGCATTTGTTGTTAATAGAGTTGGTGACTTTGGTTTAGCACTTGGAATTTTTTTAATTTTTTATATTTTTGGTACAGTCAATTATGATGAGGTTTTTAAACAAATCCCAAACTTATTAGATAAAAAAATAAATTTTATTGGTATTAATATAGAAATTATTGATTTGATTTGTTTGCTTTTATTAATTGGAGCAATGGGTAAATCAGCTCAATTTTTATTACATACTTGGTTGCCTGATGCTATGGAGGGCCCAACACCAGTATCCGCATTAATTCATGCAGCAACGATGGTTACAGCGGGTGTGTTTTTGATTGTTAGATGCTCACCTATATATGAATACTCTCCATTAGCTCTCACAGTTATAACCATAATTGGAATGACTACTGCTTTTTTTGCAGCAACAGTTGCGCTTGTACAAAATGATATAAAAAAAATTATAGCCTATTCTACTTGTAGTCAATTAGGCTACATGTTCTTTGCCGCTGGAGTTGGTGCTTACAATGTAGCGATGTTTCATTTATTTACGCATGCCTTTTTCAAAGCTTTGTTGTTCTTAGGAGCTGGTGCTGTAATTCACTCATTTCATGAGGAACAAGATATAAATAAAATGGGTGGAGTTATAAAGAAACTTCCATACACATATGTGCTAATGCTTATTGGAACTCTTGCTTTAACAGGTTTTCCTTTTTTATCAGGTTTTTATTCAAAAGATGCAATAATAGAATTTGCATACTTAAGAGGAAATGTAGTTGGGATGCTTGCTGCTTTTGTGGGTATAGTCACAGCTTTGTTAACATCAATTTATTCTTGGAGACTTATATTTAAAACATTCCATGGTAATTTTAATAATAAAGAGCTTAGTATTGATAAAGTACACGAATCTCCTTTTGTTATGATTTCTCCTTTAATTATCTTAGCAGTAGGAGCTATTTTTGCAGGTATGGCCTTTAAAGATTTGTTTATAGGTAATGAGATATCATATGAATTTTGGGCTCAATCTATAAAATTTTTAGAACCACTAAGCACAGATCATCCACCAACGTGGTTTTTGTTTTTAACACCTATACTTGTTATTACTGCAATTCCATTTTCTTATTATTTGTATTTAAAAAACACAAACATAGTAAAAGGATTGAAAGAAATGAATGAACCAATTTATCAATTTTTAGTTAAGAAATGGTACTTCGATGAAATGTACGATTATTTATTTGTCAATCCTTCAAAAAAAATTGGAAAGTTTTTATGGAAAAAAGTTGATGGATCAATAATAGATAAATTTGGTCCTGATGGAATTTCAAGTGTAATTAAAAATTTATCAATTAAAGCAGTCAAATTTCAGTCTGGATTTATCTATCAATATGCATTTGTTATGTTGATTGGATTTTCAGTTTTACTAACAATACTGATATTAAACTGATGAACTTTCCAATTTTATCTTCCTTAATTTTACTACCAACAATAGGTGCTTTATTTATATTATTCACAAAATCATCAAGTGGAAAATATCAGAGTTCCAAATATGTGGCTTTATTTATTTCTTTAGCAAATTTTTTATTATCTTTATATCTTTGGCATGTTTTTGATAATAATTCAGTAGACTTTCAGTTTGTAGAAAATAGAGAATGGTTATCAGGATTTATTAATTATAAAGTTGGAATAGATGGTATTTCAATTTTATTCATAATATTAACAACCTTCATAACTCCAATTTGCATAATTTCAGTTAATGCTACAATAACAAATAGACTGAAGGACTTTTTAATTGCCATATTAATAATGGAAACTTTTATGATTGGTGTTTTCTGCTCACTTGATCTAGTAGTATTTTATTTATTTTTTGAGGCAGGTCTCATACCAATGTTTTTAATTATTGGTATTTGGGGTGGAGAAAGAAGAGTCTACTCGGCCTTTAAATTTTTTCTGTACACTTTATTAGGATCAGTTCTTATGTTGGTCGCTATTATTTCAATTTACTGGATAACAGGAACCACTGATGTTGAAAAACTTTATGAACTTGGGATTCAGGTCGAATATCAAAATTTATTATGGTTAGCATTTTTCAGTTCTTTTGCAGTAAAAACTCCTATGTGGCCTGTACATACTTGGCTGCCTGATGCTCATGTAGAAGCTCCAACTGTTGGTTCTGTATTGCTAGCAGCAATATTGCTTAAAATGGCTGGGTATGGATTTATCAGATTTTCACTAGGTTTATTTCCAATAGCTTCCGAAAATTTCACAATGTTGGTTTATGTCTTAAGTTTAATAGCAATTATTTATACATCTCTTGTAGCTTTGATGCAGGAAGATATGAAAAAACTTATAGCATACTCGTCTGTTGCGCATATGGGGTTTGTAACATTAGGCATCTTCACAATGACTCAACAAGGAATTGAAGGAAGTATTTTTCAAATGATAAGTCATGGACTTGTATCAGCTGCACTTTTTTTGAGTGTTGGAGTTGTTTATGAAAGGCATCACACAAGGTTAATTAATAAATATGGGGGCTTAGTCTCTATAATGCCGAGATATGCAATTGTTTTTATGGTATTCACACTTGGTGCTCTAGGACTACCTGGAACAACAGGTTTTATAGGAGAATTTTTAATTTTGATGGGCGCATTTGAGAAAAATATTTTAGTGGCGATTATTGCAAGTTTGGGAGTAATTTTAGGAGCAGCATATATGCTGTGGTTATTTAAAAGGGTTGTTTTTGGCGAAATTAATAATCAAGAGCTTAAAAGTATGAAAGATTTAAAAACCTTTGAAATTATAACTTTATCAGCTCTAGTAATACCAATTTTATTCTTTGGTTTTTACCCAGAGCCATTAATTAATTCAATTGAAGCATCAGTCGAGAATACTTTAAACATGTATAATTTTGACTTAATTAACAACCTTGCATCAAAGGACTAATGGAAAATTTTCAATATATATTACCAGAAATCTTTATATCGATATCTATAATGTTATTTTTACTAGTTGGAGTTTTCAAAAAAAATAGTGCAAGTTTAATTTACAATTTATCAAATATATCTTTAATTATTTTATTGGCACTAATAATAAATCTTAGCTCATTAGATACAATTTACTTATTTAATGATTCATATTTAATAGACAATTTATCTAATTATATGAAGATTATACTTGTAGGATCTGGAATTTTTGTAATGCTAACTGGATCTAAATATATCCAAGTGATCAATTTAAATAAAATTGAATACCCAATCCTCATTTTAAGCAGCATTTTAGGAATGATGATAATGATAAGTTCTAATGATCTAATAGTTTTTTATATGGGCCTTGAGCTTCAATCGTTAGCTTTGTATGTTCTTGCTTCTTTTAATAGAGACAATTTACTTTCTACAGAGTCTGGACTAAAATATTTTGTTCTTAGTGCATTGTCATCTGGTTTGTTGTTATATGGTTGCTCATTAACCTATGGATTCTCTGAAAGTACAAATTTTGATCAAATACTTATAAACTCTACTGAATTTAATTATGGCACTACTTTTGGGATAGTCTTTATTTTAGTTGGTCTTGCATTTAAAATATCGGCTGTACCTTTTCATATGTGGGCTCCAGATGTTTATCAAGGCTCCCCAACATCTGTAACATTATTCTTTGCTATACTCCCAAAAATAGCTGCACTCTCTGTGTTCATTAAGTTTTTGTACACACCTTTTGCTAATATGAATGATCAGTGGCAAACTATTATTGTATTTATATCAATAGCTTCAATGATTTTCGGAGCTGTAGCGGCCATAGGTCAAAAAAACTTAAAAAGATTAATTGCATATAGTTCAATCAGTCATATGGGCTATGCATTGGCTGGACTATCAACGGTTAGCAATGAAGGAATACAAAGTTCTATAACTTATATATCAATTTATTTAGTAATGAATTTAGCCTTTTTTAGCTGCTTATTTATGCTTAAAAGAAATGATAAATATTATGAAAATATAGAGGACTTATCAGGACTTTCTAAAAAACATCCAATTTTGTCTTTCTCGTTGTTGATAGTTTTATTTTCTTTGGCAGGTATACCCCCGCTTGCAGGTTTTTTTGCGAAATTCTATGTATTCTTAGCAGTTATAGAGCAGTCAATGTATTTTTTAGCAATTATTGGATTACTAGCAACTGTCGTAGCAGCTTTTTATTATCTAAGAATTATAAAAATTATATATTTTGATCCAGAAAAAGAAGAATATGAAACATCACATAATCTAGGATTAAAAATTACTTTGGCGATTTCAACAATATTTATTTTAGCATACTTTATATATCCGAGCAGCATAACAGAAATAGTATCTAAAATTACTATGATCTAATGAAATTAAAAAAATATTTATACAAAAAAGTAGAAAGCACTAATAATGTAGCATTAAGATTAATTAAACAAGGCAATCAAAGAGGAATAATTTTAACAGATCAACAAACAAAAGGTAAAGGACAAAGAAAAAATAAATGGATATCTACGAAAGGTAACTTGTTTTTATCAGTCTTCTTTGAAATTGGTAAAAAAATATCTTTATCAAAAATTATTAATTTAAACTTAAAAATAATTAAAAAGATAATCTATAAAAAAATAAACACTGTAACTGCAATAAAAAAACCTAATGATATATTAATAAATAAAAAAAAGGTTTGTGGAATTTTACATGAAATAATATTTAAGCAGAATAAAAAATACTTAATTGTAGGAATTGGAATAAATGTTTCAAGTAGTCCAAAAATTAATAATTATCCCACTACATGCTTAGATAATTATTCAAATAAAAAATTAAATAGACTTGAATTATTTAAGGAATTTAAATTTCTTTATGAAAAAAACCTACACTTATTTGGAGTTTAATATATGTATTTAATTGGAGATATTGGAAATACTGCAATTAAAATTTGCTTATTTAATAAAAATTTAAAATTGATCAAAAATATAAAATTTCATAAGAAAAATTTAAATAAAAAATTTATCAACAAAGAATTATTATTTTTAAGGAAATATAATTTTAAACTTAGAAAAGTACTCTTCAGTTCAGTCGTCCCTCACTCTTATAAAATAATAAAAAAAACTATTAAAGAAATCACTAAATTGAATTGTGTTGAATTAAAAACATGTAACTTAAAAAAATTTATAAATATAAAGGTTAACAAAAGACAAATTGGCTCTGATCGTTTAGCTAATGCAATATCAGTTATTGATAATAAGTATAATTATATTGTTGTTGATTTTGGAACGGCTACAAATTTTGATATTGTTATAAAAAAAGACTATATAGGTGGTGTTTTAGCTCCTGGTGTAGAGCTTTCTCTTAAAAATTTAATAGATAAAGCCTCTTTAATACCTACAATTAAACTAGAAAGAACAACAAAAGTCATTGGCAAAAATACTGAAACAGCTGTAAGAGCTGGTTTTTATCATGGTTATACTGGTTTAATTGAAAATATAATTAAACTTATATTAAAACAAACCAGAAGAAAGTTTAAGATTATACTTACAGGTGGATTTGCACACTTATTTAAATCATCAATTAAGGGTATTAAAACAGTTGATAAGGATTTAACAATCAAAGGCATTCTAAAAGTGGCGATTAATGAAAAAATATGAAAGATGAATTATTATTTTGTCCGTTAGGAGGATCTGGTGAAATAGGGATGAACATGAACCTATTTGCATATGGTAAGCCAGACAATCAAAAATGGATTATAGTTGATGTAGGTGTGACATTTGCAGATGATACAGTTCCTGGTATTGATATTATATATCCAGATCCAGGATTTATAATTGATAAAAAAGACGATCTACTTGGCATAGTCCTTACTCATGCCCATGAGGATCATATAGGAGCCATTACTCATATTTGGCCAAAATTAAAATGCAAAATTTATGCAACACCTTTTACTTCAGTTTTAATCACAGAAAAATTTAAAGAAAAAAAAATTGATATAACTGGCTATTTAAAAATTGTAGAACTTAATAGTACAATTAATTTAGATCCCTTCAAAATAGAGTTTGTTACACTTACTCATTCAATATTAGAACCTAATGGTCTTAGAATACAAACACCAGCAGGCAATATACTTCATACAGGAGATTGGAAATGTGATCCAGATCCTTTAATTGGTGGAAACATAAACTCTGAAAGATTAAAAGAGATAGGTAACGAAGGTGTATTGGCTATGATATGCGACTCTACAAATGTATTTAGTGCAGGCAGAGCAGGATCAGAGCTAGATGTTCGTAAAAATTTACTTAAAGTTTTTCAAAGATTAAAAAAAAGAATAATTGTTACCTCATTTGCATCTAACGTAGCAAGAATGGAAACAATTTTTTATTGTGCAGAGCAAACAGGGAGACATATTTCGCTAGTTGGAAGATCAATGCATAGAATATTTAAAGCAGCTAGACAATGTGGTTATCTTAAAAATGTTATTGATCCTATAGATCCAAGAGATGCAAAAAATATATCTAGAGAAAAAATTGTTTATTTATGCACTGGGAGTCAAGGTGAACCAATGGGTGCTATGAATAGAATAGTTAAATATACTCACCCAGATGTTTTTATTGAAAGAAATGATACTGTTATTTTTTCATCAAAAATTATCCCTGGAAATGAAAAGAAGTTATATAAACTACATAATAATTTAGTTAAGGAAGGTATTGAAGTTATATCTGAAGATAATGAATATATTCATGTATCTGGTCATCCTAACCGTGAAGACTTGAGAGATATGTATAACTGGGTTAAACCAAAAGTAGTTATTCCTGTTCATGGAGAACATAGACATATGATGGAGCACATTGAGTTTGCTAAAGAAATGCAAGTTAAATACCCAGTCCAAGTAGAAAATGGAGATATTGTTAAGTTGTATCCAGGAGAAAAGCCGGAGGTTTATGATAAAGCACCAAATGGAAGAGTTTATTTAGATGGAAATGTTCCAGTAGAAGAAGATTCGAGATCAATTAAAGAAAGAAGAAATATTTCATCAAATGGATTTTTAGAGGCTACAATTATGATTACACCTAAAGGCAACATTCATAATAAACCTTTGGTAACTTTTAGAGGACTTCCAGTATATGAAAATGACGATTTTATTTATGGATTAGAGGAAGAAATAGAAAAAACTGTCAAAACATTTTCATTAAATAACACAAAACAAAAAGATAATCTTATAGATGCTCTTAAGATTGCTTGTCGCAAATTTTCAAAAGAAAAAACTGGGAAAAAACCACTAACAAATATAAACTTGGTAAGAATTTAAATAATAAAATGTATTTTTCAAAATCATTTGTACCAATTCTTAAAAATAATCCTACAGAAGCTAAAATTAAATCTCACCAACTTATGTTAAGAGTTGGAATGATTAAGCAATCTTCAGCTGGTATTTATTCATGGTTACCACTTGGTTTCAAAGTTATGAAAAAAATAGAGCAAATTGTTAGAGAGGAGCAGGATAGAATTGGTGTTCAAGAAATTTTAATGCCAACAATTCAATCATCAGAAATTTGGAAAGAAAGTGGAAGATATGACGATTATGGAGAAGAGATGTTGCGTATTAAAGATCGTCAGAATAGAGAAATGTTATATGGACCGACTAATGAAGAATTAGTAACAGAAATATTTAGGTCAAGTATTAAATCATATAAATCACTACCACAACTATTATATCATATTCAATGGAAATTTAGAGATGAGTTAAGACCAAGATTTGGAATTATGAGATGTAGAGAATTTTATATGAAAGATGCTTACTCTTTCGACATAAATGATGATGAAGCTCTTTTTTCTTACAATAAATTTTTTCTCTCATATCTAAGAACTTTTAAAAGATTAAATTTATCAGCAATACCTATGGCGGCGGATACAGGACCTATAGGCGGAAACCTTTCCCATGAATTTATAATTCTCGCTGATACAGGGGAAAGTAAAATTTACACAGACAAAAGAATATTTGATGTGAATAGCTCATCTACTTTATTAGAAAAAAATTCGCTTAATGATTTACGACAGCAATATGAAAAATTTTATTCTGTTACAGATGAAAAATTTGACCAGAGAGAATTTGAAAATGTAGTTCCAGAGGAATTTAGAGTAAATACAAAGGGAATTGAGGTAGGTCATATATTTTATTTTGGAGATAAATATTCAAAACCAATGAATGCTGCAGTAGATTTTAATGGTAAAAAAGAATTTGTTAAAATGGGATCTTATGGAATAGGTGTATCGAGATTGGTAGGTGCCATAATTGAGGCTAAATACAACGATAAAGATGAAATAATGAAATGGCCAATATCAGTCGCTCCTTATCATTGTGCTATAATTCCAATGATTAAAAAGAATGACACAACAAACTTAGAAAAATCAAATAAAATATTTGAATATTTTAAGACTAAAAATATAGATGCTATCATAGATGATACTGAAGAAAATATTTCAGCAAAAATTAGGAAATTTAATTTAATTGGTATTCCGTATCAGTTGATTTTGGGAAATAAAACTGAGGGAGATTTATTTGAGTTTAAAGAAATTAATGGTGAAACTCAAAATTTAAATATTGAAGATGTTGCGTCACAAATTTTAAAAGCTAAATCAAATTGATCTCACAGTTAGAAAGAGAAGTTACATTTAGATTTTTAAAGACCAGAAAAAATGATGGTTTTTTAAATATTATTTCAATTTTTTCTTTTATTGGTATTTCATTAGGGGTTGCAGTTCTAATCATTGTTATGTCGGTAATGAATGGTTTTAGAACTGAATTAATTACTAAAATTGTAGGTTTTAATGCTCATGCAGTAGTTCAACCAGGAAATAAACCATTAGAATATATTCAAGATTTTGATTTTGCCAAAAATATAGTTTCAAATGATGGAGAAGCAGTAATCATAAATAAAGATAATACTAAGGGTGTTTTCCTAAAAGGATATCAAGAAAGTGATTTTAAAAATCTTCAAATAGTAAAAAATGAGGAATTTTTTGGATCAAAAAATTTAAATGATAGTACTATTTCTATTGGTAAAGAATTAAGCTTTAATTTGAATGTTGATGTTGGTGATATTATTACGATTATTTCTCCCGCTGGAATTCAAACCTTAGTAGGTACACTTCCCAAACAAAAAAACTTTAAGATAACTTCAATTTTTGATAGTGGCTTATCTGACTTCAATGAAAATATTGCATATATAAATTTAGAGACCCTTGAGAATTTTTTAAATAAGAATAAAGAAAATAGATTCGTAGAATTTTATTTTAAAAACCCAAAAAATATAGAAATTCATAAAAAAAATTTAATAGCTCTGTTTCCAGATGCTCAAGTCTATACCTGGTCAGATATGAATAAATCATTATTTTCAGCTTTGAAAGTAGAAAGAAACGTAATGTTTATAATCCTTTCTTTAATAATTGTAGTTGCTGCATTCAATATAATATCTGGACTTACAATCTTAGTTAAAAATAAAACAAGAGATATAGGTATCCTGAAATCAATTGGGGTAAGTAGTAAATCGATAAAAAAAATCTTCTTTTTAGTGGGTTTTTTTATAGGAACATCAGCAACATTATTTGGTGTAGTTGTTGGTACTCTATTTTGTATTTATATAGAAAGTATAAGACAATTTATTTCAAATATATTTGGCGTTTCTCTTTTCCCAGAAGATATTTATCTTTTAAATTCCATGCCTTCTGAAATAAATATAAATTCAATTATAATAATCTCTCTTTGTTCAATAATAACAACAGTTGTGGTATCTATATACCCAGCTTCAAAAGCATCTTCATTAGATACCGTTAAAACTCTTAAATATGAATAATTATATTAAAATTAAAAATCTAACAAAAAAATATGAGAAAAATAAATCTATAAAGGTTTTAAACGATATCTCATTTAATTTTGAACCTGGAAAAACCTATTCTATAATGGGGCCATCTGGATCTGGAAAATCTACTTTTCTCAACTTATTATCATTGATCGATAACCCTACATCAGGTTCAATCGAAATAAATAGCAACAAAATAAAGCCAAATAACAAAGTTGAAAATGATTTAATTAGAGCAAAGAAAATAGGAATTATTTATCAAGACAAAAACTTATTGTCCGATTTTACAGCTTTAGAAAATGTTTATTTACCAAACTTACTCATTGCTAAGGAAAAACAAAATTCAATTGAACTTGCAAAAAAATTGATAAAAAACGTAGGCATGTCATCTAGATTAAACCATTTTCCTAACGAATTATCTGGAGGTGAAAATCAACGTATTGCCATTGCAAGGGCATTAATTAATGATCCTGATATTATATTAGCAGATGAACCAACTGGCAGTCTAGACACAGATAATGCAAAACTTGTCTTTAAAATACTATTTAATTTAAAAAATAAAAATAGGATAATAATTTTTGCAACTCATAATAGATATTTTGCAAATATGGCAGATTGTAAAATTATAATGAATAATGGTAATATACAAATTATCAATGCTACAATCTGAAAAAAAATCTTTTAATCAAATTAAAATTCACTCTCAATACTCAATTTGTGAGGGTGCATTAAAAATTGAAACTCTAAAAGAGTATTGTAAGAAAAATAAGATACAATCAGTTGGTCTAAGTGATACTTATAATCTATCAGGTGCTTTAGAATTTTCAGAAAATATTTCATCTGTAGGAACACAACCTATAATTGGCTCACAAATTCAATTTAGATTTAAAAATACTTATGGACTAATTCCACTTATCGCCAAAAATTATTTTGGTTATAAAAATATAATTGAACTGTCTTCAAAAGCTTATTTAGAAAATACTGATAATGATCAGCCGCATTGTTCGATTGATGATTTAATAAAATACAGTGAGGGGATAATTGTTCTTTCTGGATCAGTAACTAATTTGATTGGCAGTATCTTTAACAAAGGATTAGTTGATGAGTTAGATGAATTAATAACACTATTAAACAAAAATTTTAAAGAAAATTTTTATTTAGAAATTCAAAGACATGGAGATAAGAATGAAAAAGAATTCGAAATTTTCAATCTTAATCTTTCAAAAAAATATGAAATACCAGTCATAGCAACTAACGAGGTTTACTATTTGGATAAGGAAATGCATGAAGCGCACGATGCCTTAATGTGTATTGGTCACAAAACTTATATTAATGATCAAAAAAGATTGAAACTAAGCAATAATCATTACTTAAAATCTTCATTGGAAATGTATGAGATTTTCAAAGATCTGCCTGAAGCATTAGAAAATAATTATAACTTACCTTATAGATGTGATTTTAGGCCCATTCCTTCTAAGCCTATATTGCCTAGCATTAGCACAAATATAGCAAATATTGATGATAACTTAAAAAAAGACTCCTTTAACGGTCTGGAGAAAAAATTTAAAACTGATCAAGAACTAATAAAAAAAATATCAAATAATATTAAAATTAAAGAAACTTATAAAGATAGGTTAAATCATGAAATAAAAATTATAACTGAAATGAATTATGCAGGATATTTCTTAATTGTTTCAGACTATATAAAGTGGGCAAAAGATAATAATATACCAGTTGGTCCTGGAAGAGGATCTGGTGCAGGTTCGTTAGTTGCATGGTGTTTATCTATAACAGATGTTGATCCAATAAAGTTTAATTTAATTTTTGAAAGATTTTTAAACCCCGATAGGATTTCTATGCCTGATTTTGATATAGATTTTTGTGAGGAAAAAAGAGATCAAGTTTTCAAATATTTAACAACTAAATATAAAGATAGTGTTGCCCACATTATAACATTTGGAAAACTTAAGGCTAGAATGGTAATAAGAGATGTTGGGCGTGTACTTGGACTGCCATATGGTTTTATAGATAGCATCTGTAAAATGATACCTTTTGATCCATCTAGGCCATTAACCTTGCAAGAAAGTATCAATGTAGAACCAAGATTGCAAAAATTAATTAATGAGGACAAAAGAGTTAGTCGTCTAATTGAGCTGTCACTAAAACTTGAAGGGCTAAATAGAAATGTTGCTACTCATGCCGCTGGTGTTGTTATAGCTGACAAAAAACTAACAGAAACTGTGCCTTTGTATAAGGACTCTTCCGCGAATTTATTACTACCTTCTACACAATTCGACATGTATTCAGCTGAAAATGCAGGATTAGTAAAATTTGACTTTTTGGGCTTAAAAACGTTAACAGTAATTAATAATACTCAAAAACTTGTAGAAAAAAATCATCCAAATTTTAAAATTGAAACTATTAATTACGAAGATCAAAAAGTATTTAACCTTTTATCAAGTGGTAAAACTGTTGGATTATTTCAATTAGAGAGTTCTGGAATGAAAGATGCTTTAATCAACATGAAACCTAATCATTTGGAAGATATTATTGCCTTAGTTGCTTTATATAGACCTGGTCCTATGAGTAATATCCCTGTCTATAACGATTGCAAACATGGAAAGAGAGAACCTGACTATTTGCATCCTAAGCTGGAGGAAATTTTAAAACCAACTTACGGTGTGATTATTTATCAAGAGCAAGTAATGCAAATTGCTCAAGTATTATCGGGATTTACTGCAGGTGAAGCAGACATATTAAGAAGAGCCATGGGTAAAAAAAAAAGAGCAGAACTTGAAAAACAAAAAGAAAGATTTGTTTTGGGAGCTTATAATAATGGAATCAGCAAAGATATTGCAGCTGGAATTTTTTTAAAGATAGAACCATTTGCCGAATATGGATTTAATAAAAGCCATGCTGCTGCATACGCAATAATAGCATATCAGACTGCATTTTTAAAAACATATTATCCACATGAATTTTTTGCTGCTTCTATGTCGATGGAGCTTTCAAACCAAAAAAAATTAAGTGAATTTTATGAAGAACTTAAAAGATTGGGTATAAGTATAATTCGTCCAGATATTAATAAATGCTATGCAGACTTTTCCTCTGATGGTAAAGATTTTCTTTACGCACTAGGTGCAATTAAAAGTGTTGGATTTGAAGCAATTTCAAAAATTGTAGAAGAGAGAAATAAAAATGGAGTGTTTAAAGATTTAACTGACTTTATAAATCGTGTAAGCCCAAAATATATAAATAAATTACAGTTAGAAGGTCTTGTAAAAGCAGGAGCTTTTGATAATTTGTATAAGAATAGACACTCTTTATACAATTCAATACCTAATATTATTTTAAAATCAAAAAATATTTTTGAAAATAATTCTGTAAACCAAATTGATTTATTTCAAGAAGATAATGATGAGACTTATTTAGATGTCATTGAAGATTGGAATGTAGATGTTAAACTATCTAAAGAATTTGAAACTTTGGGTTTCTTTATTTCTGATCATCCTCTAAATCAGTATAAATCTCTTTTTAATCAATATAATATTATTGATTATGAAGAGTTTAATTCAAATGAAAATAATTTAAGTTCAAATATTTTATCTACGATACTTAAGGTTCAAGAAAAAAAAACACAAAAAGGGACTTCATATGCAATAATTAAATTTTCTGATTTATCTAGTGTCTTTGAATTGTTTGTATTTTCAGATATTTTTGAAAATAATAGAGAAATACTTATTGAAGGTAATTCTGTTATGATAACTTTAGTTAAAAATTATGTAGATGAGAGCAAAATACAAAAGAAAATTAATATAAGAAAAATTATTTCTATCAAAGAAGTGATTGATAAGCCAATAGATGAAATAAAAATAGAAATCAAAAATATTGACGATATAACAAAAATTAATAAATTTTTTTCAGAAACCGGTAAGACCAAAGTGATAATCGACGTTGAAGCAGATAAAAAAAGGATGTCTTTTCAATTGAGTGAAAAAAGAAAAATAGATCATAAAATGATCAATTTGATGAGAAATGAGGAAAATATTGATGTTATTTAAAAAAAACTTGTTTTTTCTTCTATTTTTTGTAAATAGTTCCATAAATTAATACGCACACAATTTCTGGTTTTATACCTCCGGTCCTTTTTAGGCAGTAATTGTGGTGGCATAACCGGGAATAAATATGAAAATACCAAACTTAACAATAGAACAATTATTAGAAGCTGGCGTTCATCTAGGCCATAAAACTTTAAGATGGAATCCAAAAATGAAAAAGTTTATTTTTGGAAAAAGAGATTCAATTCATATAATAGATTTAACACAAACCCTAGAGCTAGCTAAAGTAGCTTTAGAAAAAGTCTATTCAACAATCTCATCAGGTGGGAAAATATTATTTATATCAACAAAAAAACAAGCATCTGAGGCAATAGCAGAACTTGCAAATGAAACAGATCAATATTTTGTTAATTATAGATGGCTAGGTGGAATGCTTACAAATTGGGGAACAATTTCTAACTCAATAAAAAAACTAGATAAAATAGAGTCTGATTTAAAATCAGAGAATAGAGGCTTTACTAAAAAAGAATTATTAAAAATGAGTGGCCAGAGAGATAAACTGCAAAGATCACTTGGTGGAATATCAGCAATGAAAAAGATACCTGATCTAGTATTCATAATTGATACAAATTATGAGTCTTTAGCAATTAAAGAGTCTGTTAAACTAGGTATTCCAATAGTTGCAATTTTAGATACAAATTCAAATCCAGATGGTATTGATTTTCCTATTCCTGGAAACGATGATGCTAGAAGATCTATTGATTTGTATTGTTCACTTTTAAAAGAAACAATTCTGAATGCTAAAAAGGAAGCACCACAAAATATTACTAGTGATAAAGATACAGAGACTTTAAAAGTTGAAAACCCAAGCCCAGAAAAATCTACAGAAGTAAAATCAGAAACAAAACTTAATTAAAAAATTAATTTTATTATAGGAAAATGAAATGAGTGATATAGAAAAAGTAAAACAATTAAGAAAATCAACAGGCGCAGGTTTTAAAGATTGTAATGCTGCGTTAAAAGAGTCTAATGGTGATTTAGATAAAGCTGCTGAAATTTTGAGAGTAAAAGGTATAGCTAAAGCTTCAAAAAAAATGTCAAGAAGTGCAACTGAGGGAGTTGTAGTTACATCTGGGGATGAAAAAAAAATGTCTTTGATAGAAGTGAATTGTGAAACAGACTTTGTTGCAAAAAATAACGATTTTATTGAATTTGTTAAAGAATTAAGTGAATTAAATAATCATTATTCTTCAAATATTGAAGATTTAAAAAAATCAACCATGAAAAATAATAAAACTGTTGATGAAAATTTAGTAGCCTTAATAGCAAAAATTGGAGAAAAAATAACAATTGGGAGAGTAAAAACTTTAGCTGATGAAAATTCAAGAAATTTTGCTTATCAACATTCAGTAATTAAAGATAATGTATCAAAATTAATAGTAATAGTATCTTTGAATACTAGTGAGAAATCTGATAAAATTGATTTATTTGGAAAACAATTATCAATGCATATAGCAGCATCAAATCCAATTGCATTAAATGCAGACCTCATTGATCAAGAAATAATAAATAAAGAGGTCAATTTAATCGAGGAAGAATTGAAAAGTTCAGGCAAACCGGAAGATATAGCAAAGAAAATTAGTATAGGTAAAATTAATAAATTTAAAGATGAAAATAGTTTAATGTCTCAAGATTGGGTAATGGACCCAAAAATGAAGGTTAAAGATGTTATAACAAACTTAGATATTTCAAATTTGCAAATTAATAATTTTATTAGGCTAAAAATAGGTGAGTAATGTTTGAGGAGTCAAAATACAATAATAAAATGTCTAAAACATATGAAGTGTTTCAAAGTGAAATTAGCTCATTAAGGACAGGAAGAGCGAATGCAGCCATGTTAGACATTGTAAAAGTTGATGTTTATGGTCAGAAAATGCCAATTAATCAATTAGGCAGCATTACAACCCCAGAACCTAGAAGCATAAACATACAGGTTTGGGATACAAATAATGTAGCACTTATAGACTCTGCAATTAAAAAATCAGAATTAGGATTAAATCCACAGATTGATGGACAATTAATTAGATTACCTGTCCCTGATCTTAGTGAAGAAAGAAGATCTGAAATAAAGAAAATAATTAAATCTATGGGTGAAAAGTGTAAAGTATCTATAAGAAATATAAGAAGAGAAGCAAATGATGAGTTAAAAAAACTTCTAAAAGATAAAGAGATTTCAGAAGATGAAGTAAAAAAAAAGGAAAAAATTATTCAAGATTACACAGACAGTCAAATAAAAGTTATTGATGATAGAGTTGTTGCAAAAGAAAATGAAATAATGACTATATGATACTGCCCAAACATGTAGCCATAATAATGGATGGCAATGGAAGATGGGGAATTCAAAAAAAAAAATCAAGAAATTATGGTCATTCTAAAGGTATAGAGGTTGTAGAAAATATCATCGAAGAAGCAATATCAAAAAAAATTAAATACCTTACTTTATTTACTTTTTCTACTGAAAATTGGAAAAGACCAAAGAGTGAAATTAGGTTTTTAATTAGTATACTAGAAAAATATATTAAAAAAGAATTAAACAACTTAATTAAAAAAAAAATTAAATTAAAAATAATAGGTAATTTAGAAAAATTTCCAAATTCACTAAAAGTTAAACTTAGAAAAGCAGAGAGTCTAACAAGATTAAATAATAAAATTCAACTTATAATAGCTTTAAATTATGGCTCTAAAGAAGAAATTATAAATACTGTTAAAAAATTAAATAATTCATCAATTCGTATCAATGAAAAAAATATATCTGAAAACCTATATACCAAAAATATTCCAGACCCTGAAATCTTAATAAGAACTGGAAATAGAAATAGACTGAGTAATTTTTTACTATGGCAACTGTCTTATACTGAGATTTATTTTGTAAGTAAACTTTGGCCTGATTTTACAAGAAAAGATTTTAGCAAAATCATTAATAATTTTTCAAAAGTAAAAAGAAATTTTGGTGGTATTAAATGATTGAATTACAGAAAAGATTATTAACATCTA